>NZ_MKUI01000032.1:0-71834 GCF_001898585.1 Aeromonas sp. 62-46 | reverse complement strand
AAATTGTTAAAGAGCGTCACGCTTATCGCGTTGAGGAGGCGCATCTTACGCCCCTCACTTCGAAAGTCAAGCGGTTGTTTTCGCTTTTCTTTCGGCGCCCACTTCGCTAGGAAGCTGGCTCATCAGATTGGCGTGTTCTGCCGTGCTGGTAGGGGCGCATTATAGGGAGCCGCGCCGCGATGACAAGGGCTTTTTGTAAAAATGCGCTCGTTTGCTGAAAAAGCAGGCTAAACCCCATGAAATGAGAGTTTACCCCAGTTTCATGCCGATTTTTTGTTCATACCGTCAGTCTGGGCCTGAATGTAGTTGACCCAGCTGGTCGCCCTGTCTTGCCAGTTGTTCTGCTGTTGCAGCTCGCGAGCCAACACCAGCGCCTGAGCATATTGTTCTTTATTGAGGTGTGCCTGCACCAGCAGGGCCTTGGCTCTGTTGCCCTGCTCTCCCTTCACTGACTTGATGGCCGCGAGCTGGGTCATGGCGGCATCCGTCTTGCCCTGTTGCAGCAGCAGTTCGGCGGCACGCATGGCGGCCTTGGGGTGAGCATGTTCCCGGGCAAGCAGTTGCCAGCTGTCCACAGCCTTCGGCCACTCACGTGCCCCTTCCCACAACTGGGCCAGCAATTGGCGATTCTCTGCGCTCTGCTTCATCTGTCCCTTGGCCATGGCAGACTCCAGCAGACGCGCACCGCGATAGGGCAGCCCCTGCCAGGCATACAGGCGGATCAGCTGGTTGCGGGCGGCGGCATCATCCATCAGTTGACGGTCGATGGCGGTTTGCAGCAGTGCAAGCGCTCGATCACCACGCTTGGCGGAGAGATTGAGCGACACCGCCTGCTGCCACCACTTGCTCTCTTTCGGCTCGCGGCGGATCAACTCTTCGGCCTGATCCGCAGCCACGCCGTAACGCTGCAATGCAGTGAGGGCGGAGAGGCGGATGATGGCTGCCTGCTTCTGCCAGCTTTTCTTCAACAGTTGTTCACTCTGGCTGGCTGCCTCGCCGTACTGCTTGTTGTGGTAATAGAGGCCAGCCAAGCGCAGACGCAAGGCATCGTCAGCCTTGATGGCCAATGCGGCCTTGTAGCTGGCGATGGCGCCGGACCAGTTGGATTGCTGGGCCTGGATATCCCCGCGCAGACGCAACAACTGAAGTCGTTGCTGCTCTGGCCACTCTTTATAGGCAAGAGCCTGCTCCACGTAGCGACTCGCCTGTGCGGTCTGCTGCAGGTTGGCGGCCAGAGACGCCTGTAACTGAGCCAGCCAGGCGTGCTCAGCCTCGGAACCGGGTTTGAGCACAGCCGCCTTGCTCTGGGCCTGTTGCCACTGGCCGGATTGATAGAGCTTCATCACGGGCTCCAGCTGGCGGGAGAAATGAGGGCTCACCTCCATCGCCAGACAGGCTTGGCTGACCAGGGCCAGCAGACAGATCCAGATCCGCAACATGGTTATGACTCCAATTTGAATTTGAGCGTGATGACTTGCACCAGCTTGTCGGTGGCGCCCGGCCTAGGCTGATAGCGCCACTTGTTGATCGCCTGAATGGCCGCTCGCTCGAACTGGCGCTTCGGCTTGGCCTCGACCACCTCCACATCCTGTACCCGGCCGTCGGCATCGACGCTGAAACGCAAGGTCACGGACCCCTCGATGCCGGCCTGCTGGGCCCGGTAGGGATAAACAGGCTCAACCCGTTGCAGTGGCATCAAGAGGTCGCTGGCACCGATTCCAGCGCCCTGCTGCTGACCATGGAAATTGCCGCTCGCGACCGGAGTGGGACTGGTCGCCACGCCAGGGGCAAAGACCTGTACCGCACTCAGGGTCGAGACCAGATCCAGGCTCGGCTGTACCGAAGGCAACGGGGCCGCCGCCGGCATGGGCAGCGGTGTCGAAGCCAGCGCGGCAGGCGGCTCCGGCAAGGGTTCCGGCTCCTGGGGTACCGGCCGCTCACGCACCTGTACCTCGGTCACCTCGTTCTGCATGTTGATGACGATGGATTTCTGCTCTGTGGTCGCCTTCTCCCCTCCGGGCGGCTCCACCAGGGTGGCCATGAACAACAGGATGCCCAGACTGAGGGCGATCCCCAGTCCCAGGCTCATCAACTTGTGTTTCATTTCGGTGCCACCGCCACGGCGATGTTGGCGATGCCTGCCGCCTTGGCTTCATCCATCACCCGCACCACCTTGCCGTGGGGTACCCGTTCATCGGCCTGGATCACCAGGCTTGCCTCGGGCTGCTCCGCCAATAGTCGGGCGAGGGTGGCCTGCACCCGCTCCACATCCACCTGTTTGCGGTCGAGGAAGACCTGCCCCTGAGCGCCGATCGCCAGCATGATGCTGGACGATTTCTGCGCCTTGGCCTGGCTGGCCTGGGGTCTGTGTACCTCAAGCCCGGCTTCGCGCACGAAGGAGGTGGTCACGATGAAGAAGATCAGCATGATGAAGACGATATCCAGCATGGGGGTCATGTCGATCTGCACTTCATCGCGCTGGCGTTTGGATTGCCGTCTCATTGCATTACCTTCTCTTCTCGCAGGCCGTCCCGGGTCTTGGCCAGCGCACGCTTGGCCTGACTCTCGAGCCGGCTCAGTAACAACACGCCGGAGAGGGCCACCACCATGCCTGCCATGGTGGGGATGGTGGCGCGGGAGATCCCGCCCGCCATGCTCTCCGGATTAAAGCGGTTGGCCGCAGCCAGCGCATCGAATACGCCTATCATGCCGGTCACTGTACCCAGCAACCCCAGCATGGGGCAGAGCACCACCAGGGTGCGGATGAAGATCAGATGACGGTTGAGCGCCAGCTCCACTTCTGCCAGCCAGCGCCCGCGAATCGCGCGAGCGTGCCAGCTGTGACGCTCGCGACGCGCCTGCCAGCGGCCCAGCAGCTCACGCTGCAACGGTGCAAACCCCAGGTTGAGGTAGAGCAGCCGCTCGATCATCAGAATCCACATCAGCACCAGCAAGGCCAGAATGACCCAGAGCACCGGGCCGCCACGGCCCATGAAGCTCTGCAACTGCTGCCAGATGTCGAGCATCATGCTACCCGCTCCACCCTGTCACCATTGCTTTCGGCCCGCTCGGCCAGGATCCCGGCCACCTGCTGTTCCAGCACGTTGGAGAGCTCGGTGAAACGGGACTGCAACAGGCTGTGGGCCAGGATCAGCGGAATGGCCGCTACCAGACCCTGCACCGTGGTGACCAGGGCCATGGAGATACCGCCCGCCATGATCTTGGGATCGCCGGTACCGAACTGGGTGATGGCCTGGAAGGTGCCGATCATACCGGTCACTGTCCCGAGCAGACCCAGCATGGGGGCGATGGCCGCGATCACCTTAACCATGCCGATGCCGCGCTCCAGGCGAGGGGTCTCCTGCAGGATCGCCTCATCCAGACGCAGTTCGAGGGTCTCCATGCTCAGTTCTGGATGCTTGTCAGCCACCGTCAGCACCCGGCCGAGGGCGTTGTCGGCATGATATTCACCGCTCTTGAGCTGGCGACGAACCCGACCCAGTTCGCGAGAGAGGCTCCACAGCCGTACTCCAGCGATCCCCAGGCCGATGGCTGCCAGCAGCACGATGATGGCGCCGACCTGGCCGCCCTGCTGGACTTGCTGCCAGAAGGTGGGCGCCTGGGCCAGCATATCGAGCAGAACACCGTGGGAGGGATCCAGCGGCAACGCTTCTCCCTCCTGACCCTGATAAGCGGCCACAGCGGAAAGCACGCTGCCTGGCAGGCCCAGCACCGGACTCAGGCCTTCGGCCTCCGGTTGCAAGAAACCCGCATCGCCCAGCAGGGCGAAGCTGCCGATCCGGGTCAACGTCTGCTCGCTGGCAACGCCCTGGGCATCGAGCACCTTGCCGTTGAACTGGGCAACCCGGCCCGATTCGCGGATCTCCTGCAGCAAGGTGGCTGGCAGCAGGGCAAGGGCGGCGCGATCAGGCACCTGTTTATCCTGTGCCATGGTTTTCAGCGGGGCGAGACGATCAGGATACTGGCCCTCGACGGCGGATTCGCTCAGCAACTTGACCGCATCGCTGGCGCCCTGACGGGTGACCGCAAAGATGTCGTTCATGTCGCCGGAGGCTTGCTCCCACTGGGTATTGAGCTCCACCAGCTGCTTTTCATTGGCCGCGAACTGACTGGCCAGCTCCTTGCTCAGGCGCTGGGCCTCGGCCAGCTTGGCACGGGCACTGCTCAGCTCCCTGGAGACAGATGCCAGATCCTGCTGAGCCTTCTGCTCACGGGCCTGTTCCTGCTGCTGCCAGGCTTCCTCGGCCACGGCGGCTGTGGTGCCCAGAGAGAGCGCGAGGGCAAGGGGTAACCACTTCATGGTGACGCTCATGACTGGGCCTCCTGACCACGGCTGACGGAAAGGGGGACATTCAACAACTGGGGAACCTTCTTGTCGGCAGCCATTTCCAACGCCTCGGCGATGGGGGAGATCCACTGGCCGTCGAGGGCTTGCCACTGCTTGTGCTCGGCAGACCAGCGCCACGCCTGGGAGCGATCGGCGGTCATCGCCAGCAGGGAGACCCGGCCCAGTGCCAGCACGTCGACCCGGCGCGGTGCGCCATCCAGCACCAGCTCGGCGGAATAATGGTCCAGCCTGCTGCCGTATTCGGCTTCAATCTGATAGGCCTGCAATAGCTGGCGGAACTTCTCCGCCTCGCTCACATCGGCTCTGGCCAGCGTCGCTTTCAAGGCAGCAACCCGCGCCAGACGATCCTCCCTGCGCAGCGGGATGTCATCCTGTACCAGCTGTTCCAGATCGGCTTGCATCTGCAGCATCAGGGGGACAAGCCCCTGTCTGGTCTCCTGTACCGCCTCCAACTGCTGGTTCAGCTTGCCCAGCTCGTTTTGCTGATCGGCCACCAGAGACTGCATGTAGCGGTTGTAGGCTTCCAGATCCCGCAGTTGCAGTTGGGCATTTTGCAGCTCAATCCTGGCGGCGACGGCTCCATCGGCGGCTTTCTCCACACGCAGCTGGGAGGCTTTCCCGTCGGCGATACTGTTCTTCAATGCTGGCGCAACCACTTCGTCGGCGGACACGACGCAATGAACGGCCATGGGTAACAAGGCCAGACCCCAAAACTTGTTCATGATATAAATCTTAACAATGATAACTATTCTCATTGTCTCAAAGAGTAGGGTCACTGGCAATCAGATGATTTTCTTGGCCTCTGGCCGAAAAAACAGGATACTTTTTAGACAAGTACGGGAATAACTGGCGTTGGTAGTCGCAACACCATTTTAAATAACTAAAAAATGTCTTTTCGATCAGCAAGATAAGTGATCGAAAAAGGAGACTTACATGTTTAACGATGCGATCTGGGAACACATAGATCGGTTCACCAAGGCGAAGAAGACCAGCGAGATCCAGCAACAACTGGAGCGCTTCAGTCATCAGATGGGGTTTGATTACTTCCGTTTGCTGATTATTTTCCCCATCAGTATGCAGAAATCCCATGTGGCCTTGTTCAACAACTGCCCCACCAGCTGGTTTGATGCCTATTCGGAACGGCACTACCTGACCCAGGATCCGGTCGTCTTCCTGGGACTGAAGCAGACCCAGCCCATCTTCTGGAACAAGCTCGATTGCGATGCCCCCTGGTTGCCCAGCGCCAGCAGGGAGGTGATGAACCTCGCCGCCGACTTCGGGGTGAGGAACGGCGTCTCCTTCCCGCTGCACACACCTCAGGGGGAACACGGCATCCTCTCTTTCATCAGCAAGGAGAAGTCCAATTCCGATCTGATGTTTGAAAACGTTCCCCTGCTGTCATTCTGTGCCAGCTACATCTTCAACTCGGCCCTGACCCTCATCAAGGCCAGACCAGACCTGATGAAATACCTGGCCGAGCTGTCGGATCGGGAGAAGGAGTGCCTGTTCTGGGCCAGCGAGGGCAAGACCTCCTGGGAGATCGCCACCATCCTCGGCATCAGCGAGCGGACCGTGAACTTCCACCTCAATCAGGTCACCAACAAGACGGACTCGCGCAACCGCAACCAGGCGATCGCCAAGAGCATCTCCAGCGGCATCATTGTGCCTTCCCTGGACGACGTGACCATCACCAACCTGCGGCTGTCATAGCCTGTTTTGCCAAAACAAAAAGAGCCGCAGTGCGGCTCTTTTTTCATTTCCGGCGACGGCTTATTCCACAGTCACGGATTTGGCCAGGTTGCGCGGCTGATCCACGTCGGTGCCCTTGATGAGGGCGACGTGGTAGGAGAGCAGCTGCAACGGCACGGTATAGACGATCGGCGCGATCATCTCTTCCACGTGGTTCAGGCTCATCACCCGCATGGTCTCGTCGCTCTTGAAACCGGCGTCCGCATCGGCGAACACATAGAGGATACCGCCACGGGCACGCACCTCTTCCACGTTGGACTTGAGCTTCTCCAGCAGATCGTTGTTCGGCGCCACGACGATGATGGGCATCTCGGCATCGATCAGCGCCAGCGGGCCATGCTTCAACTCACCGGCGGCATAGGCCTCGGCGTGGATGTAGGAGATCTCCTTGAGTTTGAGCGCCCCTTCCATGGCGATGGGGTACTGGCTGCCACGACCGAGGAACAGGCTGTGGTGCTTGTCGGCAAACTCTTCGGCCAGAGTCTCGATCTGCTTGGCCAGGGCCAAGCTCTCCTTGATACGCACAGGCAGGGCTTGCAGCGCCTTGACCAGTTCGGCCTCGGCGGCGGCGCTCAGGTTGCCACGGCAGTGACCGACGGAGGCCACCAGCATCAGCAGACCGGCCAGCTGGGTGGTGAACGCCTTGGTGGACGCCACCCCGATCTCGGCACCAGCCCGGGTCATGAAGGCCAGGTCGGATTCGCGCACCAGGGAGGAGCCCGGTACGTTGCAGATGGCCAGGGAGCTCATGTAACCAGATTCCTTGGCCAGACGCAGGGCTGCCAGGGTATCGGCGGTTTCTCCGCTCTGGGACAGGGTCACCAGCAGGCTGTTGGGGCGTACCACCGACTTGCGGTAGCGGAATTCGGAGGCGATCTCCACGTCGCAGGAGACGCCGGCGATCTCTTCAAACCAGTAGCGGGCCACCATGCCGGAGTTGTAGGAGGTGCCGCAGGCGACGATCTGGACGTGCTCGACCTTGTCGAAAATGGCGCGGGCGCCGTTGCCGAAGGACTCGACCACCACGTGATCACTGCCCAGGCGGCCTTCCAGGGTGTTGGTGATGGCCTTGGGCTGCTCGTAGATCTCCTTGAGCATGTAGTGTCGGTATTCGCCCTTGTCACCGGCATCGTGGGAGAGCTCGGACTCCAGCTCCTCGCGCATCACGGCCTCGCCGTGGGTATCGAAGATGTGCACGTCGCGGCGGGTCACTTCGGCCACATCGCCCTCTTCCAGGAAGATGAAGCGGCGGGTCACCGGCAGCAGGGCCATCTGGTCGGAAGCGATGAAGTTCTCGCCGATGCCGCGGCCGATCACCAGGGGGGAGCCGGAGCGGGCCACCACCACGCGGCTGTCGTCACGGCTGTCCATCACCACGGTGCCGTAGGCGCCGCGCAGCTGCTTCACCGCGACCTGCATGGCCGCCAGCAGGCTGGGGGCGGATTTCAGCTCGTGGTGCACCAGGTGGGCAATCACTTCGGTGTCGGTGTCGGAGCTGAACACATAGCCCAGCGCCTTCAACTCTTCCCGCAGCTCTTCGTGGTTCTCGATGATGCCGTTGTGCACCACTACGATATGCTCGGAGACATGGGGGTGAGCATTGCGCTCGGACGGCTCGCCATGGGTAGCCCAGCGGGTGTGGGCAATGCCGGTACCACCGTGGACGGACTGCTCTTCCAGTGCCTTGGCCAGTTCGGCCACTTTGCCGAGGCGACGCACCCGCTGCAGCGGCTGGTTGGCGCTGAACACGGCGACACCGGCCGAATCGTAGCCACGGTATTCCAGACGGCGCAGGCCCTCTACCAGGATTTCAGCCACATCACGTTGGGCGACGGCCCCGACGATGCCACACATAGACTTCTCCTTGAAACGTAAGACGTTAATTCGGTTGGATAATGGTTTGTTCAAATCACACGGCCACGGGAGCGCAAATCAACGTGATCCCCCTGGCCTGAATCTGTTCTCTGGCCGCATTGCTCAGCCCCTCGTCGGTCACCAGGGTATGGATGCCGGACCAGGGCAGCTCGAGATTGGGGATCTTTCGGCCGATCTTTTCCGACTCCACCATGACGATGACCTCCCGTGACACTTCGGCCATGACCCGGGAGAGGCCCACCAGCTCGTTGAAGGTGGTGGTGCCCCGCTCCGGGTCGATGCCGTCGGCGCCGATGAAGAGCTGGTCGAAGTCATAGGAGCGCAGCACCTGCTCCGCCACCTGCCCCTGGAAGGATTCGGAATGGGGATCCCAGGTCCCGCCAGTCATCAGCAGGGTGGGCTCGTTTTCCAGCTCGCGCAGGGCGCCGGCCACATTGAGGGAGTTGGTCATGACGATGAGGCCGCGCTTGTTGCCCAGCATGGGGATCATGGCGCTGGTGGTGCTGCCGCTGTCGATGATGACGCGGTTGTGATCGCGGATCCGCTCGGCGGCGGCGCGGGCAATGGCCAGCTTTCGATTCGAAACTTGTTCCGGGTTGCTGTCCACCACCATCTCGCTGGGGAGGGGAACGGCACCGCCGTAGCGACGCAGCAACAGGCCACCGGTCTCCAGTACCGCCAGATCTTTGCGGATGGTCACCTCGGAAGTGGCGAAGTGTTTGGCCAGGGCATCGACGCTGACTTCCCCCTGCTCCTGCACCAGACTCACTATGGTGTGACGGCGCTGCTGTGTGTTGCGTTTGGTCATTTATAAGTTTCGATTCGAAAGAATGGCGAAATATTAATGCCTTTTCGGGAAAAATCAAACGGCAAATAGGATCCGATTTGGTTCGATGCCAGAATGAGGAGCCGATTTGCGACGAGGACGCCATGCAAAAACGACTCATCTGGCTGGTGGAAGATGAAGCCAGCATTGCCGATACCCTGATCTATGCCCTGCAGACCGATGGTTTCGAGGTGGAGTGGTTCCCCCTCGGTCAGCCGTTGCTGGCGCGACTGGAACAGACGCGACCGGATTTTTTGATCCTGGATGTGGGGCTGCCGGACATCAGCGGTTTCGAACTGTGCAAGCGGGTGCGGGCACTGACCGATATTCCCCTGATGTTTCTCACCGCTCGCAGCGAGGAGATAGACAGGCTGATCGGGCTGGAGATAGGGGCAGACGACTACGTGGCCAAACCCTTCTCGCCCCGTGAGGTGTGCGCCCGGGTGCGGGTCATCCTGCGCCGCAGTCAGCCCGCCCCCTCCCAGCCGATACAGCCACTCGCCCTGGACGAGGAGCGGGCACGAATCTGCTTCCTGGGCCAGCCCCTGACGCTCACCCGCTATGAGTACCTGCTGCTCAAGACCCTGATGCTGGCGCCGGGTCGGGTCTACTCCCGCCAGCAGCTGATGGATCTGGTGTGGCAGGATGCGGAAGAGAGTCTGGATCGCACCGTCGATACCCACATCAAGACTCTGCGGGCCAAGCTGCGGGAGCGGGACCCTGACGCCAACCTGATCCTGACCCACCGCGGGCTGGGCTACAGTCTGGAGCTGGCATGAACTCGGGGTGGCCGGGCATCGGCAGGGGGATGAGATGAGAATCGGATTGCAACTGCTGTGCGGCCTGGTGCTGATCTTCGCCCTGGCCGCCTGGTTCGTGCTGGAGATCTTCGTCGAGGAGATCAAGCCCGGGGTACGCAGCGCCACCGAAGATACCCTGGTGGACATGGCCCAGATGCTGGCCCCCCTGGCCCTGGACGACATGCAGGAAGGCAAGATGGCGAATGGCCGGCTGGCCAGCGCCTTCGCCCGCCTCAACCAGAGTCCCATCAATGCCCTCATCGATGGCCACCTCAAGCAGCAGGCGGAGTACCGCATCTATGTGACCGACGCAAAAGGCAGGGTGGTCTACGACTCGGACGGGGTGGATCTGGGCAAGGACTACTCGCGCTGGAACGACGTCTACCTGACCCTGCGTGGCGAATATGGCGCCCGCAGCACCCGCAGCGACCCCGACGATCCCGCCAGCTCGGTGATGCACGTGGCCGCCCCGCTGCGGGAAGGGGATGACATCCTCGGCTCCCTCACCGTCGCCAAGCCCAACAGCACCCTGCAGCCCATGATAGAGCGCAGCGAAGACCAGTTGCTGAAAGGGGCGGCCCTGCTGCTGTTCATCTCGCTGCTCATCGGCGCCTTGCTGGTGTGGTGGCTCAACCGCGCCATCGGCAAGCTGGTGCACTATGCAGATGCAATCAGCCAGGGTCAGCCCGCCAGCCTGCCGCGCCTCTACAGCCCCGAACTGGACAGGCTAGGCCACTCCCTGGAGACCATGCGCCGCCAACTGGACGGCAAGGCCTATATCGAGGCCTATGTCCACAGCCTGACCCACGAGCTCAAAAGCCCGCTGGCGGCCATTCGCGGGGCGGGGGAGATCCTGGCCGAGGCGCCGCCGCCGGACATCGCAAAGCGCTTTATCGGCAACATCAATCTGGAGACGGCCCGCATGCAGCAGCTGATCGAGCGCATGCTGCAACTCGCCCGCCTCGAATCAGGGCAGGGGCTGGACAGACAATCCGTCGAGCCTGCCCGGCTGGGCAGACGGGTGCTCGACGCCCGCCAGATCCAGGCCCAGCGCCGCCAGATCTCCCTGCACGCCGAGCTGGGGGAAGGTCAGAAGCAGAAGTGGGATCCCCTGCTGGTGGAGCAGGCCCTTGGCAACCTGCTGGACAACGCCCTCGATTTCGCCCCCGCCGGCAGCACCCTGGTGCTGAGCGGCGCCATGGAGGAGGGGGGTTACTGCTTCCGGGTGCGGGATCAGGGTCCAGGCATTCCCGACTTTGCGCTGCCCAGGATTTTCGAGCGTTTCTACTCCCTGCCAAGGCCAGACAAGGGAAAAAGCAGCGGCCTCGGGCTCAGTTTTGCCATGGAGGTGGCACGCCAGCATGGCGGCCATCTTGCTCTTGCCAATCAGCCGGGCGGGGGGGTGCTGGCCACACTCTGGCTGCCCGGCAACTGAGGACACTTCACACCAAGCACACAGAGCCGGGCTAAGCTGCACCTCCTCGATGACGACCGTCCCCGTCGATGCGCATTCATATTAATCAAGGAGATAGATATGCCCCGTATGCTGTTGTCCGGTCTGCTTGCCGCCGGCCTCTTCTGTGCACTGCCTGCCAGCGCCGCTTCTGGCTGCATGCTGTTTGCCGATGGCACCGGCAAACCCGTCAGCACCCAGGGGGACTGTGCCGCACAGTTGACCCCGGCCTCCACCTTCAAGATCCCGCTGGCACTGATGGGCTATGACAGCGGCTTTCTGGTGGATGAACAACTGCCGGCCCTGCCGTTCAAGGCCGGTGATCCTGATTTCCTGCCGGAGTGGAAACAGACCACCACCCCGAGCAGCTGGATGCAATTCTCGGTCATCTGGTACTCGCAGCGCCTCACCGAGTGGCTGGGAGAGGCTCGCTTCCAGCACTACGTGGACAGCTTCGACTACGGCAACCGGGATCTCGAAGGCAACCCGGGCAAGCACGACGGTCTGACCCAGGCCTGGCTCAGCGCCAGCCTCGCCATCAGCCCCCAGGAGCAAGCCCGCTTCCTTGGGAAAATGGTGAGCGGCAAGCTGCCGGTCTCCGCCAAGACCCTGCGCCATACCGCCAACCTGATGCGTCAGCCCGACATCGACGGTTGGCAGATCCACGGCAAGACCGGCATGGGTTACCCCAAGCTGCTGGATGGCAGCCTGGACAGGGAGCAGCAGATCGGCTGGTTCGTCGGCTGGGCCAGCAAACAGGACAAGACGCTCATCTTCGTCCACACCGTTATCCAGAAGCCGGGCAAGCAGTTCGCTTCCCTCAGGGCCAGGGAGGAGGTGTTCGCCGCCCTGCCGGCCCGGTTGAAGACACTCTGATGCCAGCAACACCGGCGCCTGGCGCCGGTTTTTTTATCCCCCTTCACCACCACTTCACACTGCCCCATCCTCCCTTCACGCGACCCCGGCACACTCCCGTTCAACAACAAGGAGACGTGTCATGGTCAAACAGATTTTCACCCACAAGATCGCCCTGCTGCTGTTGCTCTGCCTGCTGATGATGATCCCGGTTCACGCCATCATGGAGCTGAATCGGGAGCGCCAGGCCTATCGCAATCAGGCCATTCACAGCATCATGGCCAGCCACAGCGGGCCTCAGCGCCTGATGGGGCCCGTACTGGTGCAGCCCTATACCCGGGCCGTCACCGTCGAGCAGGATGGCAAACATTTCGTGCGCAAGGAGCAGGTCTATCGCTACCTGCTGCCCCAGAGGCTGGACGTGCGGGCCAGCATGGAGGTGACCCCGCGCAAGCTCGGCATCTATCAGGCCCAGATTTATCACAGTCGCCTCTCCCTCTCCGGCCTGATGCCCACCAGCCTGGCTGACAAGGGGCTGGTGGCCGGCAACCCGAACCTGAGCTTCGACCCGGCGGATCCCGCCCTGGTGCCGGGCAAACCCTATCTCAGCCTGATCCTCTCCGATGCCCGGGGCATCAGCCGCGTACCCGAACTGCAATGGGGAGAGCAACGCATCCCGTTTGCCCCTGGTGCCCAGCTGGGGGACGGGCGAGTGGGGATCCATGCCCCGCTCGACGCCTTGCCAGACGAAGATGGCCGCTTTCACATCGAGCTGGATCTGCAGGGCATGAATGCGCTGGAAGTGGTGCCGCTCGGACAGGACAGCCGGTTTCACCTGAACGGCAACTGGCCCCATCCCAATTTTCTCGGCGACTTTCTGCCCGGTGAACGCACCCTTGCGGATCAAGGGTTCGAGGCAAGCTGGCAGACCAGCTGGTTCGCCACCGACATGGAGAGCCGCTTCAACCGCATGATGAAGGGAGCCGGTACCAAACTGCCGTCATTCAGCGTCAGCCTGGTGCAACCGGTGGATCACTATCAGCTGAACGAGCGGGCCGCCAAATATGCCCTGCTGTTCATCGGCCTCACCTTCATCAGTTTCTTCATGTTCGAGCTGCTCAAGGGGCTGCGGGTACACCCCATCCAGTACGCACTGGTGGGCATGGGGCTGGCCATCTTCTATCTGGTGCTGCTGGCGCTGACCGAGCATCTCGGCTTTGCCTGGGCCTATCTCATTGCCGCCCTGGCCAGTGTGGCCCTCAACGGCTTCTACCTGAGCCATGTACTGGGCGGCCCGAAACAGGGCATGGGATTCGCCGCCCTGCTGGGGCTGGTCTACGCCATCCTGTTCGGGCTGCTGCAGGCCGAGGAGACAGCCCTGTTGCTCGGCGCCCTGCTGCTGTTCGCCACCCTGGCGCTGGTCATGGGGCTGACTCGCAAGCTCGACTGGTATCAGGTGATGGAGAACAGTCCCTCCGCCACCGCATGGGCGGCCCCCCAGCCATCGACCAGTGACACCAGTCATCAGCCATAAGCAAAAAAACCGGCGCCCTCGGGCGCCGGTTTGCATTTCATTGATCGGGCATCACTTCTTCTTGACCGGGCGAGCCCAGTTCGGAATGTGGCGCTGGGGCACCCGGGTGATCACCAGCTCGTTTTCCGCCACATCCTTGGTGATGGTGGAACCCGCTCCCAGGGTCGCCCCCTTGCCGATCCGCACCGGCGCCACCAGCTGGGTATCGGAGCCGACGAAGACATCGTCCTCGATGATGGTCTGGAACTTGTTCACCCCGTCGTAATTGCAGGTGATGGTGCCAGCACCGATGTTCACCTTGGCGCCGACGTCCGCATCCCCCAGATAGGTCAGATGACCGCACTTCGAGCCCATACCCAGCCGCGCCTTCTTCATCTCGACGAAGTTGCCGACATGGGCATCCTGCTCCAGCACGGCACCCGGGCGCAGGCGGGTAAAGGGCCCGACCGAGCACTGGTCGGCAATTTGCGCACCTTCGATGACGGAGTAGGGTTTCACCTCGGTGTGGTCGCCGATGACGCAATCCTTCAGCACGCTGCCGGCACCGATGCGCACGTGATTGCACAGCACCACCTTGCCTTCGATGATGACGTTGACGTCGATCACCACCTCCTCCCCGATTTCCAGGGTGCCGCGCAGATCGAAACGGGCCGGATCGATCAGGGTGGCGCCGGCGATCATCAGCTTCTCGGCCTGCATTTGCTGGTAGCTGCGCTCAAGCGCAGCCAGCTGCACCCGGTTGTTGGCCCCTTCCACTTCCATGGCGCTGTCAGGGTGGACGGCGGCGATGGCACAGCCATCCCCATGGGCCATGGCGATGACGTCGGTCAGATAGAACTCGCCCTGGGCATTCTTGTTGTCCAGGCGGGAGAGCCAGCTACGCAGCTGACCACCGTTGGCCACCAGCACGCCGGTGTTCACTTCGCGGATGGCCAGCTGCTCGGCGTTCGCATCCTTCTGCTCGACAATGCCGACCACCTGACCATGTTCCCGCACGATGCGGCCATAGCCGGTCGGGTTGTCCAGTACCACGGTCAGCAGCGCCATGCCATCGTCGGTCTTGGCGGCCAGCAACCGTTGCAGGGTCTCGGGCTGGATCAGCGGGGTATCGCCGTAGAGCACCAGCACGTCGTCTTCGTCATGCCAGAACGGAATGGCCTGGGCAACGGCATGGCCGGTTCCCAGTTGCTGGGCCTGCAGCACCCAGTTCAGGTCGGATGCCTGGATCCGCTCCTTCAGCAGTTCGGCGCCGTGGCCATAGACTAGGTGCAGCTGTTCGGCACCGATCTGGCGGGCGGTCTCGATCACATGGGAGACCATGGGCTTGCTGGCAACGGGGTGCAGCACCTTGGGCAGGGAAGAACGCATGCGGGTGCCTTTGCCCGCAGCCAGGATCACGACGTTGAGAGACATAGCTAGCCTTTGAAACAGGTGGAAATGCTGGGCGGAGTCTATCCAACGGGCAAAAAAAAAGCGACCCGAAGGTCGCTTTTTGCATCTTTTGCATCACCGTGATTAACGGTAATTCTTTTTGACGATATCGATAACCCGCAACTGGGCCATCGCTTTGGCCAGCTCGGCAGACGCCTGAGCATAGTCGATATCACCATGGGAGCTGTTGATCCGCTCTTCGGCACGACGCTTGGCTTCCTGGGCTTTCGCCTCATCCAGATCGTCGGCGCGAATGGCAGTATCGGCCAGCACGGTCACGGCTTCGGGTTGTACTTCCAGCATACCGCCGGAGATGTACAGCACCTCTTCGCTACCATTTTGCTTGATCAAGCGGACCAGGCCCGGCTTGATGGCAGTCAGCAACGGAGCATGACCGTGGCGGAGACCCAGCTCACCTTCGGAGCCTGATACCTGGGCAGATTGCACGCGACCGGAAAACAGTTTTCCTTCGGCGCTCACCACATCCAGGTGAAAGGAGATCATCTCAGCCATGGGCCCTCCTATCGAGGCTTACAGTTTCTTGGACTTCTCGACGACTTCGTCGATGCCGCCAACCATGTAGAACGCCTGCTCCGGCAGATCGTCATACTCGCCCTTCAGGATGCCCTGGAAGCCACGGATGGTTTCCTTCAGCGGCACGTATTTGCCCGGAGAACCGGTAAATACTTCGGCCACGAAGAACGGCTGGGACAGGAAACGCTCGATCTTACGGGCACGAGCTACGGTCAGTTTGTCTTCTTCTGACAGTTCATCCATACCCAGGATGGCGATGATGTCCTTCAGCTCCTTGTAGCGCTGCAGTACGGTCTGAACGCCACGAGCGGTCTCGTAGTGCTCCTTGCCAACCACCAGCGGATCCAGCTGACGGGAGGTGGAGTCCAGCGGGTCAACGGCCGGGTAGATACCCAGAGCCGCGATCTGACGGGACAGAACGACGGTCGCATCCAGGTGGGCGAAGGTGGTTGCCGGAGACGGGTCGGTCAAGTCATCCGCAGGCACGTAAACGGCCTGTACGGAGGTGATGGAACCGGTCTTGGTGGAGGTGATGCGCTCTTGCAGAACACCCATCTCCTCGGCCAGGGTCGGCTGGTAACCTACTGCGGAGGGCATACGGCCCAGCAGTGCGGATACTTCGGTACCGGCCAGGGTGTAACGGTAGATGTTGTCCACGAAGAACAACACGTCACGACCTTCGTCACGGAACTTCTCGGCCATGGTCAGGCCGGTCAGCGCCACGCGCAGACGGTTTCCGGGCGGCTCGTTCATCTGACCGTAAACCAGAGATACTTTGTCCAGTACGTTGGACTCCATCATCTCGTGGTAGAAGTCGTTACCCTCACGGGTACGCTCACCTACACCGGCGAACACGGAGTAACCGCTGTGCTCGATCGCGATGTTACGGATCAGCTCCATCATGTTGACGGTCTTGCCTACGCCGGCGCCGCCGAACAGACCAACCTTACCACCCTTGGCGAACGGACATACCAGGTCGATAACCTTGATGCCGGTCTCCAGCAGCTCGGTGCTGTTGGACTGATCTTCGTAGCTGGGGGCTTCGCGGTGGATGGACCAACGCTCTTCTTCGCCGATCGGACCCTTCTCGTCGATGGGGTCGCCCAGTACGTTCATGATACGGCCCAGGGTCGAGGTACCGACCGGTACCTGGATGGCCTTGCCGCTGTTAACTACTTCCAACCCACGACGCAGACCGTCGGAGGAACCCATGGTGATGCAACGCACGACGCCGCCGCCGATCTGTTGCTGAACTTCCAGTACCAGACCCTGGCCTTGGCCTTCGCTGACAACCTTCAGTGCATCGTACACCTGGGGCACGGCATTCTGCGGGAACTCGATGTCCACCACAGCGCCGATGATTTGGACGATGAAACCGTTACTCATGTCAAATCCTCTAAACCTTTGATAACCCTTGCCTTACACCGCAGCAGCACCGGAAACGATCTCAGTGAGCTCCTGGGTAATACTGGCCTGACGGGCCTTGTTGTATACCAGTTGCAGATCGTTAATCAGGTTGCCGGCGTTGTCAGTCGCGGCTTGCATGGCAACCATTCGGGCTGCCTGTTCACTTGCCAAGTTTTCTACCACCCCCTGGTAGACCTGGGATTCGACGTAGCGAATCAGCAGGGTATCCAGCAGTTGCTTGGGATCCGGCTCATAGAGGTAGTCCCAGTGGTGCTTCTTGGCGAGCTTGCTGTCTTCTGTTACGGGCAAAGGCAGCAGTTGATCGACTTTTGGTTGCTGAACCATGGTGTTGACGAACTTGTTGTACACCAGATACAGCCTGTCAATCTCACCGTTGTCGTAAGCCTTCAGCATGACCTTCACTGAACCGATCAGGTCATTGACGCTCGGGTTGTCACCCAGTCCGGAGACGTGGGCTTTCACCTTGGCGCCGTGCCGTTCAAAGAAGTTGGAGGCCTTGTTACCGATCAATGCCAGGTCAACCTTGGCACCTTTCGCGCTCCATTGCTTCATATCATTGAGGGCAGCCTTGAACAGGTTGATGTTCAGACCACCACACAGGCCACGGTCGGTGGAGACGACGATGTAACCCACTCGCTTCACCTCACGTTCGATGAGGTAGGGGTGCTTGTATTCCAAGTTTCCCTGAGCGATATGGCCGATCACCTTGCGCATGGTTTCAGCGTACGGACGGCTGGCAGACATGCGTTCCTGCGCACGGCGCATCTTGCTCGCTGCCACCATTTCCATAGCGCTGGTGATCTTCTGAGTGTTCTTCACACTCCCGATCTTGTTACGTATCTCTTTTGCGCCGGCCATCTCTTCTCTCCATCAGGTGGCAGCTTGCGCTGCCACACACGCTTACCAGGTCTGGGTTGCCTTGAAGTCATCCAGCAACGCAGTCAGCTTGCCAACGATCGCGTCGTTGTAGTCGGCCTTGGCATTGATTTCAGCCATCAGCTCGGCATGCTGGGTATTGGCGTAAGAGAGCAGAGCGGCTTCGAAGTCGACGATCTTGCTCAGTTCGACATCGGCGAGATAACCCTTCTCGGCGGCGAACAGCACCAGGGATTGCTGGGCCACGCTCATCGGAGAGTACTGCTTCTGCTTCATCAGCTCGGTGACTTTCTGACCGTGATCCAGCTGCTTGCGAGTGGCATCGTCCAGGTCGGAAGAGAACTGGGCAAATGCCGCCAGTTCACGGTACTGGGCCAGCGCGGTACGGATACCACCGGACAGCTTCTTGACGATCTTGGTCTGAGCAGCACCGCCCACACGGGATACGGAGATACCCGGGTCAACCGCCGGACGAATACCGGAGTTGAACAGCTGGGAGGTCAGGAAGATCTGGCCATCGGTGATGGAGATCACGTTGGTCGGAACGAACGCGGAGACGTCACCGGCCTGGGTTTCGATGATCGGCAGGGCGGTCAGGGAACCGGTCTGGCCTTTCACGGCACCATTGGTGAACTTCTCTACGTACTCGGCGTTGACGCGAGCAGCACGCTCCAGCAGACGGGAGTGCAGATAGAAGACGTCACCCGGGTAAGCTTCACGTCCAGGCGGACGGCGCAGCAGCAGGGAGATCTGGCGATAGGCAACGGCCTGCTTGGACAGGTCATCATAGATGATCAGTGCGTCTTCGCCGCGGTCACGGAAGTACTCGCCCATGGAGCAACCGGCGTAGGGAGCCAGGTACTGCAGAGCAGCCGCTTCGGAGGCAGAAGCCACGACCACGATGGTGTTGGCCAGGGCGCCGTGCTCTTCCAGCTTGCGCACCACGTTGGCGATGGTGGAGGCCTTCTGGCCGATCGCAACGTAGACGCACTTAATGCCGGAATCTTTCTGGTTGATGATGGTGTCGATGGCGATGGCGGTCTTACCAACCTGGCGGTCACCGATGATCAGCTCACGCTGGCCACGACCGATAGGGATCATGGCATCGATGGCTTTCAGACCGGTCTGGACTGGCTGGTCAACAGACTTACGCTCGATAACGCCCGGGGCGATCACTTCGATCGGCGAGAAGCCGTCGTTGTCTACCGGACCCTTACCGTCGATCGGCTGACCCAGGGTGTTGACCACCCGGCCCAACAGACCACGACCGACCGGCACTTCCAGAATGCGGCCGGTACCCTTTACCTTCATCCCTTCGGCCAGATCGGCATAGGGACCCATTACTACGGCACCAACGGAGTCACGCTCCAGGTTCAATGCCAGAGCGAAGCGGTTGCCCGGCAGCTCGATCATCTCACCCTGCATGGCATCGGCCAGACCGTGGATACGAATGATACCGTCGCTTACAGAAACGATGGTACCTTCGTTACGCGCTTCGCTTTTGACATCAAACTGCGCAATGCGCTGCTTGATCAGCTCGGCGATTTCAGTGGAATTCAGTTGCATGCTCTAATACCCCAATCAAGATTGCAGCGCATCGGCCATGCGATCCAGCTTACCGCGGACCGTGCCGTCGATAACGAGATCACCGGCCTTGATGAGCACCCCGGCCATCAAGGACGCATCTGTGCTGCAATTCAGCTTCACTTTGCGCGCGAGACGTTGTTCCAGAGAAGCCTGAATATTGGCTTTCTGCTGGTCGGTCAGTTCGATCGCCGAAATCACGTCAGCCTGAACTTCTTTGTCCAGTTCAGCCTTGAGCGCGACGAATTCGGCAACGACCGCCGGCAGCACACCCAAGCGACCATTCTCGGCCATCACCCGGATCAGGTTCTGACCGTGCTCGTTGAGCTGCTCACCACAGACACCGACAAACAGCTTTGCCAGTTCTTCGGCAGCAACGGAGCCGTTTACCAAGCTGTGCATGGTCTCGTTTTCTGCCACCTGAGCGGCGAAATCGAGCATCTCCAGCCATTGGTCAACCGCCTTGTGCTCAACGGCAAACTCGAAAGCAGCCTTGGCGTAGGGGCGAGCGATTGTAGTCAGTTCAGACATAGCCCCGTTCCCGTTACAGTTCTGCTACCAGTTTGTCGACGATGTCGCTGTTGGCAGCCTGGTCGATTTGGCGTGCCAGGATCTTCTCTGCACCCGCGATGGCAAGAGCAGCAACCTGCTTGCGCAGTTCTTCTTTGGCACGATGACGTTCAGCTTCGATCTCTGCACGGCCCTGAGCCAGGATTTTCTCCCGCTCAGCTTGGGCTCCGACAGCGGCCTCATCAATGATCTGGGCCTTGCGTTTGTTGGCCTGATCGATGATTTCAGCAGCCTGAAGCTTGGCTTCTTTCAGCTGATCGGTGGCGTTGGCCTTGGCCAGCTCCAGATCTTTCTTGGCACGTTCTGCAGAAGAGAGGCCGTCAGCGATTTCTTTCTGACGGGCTTCGATGGCAGCCATCAGCGGCGGCCATACGTACTTCATGCAAAACACTACGAAGATGAAAAAAGCAACTGCTTGGCCGAGGAGGGTGGCGTTGATATTCACAGCCGATGTCCTCTTTAGTTAGTTAATGGGTTCTGCGTGAGTCGTAATGACTTAGGCAACCGCAAACATCACATACAGACCCAGACCAACGGCGATCATCGGGATCGCATCCACCAGACCCATCACGATGAAGAACTGGGTACGCAGAACAGGGATCAGGTCAGGTTGACGAGCTGCACCTTCCAGGAACTTGCCACCCAGGATACCGATACCGATGGAGGCGCCGATAGCCGCCAGACCCATCATCATTGCAGCAGCGATGTACAGCAGGTCCATGTTCAAGTTTTCCATGAGGATCTCCATTTATTTAGATGTAATTGATTGTATAAAAAGGATTATTTGAGTTGCATCAACCATGGTCTTCCTGCGCCATCGACAGATAGACGATGGTCAGAACCATGAAGATAAACGCCTGCAAAGTGATGATCAGGATGTGGAAGATTGCCCAAGGCACGGACAGGATCCACTGTGACCACCAGGGTAACAAACCCGCAATCAGGATGAAGATCAGTTCGCCAGCATACATGTTGCCGAACAGTCGCAGACCCAATGAAACAGGCTTGGAAATCAACGTGACGGTTTCAAGGATGAAGTTAACCGGGATGGCAGCAGGGTGATTGAAAGGCTGAAGCGTCAGCTCCTTCACGAACCCGCTGATACCCTTGACCTTGATGCTGTAGTACAGGATCAAGAAGAACACGCCCAAAGCCATGGACATGGTGATGTTAACGTCAGCAGAGGGAACCACACGCAGATAGGGAACACCCATCAACTGTGCAGCGTGAGGGATAAAGTCAACGGGGATCAGGTCCATGAAGTTCATCAGGAAGATCCACACGAACACCGTCAGGGCCAAAGGTGCGATGACCTTGTTGCGACCATGAAAGATGTCCTTGACGTTACCATTCACAAACTCGACCAGCATCTCCACAAAGCACTGCAGCTTACCGGGCACACCGCTGGTGGCCTTGACGGCAACCTTGCGGAACAACCAGATAAACAGGGCGCCTAGCACGACGGAAAATATCATGGAATCGATATTCACCGTCCAGAACCCGGACCCTACCTGCAGGTGGGTCAGGTGGTGGGAGATATATCCCTGAGGAGTCAGGACTTCTCCGGTTGCAGACATGAGTTTTCCTAATAGTGGTTGTTAAGCGTGAATGAAACTATCCACTGTACAACGAGGGCGAGGATATAAGTGGCGAAGAACGAGGCGGTGTCGACCTCAATCCCGGCGCCAAACAGCAGGGCGAAAAGTCCTGTTGTAGTAATGAGCTTAATCCCTGCCCCACCATAAAAGTCCCGCAAAACCAGGCCTACGCTCTCTTTCGTCACCTTGCGGCGCAGAACCCAGAGCGTGAACAGGGCTTGAGGAACCCAGTACATCCCCCCTCCGTAGAGAGAGGATTGTCCGGCGAACTCTCCCGCCTGATAAAACCAGACGGTGGCGATCGCCAGGATCAGGACCAGCTGACAAACGAGCATAGCCAAGGCCAGCGTCAAACCTTCCAAGGCTATTTTCTGCTTCACCAACCTACCCCTGAACATTACAGAACTGTAAAAAATCGGGATCCGAAGACCCCAGGTTCACAGCTCGAAAAGCCGGTCAAATTATACCCGTGAAGACGGCTATTGCAACATGGCAAAAATCCTTAATTTTTGCGGCTTTCCGCGCGAAATTAAGGTTATGTTCATATCGAAAGTAATGGATGTTTTATTACTACAAAAAGCGTAAAAATCACGATTCTGACAGGCCAAAATAACCCAATACCCGGTCCAAATCTGCCAAGTTATCGTAACTTATTACTAACTTGCCGCTATCTTTCTTGCCCGGCTGAAGTTGCACCTGATTGCCAATTTTTTCAGAAATCTGGCGCTCGAGATAACCAAACTGCGGATCGCGGACGGGTTCAACCCTGGTTTTTGCCGGTTCCAGTGCTTTTTGCACCAGCTTCTCGGTATCTCGCACTGTCAGACCCTTCTGGGCCACCAGTTTGGCCAGCTCTGACTGGGCCTGACCGCTCAGGGCCAGCAGGGCACGGGCATGCCCCATGTCGAGGTCGCCGTGTTCCACGAAGCGCTTCACGTCCTCGTTGAGCTGGTTGAGACGCAGCAGGTTCGTGACCGTGGTGCGGGACTTGCCTACCGCCTCGGCAACCTGCTGGTGAGTCAGTTCGAACTCCGTCAGCAGGCGCTGGAGGGCGACGGCCTCCTCGATGGCGTTGAGATCTTCACGCTGGATGTTCTCGATGAGTGCGATGGCGACGGCCGCCTCGTCGGCGACATCCTTGACCAGGCAGGGCACCACTTCGAGACGGGCCAGCTGGGAGGCGCGCCAGCGGCGTTCACCAGCAATGATTTCGAAACGGTTTTCACCGATGGAGCGAACCACGATGGGCTGGATCACCCCTTGTGCACGGATGGAGTTGGCCAGCTCCTCCAGCGCATCCTGGGACATGTCCTTGCGCGGTTGGTATTTGCCGGACTGCAACCACTCCACCGGCAGCTTGCGCAATTCCCCCTGATTGGTCGGGGCCATGGCCTGTTCGGTGCGCTGGTCGCTCATCACCTGTTTCTGGCGGGCGGCCGTGCTGGTGCTGAGCAGGGCGTCCAGCCCCTTGCCCAGCCCACGTTTCTTCGGCGTCATATGCTCTCTCGATCTGCGGTGAGCGGCTGGGACTCCTGCTCCTGGCGGCGCAGGATCTCGCCAGCCAGGGCCAGATAGGCCTTGGCCCCCACCGATGATTTGTCATAGTGCATGGCTGGCGCGCCAAAGCTCGGCGCCTCCGCCAGTCTTACGTTGCGGGGAATGATGGTGCGATAGACCTTGTCCCCGAAATGCTGTTTCAGCTGATCGGACACATCATTGGCCAGCCGGTTGCGATGATCGAACATGGTGCGCAGCACCCCTTCAATCTTCAGCTCCGGATTGACCACGGCTGCCAGCTTGCTGATGGTGTCCACCAGGGCGGTCAGCCCTTCCAGCGCATAGTATTCGCACTGCATGGGCACCAGCACGGAGTCGGCGGCGGCCATGGCGTTCACCGTCAGCATGTTGAGAGAAGGCGGGCAGTCGATGAAGACGTAGTCGTACTTGTCCCTGACCGAGGCCAGGGCGTTGCGCAGGCGAATCTCGCGGGCAAAAAACTCCATCAGGCGGATTTCTGCCGCGGTCACGTCGGCATTGGCGGCAATCAGGTGATAGCCTCCCGAGGTTTCGGGGATGATCACCTCGCCGATGGGGGCATCTTCGATCAGCAGTTCATAGGCGGTGCGCTCGACATCGTACTTGTCGACGCCACTGCCCATGGTGGCATTGCCCTGCGGATCCAGATCGATCACCAGCACCTTGCGCCGGGTGGCGGCCATGGAGGCGGCCAGATTCACACAGGTGGTGGTTTTACCCACTCCACCCTTCTGGTTGGCTATGGCAATGACTTTTCCCACACTGTCCCCTAAATGAATGCGGCGGCCCTATTCGGGCTGGATGGCTTTAAACTCCAGCAGATGGCGTTCGCCTTCCAGTTCCGGCACCACCAGCTTGTGGGTGGCAACCAGACGAATGCTGTCAGGCAACTGTGCCAGCTCCTGCTCGGGGTATTGTCCCTTGAGCGCCAGGAAGCTGCCCTCGGGTAACGGCAGATGATGACACCAGCTCAGCATGTCCTCCAGGGAGGCGAAAGCCCGGCTCAGTACACCATTAAATCCGGTCTCGGGTTGATACTCCTCCACCCGGGATTTGACGGGGGTCACATTGGTCAACCCCAGTTCCAGGATCACCTGGCGGATGAAGTTGATCCGCTTGCCCAGGCTGTCGAGCAGCACGAACTGTTTGTCCGGATTGATGATGGCCAGCGGCAGTCCGGGCAGACCCGGACCCGTTCCCACATCGATGAAGCGTTCACCGTGCAGGTGAGGACTCACCACCAGGCTGTCGAGGATATGCTTGACCAGCATGGCGTCCGGATCTCGCACCGAGGTCAGATTGTAAGCCTTGTTCCACTTGTGCAGCAACTCGACCAACTGCACCAACTGGGTCTTCTGGGTTTCGGTGATAACAATTCCGGCCTGCATGAGCAGGCCGTTCAATCTTTGCAGCATGTTGTCCAACGGGGAATTCCTCAGGCGGTTTTACGCAGCAGGCCGTGTTTCTTCAGGTGCACCAGCAAGATGGAGATGGCGGCAGGGGTGATGCCGGAGATGCGGGACGCCTGACCTATGGTCTGCGGCTTGGCATCGTTGAGCTTGGCGATCACCTCGTTGGAGAGACCGTTCACGTCGCGGTAGTTCATGTCCAGCGGCAGCAGGGTGTTTTCGTTGCGCAACTGTTTCTCCACCTCGTCGTGCTGACGCTCGATATAACCGGCGTACTTGATCTGGATCTCCACCTGATCCGCGGCAGCCGCATCGGTCAATGCAGGCCCCACACCCTCGATGGCCATCAGGGCATCGTAGGTCACCTCGGGGCGACGCAACAGCTCTTCCAGGCTCTGCTCCCGGGTCAGGGGAGTGTTGACCAGGGCGTTGACGGCCTCCAGAGACGGATGCTGTGGATGGATCCAGGTCGAGCGCATGCGCTGACGTTCCTGCTCCACCTGTTCCACCTTGGCATTGAACAGGCTCCAGCGATGATCGTCCACCAGACCCAGCTCGCGGCCGATGGCGGTCAGGCGCAGATCCGCGTTGTCTTCCCGCAGCAGCAGGCGATATTCGGCACGGCTGGTGAACATGCGATAGGGTTCGCGGGTCCCCAGTGTGGAGAGATCGTCCATCATCACGCCCATGTATGCTTGATCCCGGCGTGGGTGCCAGGCTTCCTTGCCCTGGGCGCGCAAGCCCGCGTTCAGACCGGCCATCAGACCCTGGGCAGCGGCCTCTTCATAGCCGGTGGTGCCGTTGATCTGGCCGGCGAAGAAGAGGTTCTCGATGCACTTGCTCTCCATGTTGGCCTTGAGATCCCGCGGATCGAAGAAATCGTACTCGATGGCGTAGCCAGGGCGAGTGATATGGGCATTCTCGAAGCCACGGATCGAGCGGACGATCTGCACCTGCACGTCGAACGGCAGGCTGGTGGAGATCCCGTTCGGGTAGAGCTCGTGAGTGGTCAGACCTTCCGGTTCCACAAAGATCTGGTGCGCCGTCTTGTCGGCAAAGCGGGTGATCTTGTCCTCGATCGACGGACAGTAGCGCGGGCCTATCCCCTCGATCACCCCGGCGTACATGGGGCTGCGATCCAGGTTGTTGCGGATCACCTCGTGGGTCTGCTCATTGGTATGGGTCACGTAGCAAGGCATCTGGCGCGGATGCTGGCTGGCGTTGCCGATGAAGGAGAAGATCGGGCGAGGATCGTCACCATGTTGCTGCTGCATCACGGAAAAATCGACGGTGCGTGCATCGATGCGTGGTGGCGTGCCCGTTTTGAGGCGATCGATGCGCAGCGGCATTTCACGCAGGCGCTGGGCGAGGGCAATTGAGGGAGGATCCCCGGCGCGGCCCCCTTTGTAGTTCTCCATGCCGATGTGGATCAGACCATTGAGGAAGGTGCCAACGGTCAGTACGACCGTCTTGCCGCTGATGCGGATCCCGCTCTGGGTAACGACCCCGGCGACGCGATCCCCGTCCATGACCAGATCGTCGCAGGCCTGCTGGAAGATCTTCAGGCTCGGGTAGTTCTCCAGTGTCTGACGCACCACAGCCTTGTACAGCAGGCGATCCGCCTGGGCACGAGTAGCCCGCACCGCAGGGCCCTTGGAAGAGTTAAGCGTGCGGAACTGGATCCCGCCGAGATCGATGGCCTGCGCCATGATCCCGCCAAGGGCGTCGACTTCCTTGACCAGGTGTCCCTTGCCGATCCCGCCGATCGCCGGATTGCAGGACATATGCCCCAGCGTATCTATGTTGTGGGTGAGTAACAGGGTATTGAGACCCATGCGGGCTGCCGCTGTTGCTGCTTCGGTTCCTGCATGACCGCCACCGACGACGATCACATCAAATTGTTCATGGTATTGCATTGGGGATCACCTTGATCTGCACGCCTGAAGATCTTTGTTTGCCTGGTCTGAAGGGCGGATCATTCTATCTGTTTAGCATCCGGAGGGGAACGTCTACTTCAGGATCAGTATGGATCAGGGATCGGTTAAATAGATCTTAAGGATCTTTAGATCGATCTTTTATTGGATCTTTTATTAGGATCCGCGACTTCTGTTGATAAGGCATTTTTGATCATAAAGATCATTCGGTTAAGGTCGATCGCTGCTTGTGGAAAAGCTTGGATCCAGAGGGGGCGAACGGGGGGATAACATGGGTTTTTATACACAGATACATGGTCGGCAAGATCTAATACATGAATAACTATAGGTTTTGCAGAGCTTAGCACCTAAGTTATACACAATTATCCGAGCTCATGTGGGGAGCTCTCGGGAAAAACTTATCCGGATCCACCTGTTAATAACCTGGTGGATAGGGATCTGGGGATAACCAGGGAGATCGGGGGTCGTGACCGGATCTCCCTGGCCCTGATCAGCCGATCAAGGTCATCCAGTCGTGGATCCAGGTTTCTGCGGCATCTTCGGGGATCTCGTGCTGGGTCACGTCTATTTCCAGGAGATCCCCCAGTCGGCTGGCACCGCACCCGGCCAGCAGCCGATCCAGCGTCTTGCCGCCCTGGCAGAAGGTGTCATAGCTGCGATCCCCCAGGGCGATCACTCCGTACTTGAAGGCGGCGAGATCCGGCTGCTGTTCGGCAAGATCCCGGGCAAAGGGCTGCAGATTGTCGGGTACGTCCCCCGCTCCATGGGTGGAAGTGACCACCAGCACGATGGCTTCTGGCTCGGTCAGGATCCTGGCCAGGCTGGCGGGGTTGTGGATCTCCGCCTGGTGGCCCGCCTGTTCAAGGAGGCCGACCACATGATCTGCGACATATTCGGAGGCCCCCAGCATGGAGCCGACGACGAGGTTGAGTTTGGCCATGGAATGGATCCTGATGTCATCGAAAAAGTGAAGAGCGGGGATCTTACCGCCAAAGCATGTGGATAAATATGGATAAAGCTTGGGGATAAGGATCCTGTCCACTTTGCTGCAGCCAAAACCGGCCTCGTGGCCACTGTGCCGCCTTCTTTCCGCCTGTTGCGACCTCATCGCACCTTTCGTTGTCAAACGACACTTCAAAACATCAATTAACAATGCAGATGCAAATGATTAGCAATTATTGAATCGATTCGATCACGGCACCTGTAGTAGCATGGCGCTGCTTTATTCGCCTGAGGCGCCGGGCTGACCGGTCCAATTGGGCACCCATAATAAGAAATCAAACATAACTTATTGATATTTGAGACACTTATATGATTGCGCAAAAAAATACCCCGAATGCCGTGATGCGAAAGAGAGGCGCACAACTGCTGCCGCTCTCCTGTCTGCTGGCGTCCCTGCCCGTGTTGGCGGCGGGACAGGCGGATAAAGAGTTGCCCAAGGCGGGTGAAACCATGGTCGTGACCGGGACCGCCATGAAGGTCGAGGTCCCCATGGCAGAGACCCCCCGTGCCGTTTCCGTGGTCAATCGCGAAGAGCTGGACCAGCACGCCGTACTCAAGCTAGACGAGTCCCTGCGCTATCGCTCCGGCGTCCTGTCCCAGTCCTATGGTTCGGACACGGATGCTGACTGGTTCAAGGTGCGCGGCTTCGATGCGGCTTCTTACCTGGATGGCAATCGTCTTTTCAGCACCGGTTACTATGTCTGGACCCCGGAGCCCTTCGGCCTTGAGAGCGTGGAAGTGCTCAAAGGCCCGGCCTCCATTCTGTATGGCGAAGCCCCTCCCGGAGGCGTCATCAACGCCATCAGCAAGCGTCCGACCGCGACCCCGCAGGGACTGGTGAACCTGCAACTGGGCAACCGGGATCTGCGCCAGGTCGGGGTGGATGTCTCCGACACCCTTACCGACAACAGCCGGTATCGTCTGGTGGCCCTCTACAACGAGCGGGACGGCGTGCTGGACGGCACCTACAACGAGCGTGCCTATCTGGCGCCGAGCGTGACCCTGGATATTTCGGATCGCACCACGCTGACGCTGCTCTCCAGCTTCAAGCACGATGAAGGGGTGCCGACTAACGGCTTCTTCCCGGTCTATGGCACCCTGAATACCTCCGGCGGCCAGATCGATCCCTCCACCAACCTGAGCCAGCCGGATTACGATCGTAATCGTAATACCCAGATCTCCGCCGGGTACGAGCTGGCCCACCAGCTCAACCAGACCTGGGAGTTCAAGCAGAACGTTCGCTTCAACTACAACGATCTGCTGCTGCGCCAGACCTATATCTTCCCGACCTATGAAGGCACCACCGCCTACCGCGGCCTGGTCTACCGGGATGGGGATACCAAGAGCGCTACCATGGACAACCAGATGGTGGGCTACTGGAACACCGACAGCACGGAGCAGACCCTACTGCTGGGGGTGGATCTGCAGCGCCATGTGAATGAAGGCCAGGAAGCCGACAACTATGGCATGGGCGCCATCAACACCATGAACCCGGATTACAGCGGTTTCCCCGGTTTTGATGAATCCACCGCGACCCACCAGAAGAGCACCAAGGGCCAGAGCGGCCTCTATGCCCAGCACCAGATCCGCTGGGATGATCGCTGGCTGCTGACCGCGGGCGGTCGTTTCGATTACGTGGAAACCCACAACATCAGCGAAGCCAAGAGCAAGAACGAGAAACAGTACGACGACAACCTCTCTCTCTCCGGCAGCCTGATGTACCTGGCCGACAACGGTCTCTCCCCTTACTTCGCCTATGCGGAATCCTTCGAAGTGCTGCCGGGGATAGACCCCAACACCGGCAATTCCTACAAGCCGCTGGAAGGCAAGCTCTACGAGACCGGGATCAAGTACGCACCCAGCTTCCTCGATGGCTACATCAACCTGGCGCTGTTCGATCTGGAGCAGACCAACTCCCTGGTCTCTACCGGCTCCGGCCAGCAGACCCAGGCCGGTGAAGTGACCTCCCAGGGGGTCGAGCTGGAAGGGAGCGTGCAGGCCACCGAGGCGTTGCGCCTGACCGCTGCCTATACCTATACCGATGCCAAGACCAACGACACCGGCAACGGCGATCGTCGTGCGAGCCTGATCCCGCGCCACCAGGCCTCCTTCTGGGGCAACTATAAGGTGCAGCAGGGCCCGGTATCCGGTCTTGAGCTGGGTTCCGGCGTGCGCTATGTGGGTTCCAGCGTCGGCATCGGCGCGGTGAATGCGGACTACACCCCCATCTATGGTTCCGCCCAGGTACCGGCACACACCGTATGGGATGCGATGATCGGGTATGACTTTGCCAAGAACTGGCGTGCCCAGATCAACGTCAACAACCTGCTGAACGACACCTATGTGGCGAGCTGCGACTACTACTGCTACTACGGCGAGCCGCGCAGCATAGTCGGCACCGTCAACTACCGCTGGTAAGCGACAGGCCGGGCGGGGGCGAAGGCTCCCGCCCTCCTTCCATTCATCTACAGGCCTGTCATGGAACTCTTGTCACTGGTTTATCGCCAATACCGTTGGCCCTTCATCGCCATTACCCTGCTCAGCCTGCTGAGTGCTGTCAGTGGGATAGGCGTCATTGCCTTCATCAATCAATCACTTATCGAATCAGTCGGGGATCCGCTGCCGATCCTGGGTCAGCTTGTCGGCCTTGTCTTGCTGCTGCTGGTGATCACGCTCGGATCCCAACTTGCCCTGACCACCCTGGGTCACCATTTCGTCTACCGGTTGCGTGGCCGCCTGCTCAAGCAACTGCTGGATACCGACGTCGCCCGTCTGCGTCAAATAGGGCAGGGGCCGCTCCTGGCCTCCCTTTCCAGCGACATCGGTCAGATCACCATCGCCTTCGTGCGCCTGCCGGAACTGGTACAGGGTCTGGTGCTCACCCTGGGCTCCATCATCTACCTTGGCCTGCTCTCTCCCGCCTTGCTCGGTGTTACCGCCCTCTGGGTCACCGTGACCATGGTGGTGGGCTGGCTGCTGGTGAACCGGGTCTATCGCCACCTGGCGCACATGCGCCAGGCCGAAGACAGGCTCTACCAGAACTACCAGTCCATCATCGCCGGGTGCAAGGAGCTGGCGCTCAACCGCGAGCGTGCCCACTTCGTCTACCACCAGCTCTATGAGCAGAATGCCCGGGACTACCGGGAGCAGATCATCCGCGCCGATACCTACCACCTGAGCGCGGTGAACTGGTCGAACATCATGATGCTGGGTGCCATCGGCCTGGTCTTCTTCCTGGCCAACGGGCTGGGCTGGGCCAACACCAATGTGGCCGCCACCTTCGCCCTGACCCTGCTGTTCCTGCGCACTCCCTTGCTGCAAGGCATCGGAGCCCTGCCGACCCTGATCGCCGCCCAGGTGGCGTTCGACAAGATAGCTGCCCTCAATCTGGCAGAGCCGGACGAAGCGTTCCCGTTGCCGCCTGCGCCTCGCCCCTGGCAGCGCATCGAGCTGGATCAGGTGAGCTTTCACTACCAGGGGGAGGGCGGTTTCTCCGTGGGCCCCATCAATCTGGTGATCGAGCGGGGGGAGCAGATATTCCTCATCGGTGGCAATGGCTCCGGCAAGTCGACCCTGGCCATGCTGCTGACCGGGCTCTATCAACCGGTCTCTGGCCGGATCCTGCTGGATGGGGAGCCGGTCACCGATCGCAACGGCTATCTGGGGCTCTTCTCCGCCATCTTCACCGACTACCACCTGTTCCAGCATTTGCTGGGGCCCGAGCCGAAAGAGGCGCTGGTCGCCGAGTGGCTTGAGCGGTTGCAGATGGGCAGCAAGCTTGCCATCGAGGATGGCTTCATCGCCGATATCGACCTCTCCCAGGGCCAGCGCAAGCGGGTCGCCCTGCTGCTGGCCCTGGCAGAGCAGCGGGAGGTGATGCTGTTCGACGAGTGGGCCGCGGATCAGGATCCCCAGTTCCGCCGCATCTTCTATCAGGTGCTGTTGCCGCGTCTCAAGGAGATGGGCAAGACGGTGATCGCCATCAGCCACGACGATCACTACTTCTCTCTGGCCGATCGCCTGCTGGAGATGCGCCAGGGCCGCCTCACCGAACTGACCGGCGAGCAGCGCGAGCAGGTGAGCCGGGATGCGGTCGCCCATCTGGATGGCAAGGTGCCGGCCTGATGCTGGCACCGATGAGACTGGCAGCAAGCCAGCACAGGAATTGCTTATGTTCGAGATGAAATCCGCCAGCTTCGCGGTCAATGACCGCACGCTGCTGCACCCCACCAGCCTTCGCTTCGAGCAAGGTCGGGTCTATGGCCTCATCGGCCACAACGGGTCGGGCAAATCGACCCTGATCAAGCTGCTGGCGCGCCAGCAACCCCACAGCGGCGGGGAGATCCTGTTCGATGACCAGCCGTTGTCTGCCTGGGGCAACCGGGAGTTTGCCCGTCAGGTGGCCTATCTGCCCCAGCACCTGCCGAGTGCCGAAAACCTGCTCGGCCGCGAGCTGGTGGAGATGGGGCGCTACCCCTGGCGCGGCCTGCTGGGCCGGATGGGAGCGGAAGATCACCGTCAGGTGGAGCGGGCCATCGCCCTGACCCACACCGAACGCTTTGCCGATCGGCTGGTGGATACCCTCTCCGGCGGTGAGCGGGGACGAGTCTGGCTCGCCATGCTGCTGGCTCAGGAGAGCCGTTTCATCCTGTTGGACGAGCCGTTGGCCGCCCTGGACGTGGCCCATCAGGTGGAGGTGCTCACGCTCGTCAAGCAGCTCAGCCGCCAGCTCAACCTCGGGGTCATCATCGTCATTCACGACATCAACATGGCCTCCCGTTTCTGCGATCGGCTGGTGGCGCTGCACTCCGGCCGTCTGCTGACCCACGGCGAGCCCGAACAGATCATGACAGGGGAGACCCTGAACGCCATCTATGGCATCCCCATGGAGGTCATTCGCCATCCGGCCCATGACCACGCCATCGCCATCGTCTGACCGGGGGCCGCTCTTGAACCGTTTATTGAAGATGGCGCCCTGTCTGCTCAGTCTGCTGCTGCCCCTGGCAGGGGAGGCCGGGCAGCTTGTCACCGCCACCGACGCCACCAGCGCCACGCCCCGCATCGCCACCGTGGACTGGACCATAGCCGAAACCCTGCTGGCGCTCGGAGTGACACCGATGGCGGTGGGGGATGTGGCCCCCTATCGCGCCTGGGTCGGTGAACCCCAGCTTCCTGCCGGGGTGATCGATATCGGGCTGCGTGCCCAGCCCAACCGGGAACTGCTGGCGGAGCTCAAACCGGATCTTATTCTCATCTCGCCGCTGGCGGCCCCCCTGGCGCCGACCCTCTCCCGCATCGCGCCGGTGCACTCCATCGCCCTGTATGAACCGGGCACCGATCTGTGGCAGCGACTGCGGGAAGCGACCCTGACCATAGCCGCCCTGGTCAACAAAGAGGCGGAGGCCGAACGCCAGCTCGCCGCGCTGGAGCAGGATCTGGCACAGATGCAGGCGGCGCAGCCTGACGATATGCCCCCCTTGCTGGTGGTGCAATTCATTGATGAGCGCCATGTGCGGGTGTTTGGCCATGGCAGCCTGTTCGAGGCAGTGATGCAGCGCCTCGGCCTTCGCAACGCCTGGCAGGGAGAGACCAATGCCTGGGGATTCTCGGTCGCGAGCCTGGAGCAGTTTCTCGGGATGTCGGAGGCCAGGCTGGTGGTGGTGGACCCCGTGCCCGTAGGAGTTGGTGAAAAACTTCAGGAGCCTGGATTGTGGCAGCATCTCCCGCTGGTACAGAACAATCCGGTGATCCATCTGCCTGCGACATGGAGTTTTGGTGGCATATTGGCGGCCCGCCGCTTCGCCACCCTGCTGGACGGTGCCTTGCGGGAGCAGGCTGTCCACAGAGCAACCGGGGGATCAAATCAATGAGCTCTTCTCTTTCTTCGCCCCTGCTGCGCCCGGGTCTCTGCCTGTTGGTGCTGACACTGGGGCTGGCTTGCGCCGAGCTGGCGCGTCAACTGCCGGGGGCGCTCTGGTGGCAGGCCCTGTTCTCCCCCGAGCTGGACGATGCCCGCCAGGCGGTGGTCCATTTCAGCTGGCTGCCGCGCCTTGCCATCTGCCTGCTGGCCGGTGCCGCCCTCGGGCTCGCCGGTACCCTGATGCAGCAGGTGCTGCGCAATCCCCTGGCCTCGCCCACCACCCTGGGGGTGGCCTCCGGCGCCCAGCTGGCGCTGATGATGGTGACCCTGCTCGCCCCCTCCTGGCTGCTGATCGGGCGGGAGTGGATCGCCATGGCCGGGGGAAGCCTGGCCATGGGGCTGGTCTTCGCCCTGGCTTGGCGCCGTCAGCTCAATCCCGTGGTCATCGTCTTTGCAGGGCTGGTGATTAACCTCTATCTGGCCGCCATCAGCATGGGATTGCTGCTGTTCTTCCAGGAGGAGCTCAAAGGGTTGCTGGTGTGGGGGAGCGGATCTCTGGCCCAGAACAGCTGGAGCGGCGTCGGCTATCTGCTGCCACGGTTGCTGCTGGCCGCGATGCTGGCGGTGGTGCTGGTGCGCCCGCTGGCAGTGCTGGAGCTGGACGATGCCAGCGCTCGCAGCCTGGGGGTCTCTCTCAAGCACCTGAGATTCGCCGGCCTCGGCCTCGCGGTGTTTGTCACCGCCTGCGTGGTGAGCGTGGTGGGGCTGATCGGTTTTATCGGGCTGGCGGCGCCCGCCATGGTGCGGCTGCTGGGGGTCAGAAAACTGGCCCAGCGGCTGCTGTGGGCACCCATCCTCGGCGCCCTGTTGCTGGCGGCCACCGATCTGCTGCTGCAGACCCTGAGCCGGTTCTGGCCTGTGCTGATCCCGACCGGCGCCATGACGGCCCTGTTGGGGGCGCCGCTGCTGCTTTGGCTGATCCCGCGTCTTGGTATCAAGCAGAGTGCGCCTAAGGCGAACTCCTCCCTGCAGTTGGCCCGCCATCCGGCGCCGTCTCGCCTTGTCGGTCTGATGGTGTTGGGGCTGGCTGCTGCGGTGATCGCCTCCCTGTTGTTTGGGCAGGGGATGGACGGCTGGGGTTGGCCGAGCTGGCTGCGGTGGCAGGCCCAACTGGAGTGGCGCTTGCCGCGCACGCTGGCAGCGGGTGCCGCAGGCGTGTTGCTGGCGCTGGCTGGCACTCTGTTGCAGCGAGTCAGCAACAACCCCATGGCGAGCCCCGAGCTGCTGGGGGTGAGCGGTGGCACCTTCATGGGGGTGATTGCGGCGGCCCTGTTGCTGCCCGCCTTGCCGCTGCCCATGATGCTGCTGGGGGGGCTGGTGGGCGTCTTCGCCTGCCTGTTGCTGCTGGTGCTTATCAACCGGCGCAACGGCTTCCAGCCGGAGCGGATACTGCTGTCTGGCATCGCCATCACGGCGCTGTTCGAGCCGTTGCAGGCCATCGCCCTGGCCAACGGCGACCTGCGGGTGCAGCAACTGCTCTCCTGGATGTCCGGCTCCACCTATTACGTCACCCAGCCGGTGGCCCTTGCCCTGGTGGTGTTGGCGCTGCTGATGCTGGCAGCCTGCCTGCTGGCGAGCCGCTGGCTCGACCTCATGCCCATGGGGCCGGCGGTAGCGACGGCTCTGGGGATCCATCTCGGCCGTGCCCAGCTCACCATCCTGCTGCTGGTGGCCGTGCTCACCGCCAGTGCCACCATGGTGATAGGCCCGCTCTCCTTTGCCGGTCTGCTGGCGCCGCACCTGGCCAGATTGATGGGGCTGGTGAGGGCGCGCTGGCACCTGCTCGGCGCCGCAGGCTGTGGCGCTTTGCTGATGGTGTCAGCGGACTGGATCGGCCAGCAGATCCTCTTTCCCCAGGAGGTGCCCGTCGGTCTGGTCTCCACCCTGTTAGGGGGCGCTTACTTCATGTGGTGCCTGCGCCGTCTCTAGGTTGGTGGATGAAAAGCGCACAAAAAAAGCCCGGGATGAACCCGGGCTTTTCATTGCCTGCTCTGCGGATTTACTTGCCGATGCAGAAGCTGGAGAAGATGCGGCCCAGCAGATCGTCGGAGCTGAACTCGCCGGTGATCTCGGACAGGGACTCCTGGGCCAGGCGCAGCTCCTCGGCCACCAGTTCGCCAGCCACATAGACCTCAAGCTGCTCCCTGGCTACCAGCAGCCGTTCGGCGGCGCGCTCCAGTGCGTCCAGGTGGCGGCGGCGGGCCATGAAGCCCCCTTCGGTGTTGCCCTGGAAGCCCATGCAGGCCTTGAGGTGCTCGCGCAGTGCGGGCAGCCCCAGCTCGGTCTTGGCGGAGATGCGATAGACGGCGTGGCCCTGCTCCTGGCTCGGTGCCAGATCCTCGCCGGTCAGGTCCGCCTTGTTGCGCACCACGGTGAGGCCGATGTTTTTTGGCAACCGATCAACGAATTCCGGCCAGATATCGTGGGGGTCGACGGCGTCCGTGGTGGTGCCGTCCACCATAAACAGCACCCGGTCGGCCTGTTCGATCTCGGCCCAGGCGCGCTCGATGCCGATCTGTTCCACCTTGTCCTGGGTATCGCGCAGGCCCGCGGTGTCGATGATGTGCAGCGGCATGCCATCCAGATGGATGTGCTCGCGCAGCACGTCGCGGGTGGTACCGGCGATCTCGGTGACGATGGCGGACTCGCGGCCTGCGAGGGCGTTGAGCAGGCTCGATTTGCCGGCGTTGGGACGACCGGCGATCACCACCTTCATCCCCTCTCGCAGCAGGGCACCCTGCTTGGCCTCGCCGCGTACGTCATCCAGCTCGGACATGATGGCGTAGAGGTCACCCGCCACCTTGCCGTCGGAGAGAAAGTCGATTTCTTCATCCGGGAAGTCGATGGCCGCTTCCACATAGATGCGCAGCCGGGTGAGGCTCTCCACCAGCTGTTGCACCTTACCGGAGAACTGCCCCTGGAGGGAGTGCATGGCGCTGCGGGCGGCCTGCTCGCTGGAGGCTTCGATGAGATCGGCGATGGCCTCGGCCTGGGCCAGATCCAGCTTGTCGTTGAGGAAGGCGCGCTCGCTGAACTCGCCCGGGCGGGCGGGGCGGATGCCGTCGATCTGCAGGATGCGGCGGATCAGCATGTCGAGAATGACGGGGCCGCCATGGCCCTGCAGCTCCAGCACGTCTTCGCCGGTGAAGCTGTTAGGGGCCTTGAACAGCAGGGCGATGCCCTGATCCAGCGCCTGGCCCTGCTCGTCCCTGAACGGCAGATATTCGGCATAACGCACCCTGGGGAGCTTGCCGAGCACTATCTCGGCGACCCGCTCGGCGGCAGGGCCGGAGACGCGGACTATGCCGACGCCGCCACGGCCGGGGGCGGTGGCCTGGGCCACGATGGTATCTGTTGTCATCTTGCTTGACTCGCTGGTTGGCTGAATGAGTAAGAGGGTGGGGGACATTGTAATAAAAAAGGCGGCCCGAAGGCCGCCTCTTTTGTCATCAGGAAAGATGGGCTGCGCATCAGTTGCGTGAGTGCAGGCCTTTCTTCTCCAGCTGACGATAGATGATGGTCTGCTGGATGATGGAGATGACGTTGCTCACCAGCCAGTACAGAGTCAGACCTGCCGGGAACCAGAGGAACATGAAGGTGAAGATGATCGGCATGAACTGCATCACCTTCTGCTGCATCGGGTCCGTGATGGTGGTCGGGCTCATCTTCTGCAGATACCACATGGAGGCACCCATGAGGATTGGCAGCACGAAGAAGGGGTCCTTCACCGACAGGTCGGTGATCCACAGGGCGAACGGCGCGTGGCGCAGCTCGACAGACTCCATCAGTGCCCAGTAGAGGGCGATGAAGATGGGCATCTGTACCAGGATGGGCAGGCAGCCGCCCAGCGGGTTGACCTTCTCCTTCTTGTACAGCTCCATCATGCCCTGGGACATCTTCTGGCGATCGTCACCGAAGCGTTCCTTGAGCGCAGCCAGCTTGGGCTGGAGCATCCGCATCTTGGCCATGGAGGTGTACTGGGCCTTGGTCAGCGGGAACATGATGCCGCGCACCAGCAGGGTCAGCATGATGATGGCCAGACCCCAGTTCTGGACGAAACCGTGGAACACGGTCAGCAGCCAGTGCAGCGGTTGGGCGATGAACCAGAGCCAGCCATAGTCGACGGTCAGATCCAGGTGGTTTGCCACCTTGGCCATCTGATCCTGCAGCTTGGGACCGATCCACAGCTTGCCGCTCACTTCGGCCTGCTGGCCGGCAGCGACGTCAACCAGCGGCGCCTTGTAGCCGATGATTGCCTGGTCTTTGCCCGGGATCACGCGGCTGTAGAAGCTGTTGGTGTCGTTGGCATTCGGGGCCCAGGCAGAGACGAAGTAGTGCTGCAGCATGGCGACCCAACCACCCTGGGTGGTCTTGTTCAGGTCGGCATCCTTCATCTCGTCAAAGGTGTACTTCTTGTAGCGGGAGTCTTCGCTGGAGAAGGCACCACCACGGTAGGCACTGGCCACCATGGCATGACCTTCCTGATCCTTCGGCGTGGTCATGGTCTGCTTCAGCTGACCGTAGAACTGTACCTGGACCGGCTCGGCAGACTTGTTGTCGATCTTGTAGTCGACGCCCACGGCGTAATCACCGCGCTTGAGCACGAACTCCTTGGTGAAGACCACACCCTTGCTGTCGGTCCAGGTCATCGGAACGACGACTTGATCCTGACCATCGGCCAGCTGATAGCTGGTCTGGGCGGCTTCATAGGTGGGACGACCCTGGGCCTGGCTGTCCGGACCATTGCGACCGACCAGACCGCTCTGGGCCACATAGAGGTGGGCAGGCTGGCTGGTCAGCAGGGTGAACGGCTGTTCCTTGCCTTCTTCCAGCTTGTGGGCCAGCAGTTCGGCAGAGACGATGTCACCGCCCTGGGTATCCAGGGTCAATTTGAGCACGTCGGAGGAGACGGTGATCAGCTTGCGCGCGGCGTTACCATTTGCTTGCTCGGAAACCTGAGGAATATCACCGGTCTGACCGGCTTCAGGTACGAAATGTTCGGTTTGGGCCACGGTAGTCGGGGCCGGCTTCGGAGCCTTGTCGGACTCCCACTGTTGCCAGAGCAAGAAGCTCACGAACAGCAAACCGATCAGGAGTAAATTGCGTTGTGATTCCATAGTCTTCAGTTTCTTCGCTTTGGTTGCGGAACCGGGTCATAACCACCCTCGGATAAGGGATGGCATTTTAATAGACGTTTGCTGGCTAACCAAACGCCTTTTATGAAACCGTGAAGTCGGATTGCTTCTATCGCAAATTGGGAACAAGTCGGGGTGAAACGGCAGCGCGGCCCGAGCAGGGGACTAATGATTAGCTGATACAGGCGTATCAGTTTGATTGCTACCCATTGCAACGGCGTGACAGAGTGCGCCATAGCTTTTCCAGTAACTTGAACAGCGCTTCGTTGTCCATCTCCTTCACGCCACCCTTGGCGATCACGACGATGTCGATAGCGGGCAGATTGGCTTGATTGAGGCGAAAACTTTCCCGAACCACTCGTTTTACACGGTTGCGCCAGACGGCACGCTTGAGCGCCTTTTTGGGCACGGCGAGGCCAAGACGGGGGTGTTCGAGGGAGTTGGGGCAAGCAAGAAGCGTAATTTGCGGAGAAGCGGCCCGGACAGGCTCGGCGAAAACGCGTTTGAAGTGTTCGGGAGTTAACAGACGTAACTCCCGAGAGAAGGTGTGCTGGGTAGGCATTAGACTACCAGGCGGGCACGACCCTTGGCACGACGAGCGGCCAGAACTTTGCGGCCGTTGGCAGTAGCCATGCGAGCGCGGAAACCGTGAGAGCGCTTGCGCTTCAGGTTGGACGGTTGAAAAGTACGTTTCATGATTCGATTCCGTATTTCTGTACAGTTTTGATTGTCACACTTAGCCGACGCGCCAGCTATAGCGTGTGACGACTAGCAAAAGAGGCCGAATTCTAAACAGAGTTCAGCTTCTCGTCAATCCGCCGTTCCTTTCCATCTCGCCCCGTTCGTCGACCGAGCGGGATAATCTGGCAGGATCCGGAGGATCAAGGGCCCCGAATTATACTGGCAACCCGGGGTTAAACAAGGATCCCTCAAGAAAAAAGGCGGCCAGGCCGCCAAAGAGAGAGCTATTTAAGTACTTTGCGCAGGAACTCCCGGGTACGGGGATCCTGCGGATCGACCAATATCTGATCCGGCGGGCCCTGCTCCACGATCCGGCCTCCTTCCATGAAGATCACCCGATCGGCGACATCACGGGCAAACTCGATCTCGTGGGTCACCACCACCATGGTCTGGTGCTGGCGGGCGAGCTGCTTCATCAGGCCCAGCACCTCGTCGACCCACTCGGGATCGAGGGCGGAGGTGGGCTCGTCAAACAGGATCACCTTGGAGTGGGCCGCCATGGCCCGGCCGATGCCGACGCGCTGTTGCTGGCCGCCGGAGAGGGAGGCCGGGTAGGCATCCTGTTTCTCGGCGAGGCCGATGTCCTTGAGGATGCCCAGGGCAGTGGCACGAGCTTCCGCCTTCGGCTGCTTCCAGACGGTGATCAGCCCCTCGGCGATGTTGTCCAGCGCCGTCTTGTTGGCGAACAGGGCGTAGTTCTGGAACACGAAAGAGGCGCGTTTGCGCAGTTCGATGGCCTGCTGGTCGCTGGCCTTGGCCAGATCCACGGCGAGGTCATCGATGACGAGCCGCCCTGCATCCGGGGTTTCCAACAGGTTGAGACAGCGCAGCAGAGTCGACTTGCCGGTACCGGAGGGGCCGATGATGACGACAATCTCCCCCTTCTTTACCTCAAGATCGATGCCGTTGAGCACCTGATTTCCGTCATAGGCCTTGGAGAGACCCGTTAGGTTGATCATGACAGGCCTCCTTTAATAAGCACGGTTCAGCCGCACTTCCAGCAGATGCTGCAAGCGGGTGAAGAAGATGACCACCACCCAGTAGATCAGCGCCACCGCCATGAAGCTCTCGAAGAACTTGAAGGAGGAGGCCGCTTCCATCTGGGCCTTGCCCATGATCTCCGCCACACCCAGGGTAAACGCCAGGGAGGTGCTCTTGATCATGTCGATGAAGTAGTTCATCAGCGATGGTGTCGCGATGCGGGCCGCCTGGGGCAGGATGATCCGCTGCATCGCCTGCAGCCGACTCATGCCGATGCTGAGGGCGGCTTCCATCTGGCTCTTGTGGATGCCGAGAATGGCTGCCCGGATCGACTCGGCCATGTAGGCGGCAAAGTGCAGGGTCAGGCCGATGATGGCGGCGGTAAAGGCATCCATCCCCACGAAGATGGGGAAGAGCTGCGGCAGCCCGTAATAGAGCAGGAACAGCTGGACGAGCAGCGGTGTACCCCGGAAGAACGAGATATACAGCATCGCCAGCCAGTGAAGTGCGGGAACGCGAAACACCCGTACTATCGCCAGGATCAGCGACAGTACGAGTGCCAATACGAATCCCCACAGGGCCATTTCCATCGTGGTGCCCAGGTATTTGAGCAGGATGGGAAACAGCCCTAGCGTGTACTCGAGGTCAAATTCCATCATTTATTTGCTGGTGATGTCCGCTGCGAACCATTTTTCGGAGATTTTGGTCAGGGTGCCGTCTTTGCGCATGGCGGTGAGGGCATCGTCAACCTTCTTCAGCACGGCCTGCTTTTCCGGGGTCTTCAGGAAGGGCAGGGCGTTCTCGATGGTTTCGAACGGTGCACCGGCCTGTTGCAGCGGCAGCTTGGATTCCTTGATCAGCTGGGCGGTGGAGACGCGGTCCATCACGAAGGCGTCGATGCGGCCCAGGGCGACATCCTGCTCGAAGGCGGAGTCATAGGTGCGGATGTCGATCTTCTTGTTGGGGTCGTTCTTGCGCAGCAGCTCTTCGAAGTTGGAGCCCAGGTTGACGGCGACCTTCTTGCCTTCCAGGTCCTTGATGCCGTGGATGGTGTTGTTGCCCTTGCGGACCACGATCTGGGCACCGTCATAGACATAGGGCTGGGAGAAGGCGTACTTGGCCTTGCGCTCGTCGGTGATGGTGATCTGGTTGGAGATGGTGTCAACGCGGCCGGTTTCCAGCATGCCGAACAGGCCGGAGAAGCTGGCGGTCACGAACTCGACCTTGTAGCCGGTGCGCTCACCGATCTGGTTCCACATGTCCACCTCGAAGCCCTGCAGCTTGTCCTGCTTGACGAAGGTGAACGGGAAATATTTGCCGGACATGCCGACCTTGATGGTTTCCTGGGCGATGGCCTGGCCGGACAGGCTGGCCAGCAGAATGGCGGCGCCGGAAATCAGTTTGATGGTGGTTTTCATGGGGATTCCTCTCTCTGTAGTGCTGTATTTTTAGTTGTAATCACGGGTTGGCGCTGATGTTATTGGAATAAAATATAAAAAATAAATGATATTTGGTTATATAAAATAACTATGGTCGCAGCGCGCCATTCTGTCCACATTGACGATATCCGGCTGTGGGTAACTTTGGGGATGAAATGGGATCCTGGGGCGTTGGATCCTTGAAAGTCAAGGATCTTATTTGCTGGATCCGTGCGGCAGCAACTGGAGATCCGGCCACTAAAAACGTAGAATAGCCGGTCTTTACTTAATCAATTGACGGGAGTCTAGAGTGACTGCTTCGCTATGGCAGCAGTGCCTTAACCGGCTGCAAGATGAGTTGCCCTCGGCAGAATTCAGCATGTGGATCCGGCCGCTTCAAGCGGAGTTGAGTGACAATACTCTGACCCTGTATGCACCGAACCGCTTTGTTCTGGACTGGGTACGCGACAAGTACCTGCTCCGGGTCAACGGCATCATCAACGAGCTGTGCGGAGCCGACGCTCCCACCCTGCGTTTTGATATCGGCAATCGCCCTCATCCCGTCGCGGTCGCCAGGGCGCCGGCCCGTGGTGTCGATGCTGTGAATAACTCTCCCAAGAGCTGGGAAAACAAGGCCGAAAACAAGCCCGAGCCAAACCACAAGAGCAACACCAACGTGAACTATACCTTCGAGAATTTCGTCGAGGGTAAGTCCAACCAGCTGGCCCGTGCGGCCGCCCGTCAGGTGGCCGACAATCCGGGTGGTGCCTACAACCCGCTGTTCCTCTATGGCGGCACCGGCCTTGGCAAGACCCACCTGCTGCACGCCGTTGGCAATGCCATCAAGGATCGCAAGAAAGACGCCAAAGTCATCTACATGCACTCCGAACGGTTCGTGCAGGACATGGTGAAGGCGCTGCAGAATAACGCCATTGAAGAGTTCAAGCGTTATTACCGTAGCGTCGATGCCCTGCTCATCGATGACATCCAGTTCTTCGCCAACAAGGAGCGCTCCCAGGAGGAGTTCTTCCACACCTTCAATGCCCTGCTTGAAGGCAACCAGCAGATCATCCTGACCTCGGACCGCTATCCGAAAGAGATCAACGGGGTGGAAGATCGTCTCAAGTCCCGCTTCGGCTGGGGACTCACGGTGGCGATCGAGCCGCCCGAGCTGGAGACCCGGGTTGCCATCCTGATGCGCAAGGCGGACGAGAACCAGATCCATCTGCCGGACGAAGTGGCCTTTTTCATCGCCAAACGGCTTCGCTCCAACGTCCGTGAACTGGAAGGTGCCCTCAACCGGGTGATCGCCAACGCCAACTTCACCGGCCGCGCCATCAACATCGACTTCGTGCGCGAGGCGCTGCGCGATCTCCTGGCCTTGCAGGAGAAGCTGGTCACCATCGACAACATCCAGAAGACGGTGGCGGAGTATTACAAGATCAAGCTGGCGGATCTGCTCTCCAAGCGTCGCTCCCGCTCCGTTGCCCGCCCGCGCCAGCTGGCGATGGCGCTGGCCAAGGAGCTGACCAACCACAGCTTGCCTGAGATCGGGGATGCCTTCGGTGGCCGTGACCACACCACGGTTCTTCATGCCTGCCGCAAGATCGAGCAGCTGAAGGAAGAGAGTCACGACATCAAGGAAGATTATTCCAACCTGATCCGTACCCTTTCTTCCTGATAACGGAACGGAGTGCACAGATGCAGATTGCATGTCCCAGCCTGATCCGAATCCTTTCCTCCCAATAACAACGGAGAGCACAGATGCAGCTCGAAATTAGCCGTGAGGCCCTGTTACGTCCCCTGCAACTGGTGTCCGGTGCCCTGGGTGGCCGGCCGACCCTGCCCATCCTCGGCAACGTCCTGCTCGATGTCAGCAATGGCCTGCTGTCGCTGACCGGGACCGATCTCGAGGTGGAGATGATCGGACAGGTCTATCTCAACAGCGACAGCCAGGATGGCCGCACCACAGTGCCGGCGCGCAAGCTGCTGGACATCTGTCGCGGTCTGCCGGAGGGGGCGGAGATCCGCCTCAGCACCGAGGGAGAGCGCCTCATCATCCGTTCCGGCCGCTCCCGCTTCAACCTGTCGACCCTGCCGGCGACCGAATACCCGAACATCGAGGATTGGGAATCCGTGCTCGAGTTCGACATCAGCCAGCTGGAGCTGAAAAAACTCATCGACGCGACCCAGTTCTCCATGGCGAGCCAGGACGTGCGCTACTACCTGAACGGCATGCTGTTCGAGAGCGAAGGCCACGGCCTGCGTACCGTGGCGACGGACGGTCACCGGCTGGCCACCTGCCGCCGCGAGGTGGTGGGGGAATCGCTGCCCGATCATCAGGTCATCCTGCCGCGCAAAGGGGTGCTGGAGCTGGTGCGCCTGCTGGAAGCGGAAGACAAGCCGGTAAGGCTGCAAGTGGGCCGCAGCAACCTGCGCGCCGCCCTGGATGGCTTCATCTTCACCTCCAAGCTGGTGGATGGCCGTTTCCCGGACTGGCGCCGCGTCATCCCGAGAGGGAGCGACAAGGCCCTGATCGCCGGTCGCGAGGATCTGCGCCAGGCCTTTGCTCGTGCCGCCATCCTCTCCAACGAGAAATTCCGTGGGGTGCGTCTCAATCTGCAGGAAAACCTGCTGCGCATCACCGCCAACAACCCGGAACAGGAAGAAGCCGAAGAGCTGCTTGACGTACAATACGCCGCTGGCGAGATGGAGATCGGCTTCAACGTCTCCTATGTGCTGGACGTGTTGAATACGTTAAAATGTGACCAAATCCGGATCAGCCTGAGCGATTCCATCAGCAGCGCCATTATTGAGGATTTTGAGAACCAAGATGCCCAGTACGTGGTGATGCCGATGCGGATCTAGTCGTGTCCCTGGTCAAACTCCAGCTCAGCGACTTTCGCAACATTCAGCACGCCAGTCTCGCGCTGTCTCCCGGCCTCAATATCCTGGTCGGGAGTAACGGCAGCGGCAAGACCAGCGTGCTGGAAGCCATTCATTACCTTGGTCTCGGCCGCTCGTTTCGTACCCATTTGACCGGGCGGGTCATCCGCCAGGGCGAGCGGGCCTTTACCCTGTTTGCCCAGTGCGAGCTGGAGGGGCGTCAGGTGCCCATCGGGCTTGCCAAGGACAAGGGGGGCGAAACCCAGCTCAAGATCGCCGGTGCCCAGGCCCAGCGCCTGGCCGATCTGGCGGAGCTGTTGCCGGTACAGTTGATCCACCCCGATGGTTTCAGCCTGCTGACCGGTGGGCCCCAGGCTCGCCGGGCCTGGCTCGACTGGGGTGTTTTCCATCAGGAGCCGACCTTCTTCTCCCTCTGGGGGCGGGTGCGTCGGCTGTTGAAGCAGCGCAATGCCTTGCTGCGCCAGAGCACCCAGTATCGTCAACTGGCATTCTGGGATCAGGAGCTGGTGCGACTGGGTGGCGAGCTGGCGGGGTTTCGCGCCAGTTATTGTCAGGCCATTACACCCCTGATCAAGGAGATGACGGCAGATTTTCTGCCGGAGTTCGATATCAGTCTTGGATTCTATCGAGGCTGGGAAAAAGACACTCCCCTCGATGCATTGCTGGAGGCGGGGTTCGAACGGGATCGTTCGCTGGGGTACACTGGGGTCGGTCCGCAGAAGGCGGACGTGCGGCTCAAGGCGAACGGCGTGCCCGCGCAGGATATTTTGTCCAGGGGTCAGCTGAAGTTGCTGGTCTGTGCCATGCGGCTGGCCCAAGGGCTCTATTTGAATCAACATAGCAGCCGCGGCTGTATTTTTTTAATTGATGATTTTGCCTCTGAACTGGATGTCGACAAACGTCGTCTGCTGGCCGCAAGGCTGAAGCAGTGCGCGTCCCAGGTGTTCATCACCGCCATCGATACCGGTCAGCTCGCAGACATGATGGATGCGAGTGACTGCAAGCTGTTCCACGTGGAACAAGGCAAGATCTCCGAAACGTTAGAGAAGGCAGAGAGTAAGCTATGAGTGAAAATACTTACGACTCCTCGAATATCAAGGTGCTCAAGGGCCTGGATGCGGTCCGCAAGCGCCCGGGGATGTATATCGGCGATACGGACGATGGATCGGGCCTGCACCACATGGTGTTCGAGGTCGTCGACAACTCCATCGACGAGGCTCTGGCTGGCTACTGCTCCGATATCCAGGTCAAGATCCATTCCGACGGCTCCGTCTCCGTGCGCGACAACGGTCGCGGCATTCCGGTGGACATCCACCCGGAAGAGGGCCGCTCCGCCGCCGAAGTCATCATGACCGTGCTGCACGCCGGCGGCAAATTCGATGACAACTCCTACAAGGTGTCCGGCGGTCTGCACGGTGTAGGCGTCTCCGTGGTGAACGCGCTTTCCGACAAGCTGCTGCTGACCATCCGCCGCAACGGTCATGTTTACGAGCAGACCTATCACCTGGGCGAGCCGCAGGCACCCCTCAAGCAGATTGGTGACAGCACCGGCACCGGGACCGAAGTTCGCTTCTGGCCGAGCCCGACCATCTTCAGCGACACCCTGTTCCACTACGAGATCCTGGCCAAGCGTCTGCGCGAGCTCTCCTTCCTCAACTCCGGCGTCTCCATCCGTCTGATGGACGAGCGTGACGGCCGCGAGGCGCACTTCTGCTACGAAGGGGGCATCAAGGCCTTCGTCGAGTACCTGAACCAGAACAAGACCCCGATCCATCCCAAGGTGTTCCACTTCACCACAGAGCAGGACGGCATCGGTGTCGAAGTCGCCATGCAGTGGAACGACGCCTATCAGGAAGGGGTCTACTGCTTCACCAACAATATTCCGCAGCGGGATGGCGGTACCCACCTGGTGGGCTTCCGTACCGCGTTGACCCGGACGCTGAACAACTACATGGACAAGGAGGACTACAGCAAGAAGGCCAAGTCCGCCGCCAGTGGTGACGATGTCCGTGAAGGTCTGATTGCCGTTATCTCCGTCAAGGTGCCTGACCCCAAGTTCTCCTCCCAGACCAAGGACAAGCTGGTCTCGTCCGAGGTGAAGACCGCCGTGGAACAGGCGATGGGCGAGAAGCTGGCAGACTTCCTGCTGGAGAACCCGGGCGACGCCAAGATCGTGGTCAACAAGATCATCGATGCGGCCCGTGCCCGCGAAGCGGCCCGCAAGGCCCGCGAACTGACTCGCCGCAAGGGCGCGCTGGATATCGCCGGTCTGCCCGGCAAGCTGGCGGACTGTCAGGAGAAAGACCCGGCGCTCTCCGAACTCTACATCGTGGAAGGGGACTCTGCTGGCGGTTCCGCCAAGCAGGGTCGCAACCGGAAGAACCAGGCCATCCTGCCCCTCAAGGGCAAGATCCTGAACGTGGAGAAGGCCCGTTTCGACAAGATGATCTCCTCCCAGGAGGTGGGCACCCTGATCACCGCTCTGGGCTGTGGCATCGGTCGCGACGAGTACAACCCGGACAAGCTGCGCTATCACAACATCATCATCATGACGGATGCGGACGTCGATGGTGCGCACATCCGTACCCTGCTGCTGACCTTCTTCTATCGTCAGATGCCGGAAATCATCGAGCGTGGCTATGTCTTCATCGCCCAGCCGCCGCTCTACAAGGTGAAGAAGGGCAAGCAGGAGCAGTACCTGAAAGACGAAGACGCATTGTTGCAGTACCAGACCGCCATGGCGCTGGACGGTGCGACCCTGCACGTCAACGAGTCTGCCCCGGCCATCGGTGGCGAGGCGCTGGAGCGTCTGGTCAACCAGCATCGCGCCGTGACTCACCTCATCACCCGCATGTCCCGTCGCGCCCCGGAAGCCGTGCTGACCCAGCTGATCTATCAGCCTGAGTTGAACGAAACCCTGCTGGCCAGCGAGAGCGATCTGCAGGCCTGGTGCCAGAGCATGGAGGCCGTGCTCAACGAGAGCAACCACGGCATCCAGTACCAGATGCAGGTACGCCGCGACGAGGAGCGCAGCCTGTTCGTGCCCCACGCCGTGGTACGCCAGCACGGGGTCGACCGTGAATATCCGCTGAGCTATGACTTCCTGCAATCCTCCGAGTACCGTCAGCTGGTCTCCCTGGGCAAGGAGATCGCCAACCTGATCGAGGAAGGCGGTTACATCAAGCGTGGCGAGAAGGTCAAACCGGTCGCCAGCTTCGTTGAAGCGGTCGAGTGGCTGATGGGCGAAGGCAAGCGTGGCATCTACATCCAGCGCTATAAAGGGCTGGGCGAGATGAACCCGGAGCAGCTGTGGGAAACCACCATGGATCCGGAAGCCCGTCGCATGCTGCGTGTCACCATCGACGATGCGGTCGGCGCCGACCAGCTCTTCTCCACCCTGATGGGTGACGCCGTAGAGCCCCGTCGCGACTTTATCGAGACCAACGCCCTGCGGGTTGCCAACCTCGACGTCTAATCAGACGGTCCGACAACCATCAAAAGCCGCTCCTCGTGAGCGGCTTTTTGTTTTCTGGATGGAAGGGAGAGGGCGCGTTCCACGTGAAACATGAGGGACCTAGACTCTGTCACCGCGAAAGGTGCGGCGCCACTCCCGCGGCGACACCCCGAAGCGGGCGCGAAAGTGCTTGCGCAATATGGTGGCAGACCCGAGCCCCACCAGTTCGGCGATGCGTTCCACTGTGTGGGCGCTGGACTCCAGCAGCGTCTGGCTGCGGCGCAGGCGCTCCGCCATCAGCCACTCCCCGAGGGAGAGACCGGTGGCGAGCTGGAAGCGGCGGCTAAAGGTGCGTCGGCTCATCATGCAATGTTCCGCCAGGCTGTCCAGGGTGTGGGGCGCAGCCAGGTGCAGGCGCAGGTGATCGAACAGCTGGTTGATCCTGGCATCCCGGGTGGTGGCGGGCACCGGCTGCTCGATGAACTGGGCCTGGCCACCCTCCCGGTGGGGAGGCACCACCAGCCGCCTGGCCAGCTTGTTGGCAATCTGGCTGCCGTGATGCTGGCGCACCAGATAGAGGCAGCAGTCCAGGCTGGCGGCGGTGCCAGCCGAGGTGATGAGTCCGTCGTCGTCGACGTAGAGGGCATTGGTATCGAGCCGCACCCGGGGGAAGCGCTGGACGAACTCCTGTTCAAATTCCCAATGGGTGGCGGCACCGCGCCCGTCCAGCAGGCCGGCATAGGCCAGCACATAGGTGCCGAGACAGAGCCCCACGAGCTGGGCTCCCCTGATCCGGGCGGCAACCAGGGCATCGAGCAGGGGTTGGGCGGGGCGCTCGGCCGGATCGCGCCAGAAGGGGATGATGATGATATCCGCCTCCAGCAGACCCTCCAGGCCATAGTCGGCCTCCATGCGAAAACCCTGGGAGGAGGCGGGTTGCCGCGTGTCATCCCCGGCGCAGAGTCTCAGCTCGAACAACGACTGGCCCGGCATCATCTTGTCGCCAAAGATGAGGCAGGGCACCGAGCAGTGAAAGGGGCTGAAGCGATCGAAGGTGATGACGGCGACGATGAGGGGACGGGGCATGGTGGCAAACTCCTTTGCACTCGGATCCCCATCATACGGGGCAGCAACAGAAAGCCGAAGAGCCATGTGGTGCCCGGCCTCTCGCTCAGAGCACCATGGTGTCGCCATCCTCGGGCACCCTTACCCGGGCGGCCATCCCCTGGCTGTCCAGGTAGTCACGCAGCTCCCGCCGGGACAGCAGGGCATGATTGACCGCCTCCATGTGGCTGGCGATCAGGGTGGCCTGCGGGGCGGCCTGATAGACGGCGGCCACATCCTCCTTGCCCATGATGATGGCGCCCAGACCCGTCACCTGGGCATCACCGCAGTTGAGGACGACAACCTCGGGTTGGTGCCGGTGCAGCGCTTGTTCAACCTGGGCATTCCAGATGGTGTCGCCGGCCAGATAGAGAGTCTTTTCGGCGGGATGGGAGAAGACCACTCCGCTGACCTCGCCAAGGCGATCCCCCAGCAGGGCCATGATGGTATCGCTGCCGTGCCGGCCTTCCGTCCGTTGCAGGCGGATGCCGGCGAACTCGCCGACCTCGCCCAGCAGGCGCACATCCTCGAAGCCGCATCCCCTCATGGTGTCGGCATCTTTCTGATGCTGCACGAACAGGGGAAGGTGCCTGGGGATCTTCGCTTTCGCGACATCGTCCCAGTGATCCAGATGGTCATGGGTGACAATCACCGCATCCACCTCCAGCAGGGTCGCCATGGGCAGCGGCAGCTCGACCAGGGGGTTGCGAAGATGGCTGTTGGCCATGCCTTCGAAGCCGGGATAGCTCCCCTTGGGGGCCAGCATGGGGTCGATGAGGAAGCGGGTTCCTGCGTAGTGGATGAGCAGGGTGGCGTTGCGAACCTGGGTAATCTTCATGGCGTGCTCCGGTTTCTCGTTGGGGACACGGCCAGTATGGAGGGATGAGGGACGGATCATGAGTGGCCCGCAGGCCTATTATCGATCTAATCGGGCCATTTTTGATGGCCTGCATTTCTTTTGTTTTTACCCCTTGAAAGCCAAATGCTGGCCCCTATATAGATAACAAGGCCGGAACGCTCGACAGAGGTTTCGACCAGGCGCCCGTCCATCAGGAGGGCAAACAATCCGTTATCGCTCACAAGAGGGTAATACTATGCGTTCTATCGACTTTTCTCCGCTCTATCGTTCTGCCATCGGTTTCGATCGTCTGGCCACTCTCATCGAATCTGCGGCCAGCAATGGCAATGCCGGCTATCCCCCCTACAACATCGAGCAGCTGGGTGACAGCGACTACCGCATCAGCATGGCGGTGGCGGGCTTTACCCAGGAAGAGCTGGAGCTGAGCTTCCAGGAAAATCTGCTGACGGTGAAGGGCAGCAAGCAGGCCGATACCGAGCGCAACTACCTCTACCAAGGCATTGCCGAACGCGGCTTCGAGCGTCGCTTCCAGCTGGCCGACTATGTGCGGGTGAAGGGGGCCGACCTGAAGAACGGTCTGCTGCACATCGACCTGGTGCGCGAAGTGCCCGAGGCGATGAAGCCCCGCAAGATCGAGATCAACGGCTGACAGCCTGACCTCGTCGCATTGCTGATGTTTCCCGGGTGCCGATGGCGGGCCCGTGGAGAGTAAACCCTGTTGCTTTATAGAAGGATAGGATCATGCGTAACCTCGATTTTTCTCATCTCTATTCCAATGCCGTCGGCTTCGAGCGGATGGCCCGCGAGCTGGAAGGCCTGTTCGATCAGAAGACCTCGGCCTACCCCCCGTACAACATCGAAAAGCGGGATCACGACAGCTACCTCATCACGGTTGCCGTGGCCGGTTTCGATCGCAATGAGCTGGAGCTGGAGACCGAAAACGGTACCCTCAAGGTGAAGGGGCGCAAGGTCGCCACCATGGGCGAGCGCCAGTTCCTCCATCAGGGGATCGCCGAGCGGGACTTCGAGCTCGCCTTCAAGCTGAGCCAGCACGTGGAAGTGCAGGGGGCCAGGCTGGAGCACGGTCTGCTGACCATAGAGCTGGCCCGGGAGCTGCCGGAAGCGCTCAAGCCCCGCGCCATCCCCATCGGCAAGCCCGATCAGCTGGCTCTGCCCGGTTAAACAACATCGCTGACCACCTGATAGAAAAGAGGCCTGCATCTGCAGGCCTCTTTTTTCATGCCGAAGGGGGAATCAACCGGCGTAGAGGGCGTTGATCTCGTCGGCCAGGATGGCGATACCACGACGCACCAGATCTTCGCTCTGGGCATAGTTGAGGCGGATGCACTCCTGGCTGTGGCGCCACTCGGGGTCGTCGATGCCGGGGAAGAAGTAGTGGCCGGGCACGATCAGCAGGTTCTTCGCCTTCAGTCGCTCATACAGCTCCTGGCAGTGGATCGGCAGGTCTTCGAACCAGAGCCAGAGGAAGAGGGCACCCTCCGGCTTGTGGATGTGGAAGCGCGGATCCGGAATGGCCTCGCGCAGCAGCTGGACCGCGAAGGTGGCTTTGTGCTGGTAGAAGGGTTTCACCACCTGTTCGCTCAGGGTGATGATGTCTCCGCTCTCGATCATCGGAATGGTGATGGCCGGACCCAGGCTGCCCGGTGCCAGATTGATGATGCCGCTCAGGTTGGTGATGGCCCGGATGATCTTCTCGTCGGCGATGACGATGCCGCAACGGGTGCCCGGCAGGCCGAGCTTGGAGAGGCTCATGCAGAGGATGGTGTTGGCGTTCCAGAACGGCTTGGCGTCGCTGAAGATGATGCCGGGGAAGGGCACGCCGTAGGCATTGTCGATGAGGAGCGGGATCCCCTTGTCACGGGCGATCTGATCGAGGTGTTCGATCTCCTCGTCGGTGAGCACGTTGCCGGTGGGGTTGGTCGGCCGGGAGACACAGATCACCCCGATGTCGTCGCCCACCTGCAGGCTCTCGAAATCCACGTGGTATTTGAACTGGCCGTCGGGCAGCTTCTCGATGGTGGGCTTGTAGGCGACGAAATGATCGTCCGAGAGGGCCGAGTCGGCATAGCCGATGTATTCGGGGGCCAGGGGGAACAGCACCTTCTTCTTGCGACCGTCGGCGAATTCGCCGGCCAGCAGGTTGAACAGATAGAAGAAGGCGTTCTGGCTGCCGTTGGTCAGGGCGATGTTGCGGGCGGAGATCTCCCAGCCCAGCTCCTTGCTGAGCAGGGCGGCCAGCGCCCTGGTGAACCTGTCCTTGCCCTGGGGGCCATCGTAGTTGGCCATGGCCTTGATCAGTTCGCCGTTGTCGAGCAGGGTATTGGCCTCGGCCTGAAAGCGTTCCAGCATGGCGGGGATGGGGGCCGGATTGCCGCCTCCCAGCATGATGGCGTCGGGATTCAGCAGCCCTTGATTGAGGTCGTCCATGAGTTGGGTAATACCGGCGTGGCGAGTGAACTTCTCGCCGAACAAGGAGAATTCCATTCGGTGGCAAATCCAGAGTCAGTTAAGGGGGGAGCTAGCACCATAGCTCACTTCAAAAGCGGGTGTCGATCAAAAAAACGGGGCGTTTCACGTGGAACAGGGTTGCCATGATGGAGGTGGTAAAAAAAACCATTTATAGGTTTTAAAATAACCAATATTCGATTCAGGAAGAGGGGTGGTAGCATCAAAAAATTATTTATATCAATAAAATCATGCTGTTATAAATCTGGCACAACTATTGGAATAGCTATCTGGTCATCTCAACCACACCGGAGCACACCAGATGAAGATCCTGATCGCTACCCTGATTGCCAGCAGCCTGAGCCTGAATGCCATGGCCGCCGAGAACCCCAGACCCGAGCTGGACAGCGCCGCCCTGCAACAGGAGATGCTGGCCTTGCAGCAGCAGGCCTCCCATGACGTGGTGGCAGAGGCCATCCACAACCTCAAGCCGCTGGCCCTGGAGACCCTGGTGGTGGAGGCGAGTTCGGCCGATGCGACTCATCCCGAGAGTTGAGGTAGCGCAAGGGGGTCTGCCCCGTGTGCTGCCTGAAGAAGGCGATGAAGGCGCTGTCGCTGGCGAACTCCAGCGCAGCGGCCACCCGGCTGATGGGCTCGGCTTCGGCCAGCAGTTCCATGGCCCGAAGCAGTCGCCACTGCTGGCGCCAGGCCTGGTAGCTCATACCGGTCTCCCGCATGAAGATGCGGCCTATGGTCTTGTCGCTGGCACCCACCCGCTCGGCCAGCCGGTTGAGCCGATCGGGCAGGGTGTCACCCCGCTTTATCTCCTGCAGCCAGCCGATCAGACGCCCGTCTGACGGCAGCGGCAACTGCCAGGATTCCCGCGGCGCTTGCGCCAGCTCCTCCTGCAACAGCGCCAGCGTGCAATGCTGCTCCGCCGCTGGCTTGTCCCAGGGCCAGAGCGCCATCCGCTCGATGATCTCCCGCAGCAGCGGGTTGACCGCCAGCACCGCCATCTCGTTTGGCAACGCGGGCTCCGGCTGGAAGTAGAGGGAGCGATAGGCCACTACCCCGCGCATCAACACCCGGTGGGGCAGACCTGCTGGCAACCAGGCCGCTCGCGTCGGCGGCAGCAGGCAGACCTGATCGTCCAGCTCTATGGTCATGCAGCCTGCCTGGGCGAACAGCAGCTGGTGGCGCTGGTGCTGATGGCGGCCGGAGTCGTGCCAGCCGAGGGCGGCGGCAATACCGATGGCGCTGCCGTCGTGCTGGTCCGGATCAAAGGGGTGATCGGGAAGAATAAAGGCCATGTGTCCGATTCTTGCTGTTTATAGTCCGCCTTATTGTAATCGGACATGTTATCCCTCTCTAGAATGGCGACCTCTTGTGAAGGAGGTGTGTCATGAACAACAGGTTGCCACCGCGCTGGCTGGTGGTCGGATTGATGATGTTTCCCCAGATGGTGGAGACCATCTACAGCCCGGTGCTGACCCATATCGCCACTGCGTTTCGGGTGAGCGAGGGGCAGGCGTCCCAGACCCTGTCGGTCTATTTTCTGGCGTTTGCGGCGGGCGTGGTCTGCTGGGGCCGACTGTGCGATCTCATCGGGCGGCGTCCCGCCATGCTGGCGGGGTTGCTGACCTATGGCGCCGGCACCCTGCTGGCGTTGCTGGCCACTCAATTTGAAACCCTGCTGCTGGCCCGGGTCATCGCGGCCTTCGGCGCCGCCGTGGGTTCCGTGGTGACCCAGACCATGCTGCGCGACAGCTATCAGGGCAGCGATCTGGCGCGGGTCTTTTCGGTGATGGGCATCGCGCTCTCCCTGAGTCCTGTGCTGGGGCTGGTGAGCGGTGGCCTGCTTGCTGATGGCTTGGGTTATCTCGGGGTATTCGGCGCCCTGCTGGCGCTGGCAATCGGCTTGTTGCTGATGGCTTGCTGGCAACTGCCGGAAACCCGCCCGGCCACCACCCAAAGGGTCGCACTCTGGCCGCTGGCCTGCCGGATGGTGCGTGATACCGGCTTGTGGCGCAGCGCCGCCCTGGTCGCACTGTTCAACACCATGCTGTTCGGCTACTACAGCCTGGCGCCGTTTCTGTTTGCCAGTCTGGGGTTGAGCGCGGGCGAGTTTGGTTACTCCGGCATCGTGTTGGCGCTGGCGACCCTGGTGGGCAGCCTGCTCAACAAGCATCTGTTGGGCCGTGGCTGGACGCCTGCCTCGTTAATACGGCTCGCCGCCGTGCTGGCGCTGGGTTCGGGTTGGCTGGTGTGGGCCAGTCAGGCATCGCTCTGGTTTCTGCTGCCCATGACGGGAGTGGTGGTCGCGTTCGGGCTGGCTATCCCCAATGTGCTGAGCCAGGCGCTGCTGGCCTATCGGGAGGTGGCGGGCAGTGCCGGGGCCCTGTTCGGGCTCGGTTACTACCTGTTGCTCAGCCTGGGGTTGGCGGTTGCCGCCAGCTTGCAGGATCTCGGGCTGCTGCTCGGGGGATGCGGTCTGCTGGCCCTGTGCTGCGGTTGGCGTCGTTCCACGTGAAACATCAGCTGCCGATAAAACGGTAGCCGATGCCGGCTTCAGTTTCGATCAGGGTGGGTTGCTGGGAATGTTGCCGCCCAGCTTCTTGCTGCAACATCAGCTGCCGATAAAGCGGTAGCCGATGCCGGATTCGGTCTCGATCAGGGTGGGTTGCTGGGGGTTATCTCCCAGCTTCTTGCGCAGGCTGGCGATGACGATGCGCAGGTAGTGGGTATCTTCCTTGTGGCTCGGTCCCCAGATGTCGATGAGCAGCTGGGTCTGTTGCACCAGCTTGCCGGGGTGGCACACCAGCGCCTGCAACAGGGCGAACTCCTTGCGGGAGAGGGGGATCTCCTCGCCCTGCAGGGTCACCTTGTGGCTGCTGCTGTCCAGGGTCAAGCCACAGTGGGGGAAGTGTCGACACTCGCCGCTGGTGGCACCGACTCGCTGGCGCAGCAGCACCCGGATACGGGCCATCATCTCCCCGACGCCGAACGGCTTGCTCATGTAGTCGTTGGCCCCCGCATCCAGCAGCCGCACCTTCTCCTGCTCCGAGTCCCGCGCCGAGAGCACCAGCACGGGATTGGCGTGGTGCTCGCGGATGGCGTGCAGGATTTGGATGCCATCACCGTCCGGCAGGCCCAGATCCAGGATCACCAGGTCGGGGTTGAGGTGGCGATACTGCGCCATCCCCTCGGTGACGCCGACCGCCTCACTCACCTGATGTCCTTCGGCGATCAGGCTGATCCGCAAAAAACGGCGGATGGCCGCCTCGTCGTCGATGACCAGTATGTGAGCCATTCAGCCTCCCGTTTGCTGATTGAAAAGGGCGGCGACCATCAGGCCGCCGGTGCGTTGAGGGCCAGCGGCAGGGAGATGCGCATGCAGGTGCCGTTGCCGTTGGGGCCGGCGAATGCCCAGATGCGGCCGCCGTGGACCTCTATCATAGCGCGGGAAATGGCGAGGCCAAGCCCGGTGCCGCGGCTGCCGCAGTCGCCGACCGGCTGGGTGTAGAACAGATTGAAGATCTTGTCCCGATCCGACTCGGCGATGCCGACCCCGATATCGATGATGTCGATGATGAGGTCGGGATCCGCCAGCATCACCTTGAACTCGATGGGGGTGCCGGCCGGCGAGTAGCGGGAGGCGTTGTCGAGGATGTTGACCAGCACCTGCTCGATCAGGGCGCCGTGCACATAGAGCCGGGGGATCTGCTGATCGAAGTGCACCAGCAGCTTGTGCTGGCGCCAGGAGGAGTCGAGCCGGCGGCGGGCGCTCTCCACCAGGTCCGCCAGGTCGACCCAGTCCCGTTTCAACTGGAAGTCCGGTGAACCGATGCGGGTCATGTCCAGCAGGTTTTGCACATAGCCGTGCAGGCGGCGCGCCTCGTCCTGCACCGAGTGCAGCAGTTCGATGCGGTCCTCCGCACTTATCCGGTCCCCGTATTCCAGCAGGGTGCTGCCGGCCCCCATGATGGTGGCGAGCGGCGTCTTCAGGTCGTGGGAGACCGAGGAGAGCAGGGCGGCGCGCATCCGGTCGGTCTCCGCCTGCAACTGGCTGTCCGCCAGCCGCTCGTTGAGATCGATCCGCGCCAGGGCGGCGCGGATATCGGTGAGCAGAGCCTGCAGCTGGTGCTCGGCGGCGGAGGTGAGCGGGCTGGCCAGCCGGATGCCCAGCACCAGGTCATCGCCGAGGTGATGATACTGGGCCTCGGCGGCGTTGAGGGTGGCGGTATGGGCACCGGCGCTCTGCTTCTGGGCCAGGCACCAGTCAATGGCGGCTTTGTCGGTCTGGCCCGGCCCGGTCTGGGTGTCACCGGCCCGGTACTGGTAATCCCCATCGAGCGCGAACACGGGCTGCCCAAGGGCGAGGGCGATGGCCTGGGTTCCCTGTCTCAGCACGTCCACCGGGCTGCTGGCGGTGGCCAGCCCCTGGCTCAGGGAGAGCAGGGCGTTGCCCAGTTGCTGGGTCTCGCGCAGGCTGACCAGTTGCTGACGCTGGCGGGAGGCGAGGCGCCCGGCCGCGATGCCGACGATGAGCAGCACGAACAGGGTGAGCAGGTCGCTGTGGCTGGCCACGCTCAGGGAGAAGTAGGGGACGGTGAACAGCAGGTTGTGGCCAACGAAGCCCAGTACCGCAGCCAGGATGGCGGGGACCAGGCTGGTGGTGAGCGCGGTGGCCAGCACCCCCAGCACGAACAGCATGGGCAGGGAGGCGGGGGGCAGCCAGTGGGAGAGGGCCCAGACCGCGGCCGAGGTCCCCCCCATGATGGCCACCGCCAGCAGGCTCTGGCGAAGCTCACCCGGGCCTGCCGTTGGCAGGGTCAGACCGGGTTTGCGCTTCTCGGTATCCACCAGCGTGATCTCGAATCCCTGCGCCTGTTTGAGCAGGTGTTGCACCAGGGATCGACGCCAGGGCGGATTGCGGGATTTGCCGAGCAGCAATTGGGAGACCTGCTGCTGTTCGGCGGTCTCCAGCAGGGCATCGGCCACGGCCGGGCTGGAGAGGGTCAGCACCCTGGCCCCCAGCTGGGAGGCCAGGGCCAGCGCCTGCTCCAGCTCGGGGGAGCGCTGCCCCTTGCTGTCGATGTGCACCACCAGCCAGGGCAGTTGCCTGCGCTGGGCGAAGCGGTGGCCGTAACGCACCAGGGCGGCGCCGTGCTCATCCCCGATGCAGACCATCAGCTTGCCCCGCAGCGGCAAGGTGGTCTTGCCGGCCGCCTGCCACTGCAACTGCAGGTCTCCCTCCACATGGCTGGCGGCGGTCTGCATCGCCAGCTCCCGCAGAGCGGTCAGGTTGTTCAGAGAGAAAAAAGACTGCAGGGCGGCCTTGGCCTGGTGGGGCACATAGACCTTGCCCTCCTTGAGGCGGCCGAGCAGCTCCTTGGGGGGGAGGTCGATCAGCACCAGGCTGTCGGCCTCCAGCAGCACCTGATCAGGCAGGGTCTCCTTGACCCTGACCCCGGTCAGCTGCCACACCAGATCGTTGAGGCTCTCCAGGTGCTGCACGTTGAGGGTGGTGTAGACGTCGATGCCGGCGCCCAGCAGCTCCTCCACATCCTGCCAGCGCTTCTCGTGGCGGCTGCCGGGGGCGTTGCTGTGGGCCAGCTCGTCCACCACGGCGATGGCGGGCTTGCGCGCCAGCAGACCGTCCAGATCCATCTCCTCCAGCCGCTGCTGGCGGTGCAGGTGCAGTGTGCGCGGCAGGATGGCGAGCTTGTCGAGCAGGGCCAGGGTCTCCTGGCGGCCGTGGGTTTCCACCACCCCGATCAGGATGTCGACTCCCTCCCTGGCCTGCTCCCGCACCGCCTGCAGCATGGCGTAGGTCTTGCCGACGCCGGGGGCCGCGCCGAGAAACACCTTCAGCTTGCCCCTGTGCTCCTGCTCCAGGCTCGCCAGCAGGGCGTCTGCCCTCACTTCATCACGCATCCCCGTGCTCCCGTTGCATCGGCCGAACTGCGGCCGTGACCTCATTGCTCATGCTTGTCCCCGTTGTCGAAAGGGAGCCTTTCCGAACGGCAAGGAGCGCCCTCAGGCGCCCTTTTGATGATCGAGTTGCAGGTTCAACTGGAGAATGTTGACCACCTGCGGGCCAAGGATACCAGCTTGTGCCGCCGACTTGACCTGCTCCGTCAACTGAACGGGATCCAGCCCCCGTTGCCCGGCGACCCTATCCACCTGGGCCAGCGCTGCATCGAGGGGCAGATGGGGATCGAGGCCGGAGGCGGAGCGGGTCAGCAGGGCGGGGACCCTGGCTTCCGGCTGCGCCCTGGCCGCAGCTGCGGCAAACTCGGCCCGTAGCGGCGAGCTCATCCCCAGGTTGCTTCCGCCGCCACCTATGGTGGCGAAATCGCTGGCGGAGGGGCGGGAGTGGAAGTAGTCGGCCCGCTCGAATCTCTGGGCTAGCAGGGCGCTGCCGACCACCTGCTGCTTGGCGTTGGTGAGCAGGCTGCCGTTGGCCTGCCAGGGGAAGAGCAGCTGGGCCAGCCCGGTGACGGCCAGCGGATATGCCACCCCCAGCAGCAGGGTCAGGGTCAGCAGGGTTCTGATTGCTATCATGATTTTCTTGCTCCAAATGCGTTGGGTGGATGCGGGTCTGTCCCGCATCCGGTGATGCCGTTACACCAGCCCCAGGCCGGTGATGACCAGGTCGATCAACTTGATGCCTATGAAAGGCACTATCAGGCCGCCGACGCCGTAGATCAGCAGGTTGCGGCGCAGCAGACTGGCCGCCGTTCCCTTCAGGCTGACCCCGCGCAGAGCCAGCGGCACCAGCGCGACGATGATCAGGGCGTTGAAGATGATGGCCGACAGGATGGCGCTCTCCGGGCTGCCCAGCTGCATCAGGTTCAGCGCCCCCAGCTGTGGATAGGCGGCGATGAACAGGGCCGGCAGGATGGCGAAGTACTTGGCCACGTCGTTGGCGATGGAGAAGGTGGTCAGGGCGCCACGGGTCACCAGCAGCTGCTTGCCCACCAGCACCACGTCCAGCAGCTTGGTGGGGTTGGAGTCGAGATCCACCAGGTTGCCCGCCTCCTTGGCGGCCTGGGTCCCCTCGTTCATGGCCAGCCCCACGTCGGCCTGGGCCAGGGCTGGTGCGTCGTTGGCGCCGTCCCCGCACATGGCCACCAGCCGGCCGTCGGCCTGCTCCTGACGGATGTAGGCCAGTTTCTTCTCCGGCGTCGCCTCGGCGATGAAGTCGTCCACCCCGGCTTCGGCGGCGATGGCGGCGGCGGTCAGCGGGTTGTCACCGGTGATCATCACGGTGCGGATCCCCATGTGGCGCAGGATCTGGAAGCGTGCCTTGATGCCCGGCTTGATGATGTCCTTGAGGAACACTACCCCCAGCAGCTTCTCGTGGGTGCAGACCAGCAGCGGGGTACCGCCCTGGCGGGCGATGTTGTCCACCGATTTGAGAATGAGCTCGGGCACCGCCTTGCGATCGAGGGAGAGGTAGCGCAGCACAGCGTCCACCGCCCCCTTGCGATAGTGATGGCCGTTGCGATCCAGCCCGCTCAGCCGGGTCTCGGCGCTGAAGGGGATGAGGATGTCGCTCTCCAGCTGGCTCGGTCTGGTGTGGCTCTTGCCCGCCAGGGTCAGGATGGATTTGCCCTCCGGGGTATTGTCACCGAGCGAGGCCAGCATGGCGGCCTGAGCCAGCAGGGAGGGATCCACGCCGGGGGCCGGGATCAGCTCGTCCGCCATCCGGTTGCCGAAGGTGATGGTGCCGGTCTTGTCCAGCAGCAGGGTACGCACGTCGCCGGCGGCTTCCACCGCCCGGCCCGACTTGGCGATCACGTTGAGCTTCACCAGCCGGTCCATGCCGGCGATGCCGATGGCGGAGAGCAGACCGCCGATGGTGGTCGGGATCAGGGTGATGAACAGCGCCAGCAGATAGAGCCGGGGCACCTGGGTGCCGTTGTAGTCGAGGAACCAGGGCAGGGTGGCCACCACCAGCAGGAAGATCAGGGTCAGCCCCACCAGCAGGGCATCCAGCGCCATCTCGTTGGGGGTCTTCTGCCGCTTGGCTCCTTCCACCAGCGCAATCATGCGATCCAGCGTGCTTTCGCCCGGGTTGTTGCTGATGTGCACCCAGATCTGGTCGGAGACGACGGTGGTGTTGCCGGTCACGCCGCTGCGGTCGGTGCCCGACTCGCGGATGACGGGGGCGGATTCGCCGGTGATGGCCGCCTCGTTGACCGAGGCGATGCCGGCGACCACTTCGCCGTCGGCCGGGATCATCTCGCCGCTGCGCACCAGCACCAGATCGCCCTTGAGCAGGCTGGTGGCCGGTACCCACTCGCCCTTGTCATCCTGCGGGCTGGTGACTCGACGTGCCTTGAGCTGGCTCATGCCGGCCTTCAGGCTGTCGGCCCGCGCCTTGCCGCGCCCCTCGGCCAGGGTCTCGGCGAAGTTGGCAAACCAGAGGGTGAGCCAGAGCCAGGCGGTCAGCTGCCAGGCCAGCGATGGGGCAACGCCGGAGAGCGGCTGCCCCAGCAGCGACTCCAGGGTTGCCATCACGGCCGCCAGCCAGAGGGTGAACAGGATGGGGCTGCCAAACAGCGCCCTGGGGTTGAAGCGATAGAGGGCTTCCACCATGGCCTGCAGGATCTGTGATTTCTGTTTCTTGCCCTTCACCTGAATGGTGTCGGTGCTCATTGAAGCGGACTTGCTCATTGGAAAGCTCCCTGCATCGAATAGTTGGTCACGCAGATCAGTGGGGTGTGCAGCATCAGAAGGCACCTCCCAGCAGGCTCAGGTGTTCCGCCACCGGGCCCAGCGCCAGTACCGGCAGGAAGGAGAGACCCCCCATCAGCAGCACGGTGACGATCAGCAGGGTGATGAAGAGCGGGCCGCTGACGGGGAAGTCCCCCTCGCTTCGCTCCTGGCGCGGGGCACGGGCCAGCTGGCCGGCGATGGCCAGCACCGGAATGATGTAGCCGAAGCGGCCGAGCAGCATGGCCAGCCCGATGGCGATGCACTGCCAGCTGTCGGCGGCGGCAAAGCCGGCGAAGGCGGAGCCGTTGTTGCCGGCGGCCGAGGCGTAGGCATAGATCAGCCGTGACAGACCGTGGGGGCCGTCGTGACCGATGACGGTGGCGGAGTTCGGCATCAGCAGGGTAATGCCGCCGATCACCAATACCCCGACCGGCATCACCAGCATGCTGGCGACCACCCACTTCATCTCGGTGATGCCGAGCCGTTTGCCCAGATAGGTCGGAGTGCGCCCCACCATCAGGCCGCACAGGAACACGGTCAGCAGCACGAACAGCATCATGCCGTAGATACCGGCACCGACGCCGCCGAACACCACTTCACCCAGCAGCATGTTGATCATGGCGACCATGCCGGCGAGCGGGGCGAAGCTGTCGTGCATGGCGTTGACCGAGCCGTTGGAGGCGGCGGTGGTGGCCACTTCCCAGATGCTGGACAGCACGGGGCCGAAGCGGCTCTCCTTGCCTTCCCAGTTGCCGGCTTCGCTGGTGAGGTGGGCGAGGGCGGGATCCGGCTTCAGCTCCTGGCCGATGGCGAGGCAGAGCCCCAGCACCAGCATGATGGTCATGGCGATGAGGATGGCGCGGCTGTGGGCCAGATCCTTCACGTAGCGCCCCAGGGTGCAGACCATGGCGGCGGCCAGCGTCAGCAGGGCGACCATTTCCAGCCAGTTGGAGAGGGCGGTGGGGTTTTCGAACGGATGGGCCGAGTTGATGCCGAAGAAGCCGCCGCCGTTGGAGCCGAGCTGCTTGATGGCGATCTGGGAGGCGGCCGGGCCGAGCGGCAGCAGCTGCTCCTGGCCTTCCAGCGCGTGGAACGGCAGGTAGGCCGACAGGCTCTGGGGCACCCCCTGCCAGACCAGCAGCAGCGCCAGGATCAGCGCCATCGGCAGCAGCACGTAGAGACAGAAACGCACCAGATCCTGCCAGAAGTTGCCGAGGTGGGTGGTCTGCTGGCGGGCGATGCCGCGAAACAGGGCGATGGCGACGGCGGCGCCGGTGGCGGCGGAGACGAAGTTCTGGGTGGTGAGCCCCACCATCTGGCTGAAGTAGGAGAGGCTGGCTTCGCCGGAGTAGGCCTGCCAGTTGGTGTTGGTCATGAAGCTGACCGCGGTGTTGAAGGCGAGTTGCCAGTTCAGTCCGGGCAGCTGCTGCGGGTTGAGGGGCAGCAGACCCTGCGCCAGCAGGATCAGGAACAGCAGGCCGAAGCCTGCGCCGTTGAAGGCCAGCAGGCTGAGGGCGTAGGACTTCCAGTCCTGCTCGCGCCCGTCCGTGCCGCAGCAGGCCAGGGTGGCGCGCTCAAGCGGGGCGAGCCAGCGACTCTTGCCTTCAAACACCCGATAGAGGTAGTTGCCAAGCAGAGGCGCCGGCAGCAGCACCAGCAGCACGAACGCGACGGGATAGATGATCTCTTGCCACATATCCGGTTCCTCACTCATGGGTGCGCGCGAGAGCGCGCAGCAGATAACCCGCGAGGGCGAGGACCAGCAGCAGATATAGCCAATTCATAACGACTCCGTTGAGGTAATTAGCGTCAGGGATCGATGCATATCCGTGTCGATCCCATGGGTCTCATTGACGCTGAAAGGGTATGTAAAACGGGCGTAAAGGCGCCATAAAGCCCAATTTGGCTGGCGTAAAATCGGCGTAAAGAAGGGAGGTTTTGCTAGCTGGTGGACGGGCAAGGCACAAAAAACCCGGCCTGGGCCGGGTTTGGTAGCAAGTTGCTGTGACTTTGATATGCGGTTAGCGCATGGTCACAAACTCTTCCGCGCTGGTCGGATGGATGGCAACGCAGTTGTCGAAGTCCGCCTTGGTGGCGCCCATCTTCATGGCGACGCCGAAGCCTTGCAGGATCTCGTCCATGGCGAAGCCGATTCCATGCAGACCGACCACCTTCTCTTCCGGCCCGACGCAGACCAGTTTCATCCGGGTGGGCTGGCGATGCTGGGTCAGCGCCGAATACATGGCGGTGAACTGGCTGCGGTAGACCTTCACCTGATCTTCCCCGTATTCGGCGACGGCTTCCGGCTCGGTCAGGCCGATGGTGCCGATGGGCGGGTGGCTGAACACCACGGTTGGCACCAGATCGTAGTTGAGGTGCTCGTTCGGCTTGTTGTTGAACAGCCGCTCTGAGAGGCGGCGCCCCGCTGCTACGGCCACCGGGGTGAGCTGGATGCGGCCGGTGTTGTCACCGACGGCATAGAGGTTGGCGACGGCGGTGTTCTGGAACTTGTCGGTGGGGATGAAGCCCTTCTCGTCCAGGGTGATGCCGGTGGCAGCCAGATTGAGGTTGTCGGTGGCAGGCTCGCGACCGATGGCCCAGATGAGGCAGTCCACGGTGAGGTGGCGACCATCTTCCAGTTGCAGGGTCAGGCTGTCGTCTGCGTTCTTGATGACGGCCTTGGGAATGGCGTGGGTGTGCAGCTTGGGCCCTTCCTGCGCCATGATCTCCACCAGGGTCTCGTGGATCATGGGGTCGAAGTTGCGCAGCGGCGCATGCTTGCGCACCACCAGATGGGTCTCGGAGCCAAGGGCCTGCATCACGCCTGCGATCTCCACGGCGATATAGCCGGCACCCACCACGGCAACCCGTTTGGGCTGGCTTTGCAGGTCGAAAAAGCCGTCGGAGTCGATACCCAGTTCGGCGCCCGGAATGGTCGGGACCTCGGGGCGGCCGCCGGTGGCAATCAGGATGTGATCAGCGCTGTAGTGCTCGCCGTTCACCTCGACGGTATGGCTGTCGACGAAGCGGGCGAAGCCCTTGATGACAGTGATCTGGTTCTTGCCCAGCACGTTCTGGTAGGACTGGTGAATGCGCCCGATATAGGCCTGACGGGATTCGACCAGCTTGGCCCAGCTGAAGTGGTTGAGCGTGGTGTCGAAGCCGTAGTCGGCGCCATATTTCAGGGCATCGGCGATCTGGCCTGCATACCACATGGCCTTCTTCGGTACGCAGCCGACGTTGACGCAGGTGCCACCCAGCTCTTTGGCTTCGATCAGGGCGACTTTCTTGCCGTACATGGCTGCCCGGTTGGCCGAGGCGATGCCGCCGCTGCCGCCACCGATGGCGATGTAGTCAAAATGCTGTGCCATTGCGAGGTTCTCCGCTCGTTAAGAATGCAGTCACAGCATGATGGGGACAAAGCGGCCGGCCCACAAGAGCCGGTGCTCAGTTCTGCTGGATGGGCAGACGAATGTGGAACTGGGCACCCTGGCCCGGTTCGCTGGCGCAGTGGATGCGGCCGCGCAGCAGCTGGACCACCAGGTTGTAGATGATGTGAGTGCCGAGCCCGCTGCCACCCTGGCCCCGCTTGGAGGTGACGAAGGGATCGAAGATGCGCGGCAGTATCTCCGGGGGGATGCCGCGGCCGTTGTCACTGTAGTCGATGACCAGCTCGTCTCCCTGCTGCGCCACCTGGATGGTGATCTTTCTGGGCCTGTCCCAGCCATCGAAACCGTGATGGATGGAGTTGAGGATCAGGTTGGAATAGATCTGGGTGAAGCTGCCCGGGAAGGAGTAGATGCTCAGCTTGGGATCGCACTGGATGTCCACCTCGCACTGGGCCTTCTTGAGCTTGTAGCCGAGGGAGACCACCACCTGATGCAGGTTGTCGGCGAGGCTGAAGTTGTATCGGGCCTCGGAGGACTGATCCACTGCCACCTGCTTGAAGCTGGCGATGAGCTCGGAGGCGCGGCGCAGGTTGCCTTGCAGCAGTTGCATCGACTCGTCGAGATTCTGGGTGAATTCGTTGAGGTAGGTGCGGGAGAGCTGCTTGGCCTCGATATGCTGCTTGAAGTCGGCCACCCGCTCCTGCAGGTAGGAGGAGGCGGTGACGCTGATGCCGATGGGGGTGTTGATCTCGTGGGCCACGTCGGCAACCAGGGAACCGAGGGAGGCCATTTTCTCCGACTCCACCAGGGTCTGCTGGGCCTGCTTGAGATCGTCATAGGCCTTGCCCAGCTGGTCGTTGGCATCGCTCAGGCTGCGGGTGCGTTCCGCCACCTTGCCTTCCAGCTGCTCGTTGAACAGGGTGATCTCCCGCTCCACCTTTTTGAGGGGGGTGATGTCATAGCCAAAGCCAATCAGGTACTTGAGGTTAGGCCCCTCGTAGAAGGGAGCGAAGGTCCACTGCAGTACCAGCTCGTTGCCCTGCTGGTCGTGCATGGTGATCTCCCTGTCCTCCAGGGCGCCCTGATCGGCCAGGGTGGCGGCCAGCTCGTCACGCTGCTCCTTGCTGACAAAGAGATCCAGCCAGTTGTGCTGCAACAGCTCCTGGTGGTGATAGCCGGTGAGCAGGATGGCCGCCGGGTTGATGCTGGCGATGTTGAGATCCGGCTCCATGCAGCAGATGACCATGTTGGCGGAGTTGATCAGGGTGGCGGAGAAGTCCCGCTCCTGCTGGAGCTGATCGGCGGCCTGATGGCGGGCCGTGAACTCGTCGTTCAGCCGGGTGCGCATCTGGTTGAGGGTGGCGGCCAGGGTATCGAATTCGTCAGGGGACTTGCGGGGCAGGGGCCGACCTTCCAGGGTCAGCTCCACCGCGAGGCGATCCAGGCTCAGTTTCTGGGCATAGCTGACGATGCGGTTGATATGACGGATCACCAGATAGTAGATGATGACCAGGATGCAGAACGAGACGACCAGGGTCTTGATGGTCTGGCTGACCAGGATCAGCACGGATTTCTCGATGAGGCGCTGGTAGACCTGCTCCAGGGAGGCGGCGACGAACAGCTTGCCGACCACTTCCCCCTGATAGCTCAGGGTGAACTCGCGGGAGATGTCGTATTGGGGCTGCTCCACCCCCTGGGTGAGCAGGGGCACTTCCGAATTGCCCAGCATCTCCTTGACCATGACGAACTGCATGTTGGGCAGGTTCATGATGCCCTCGATCTGCACCTTCACCTGCTCTTCATCCAGATTCCAGAGACTGGCCGAGATGGGTTGCAGGAAGGAGGCCTCGATCTGGCCGATGCTGGCCTCGATGACGGTCACATCCTTGTTGTAGTCCCAGGCGAGCTGAAGCACGGTGATGAGCAGTGCCAGCACCGTACTGCAGATCAGAATGTAGGAAAGCAGACGATAAGAGAGTCCGTTAAGGCCGACGGCCTTGGAGAAGATTCCTGACATGGCGTCCTTGCGGTCTGGATTGAGTGCGGTTTAGTTTAACTGCTTCATGGACTTATGTCGTGTGTCATCCAATGGATAAAAATAAGGCCCCTTTCGGGGCCTTATTTGTGTGGGCTGGGATCAGTGACCGCCCTTGGCTTTTGCCGGGATGGATTCGTCGAATTCCGGCAGCGGCTTGTGTTCGGATGCCAGGAAGGTGTAGATGACCGGCAGCACGAACAGGGTGAACAGGGTGCCGATGGCCAGACCCGCCACGATGACGATGCCGATGCTGAAGCGCTGTGCCGCCCCCGCACCCGAGGCATAGAGCAGCGGGATAAGGCCTGCGATCATCGCCGCCGTGGTCATCAGGATGGGGCGCAGACGGACCTTGGCAGCCTGCATCACGGCTTGCATCCGGTTCAGACCATGGAGCAGCTGCTCCTCCTTCGCCACCTCGCAGATCAGAATACCGTGCTTGGTAATCAGACCGACGAGGGTGATGAGACCGACCTGGGAGTAGATGTTCATGGTGGCCATGCCCCACGCCAGGGCTATCAGCGCGCCACTGATGGCCAGCGGCACCGACACCATGATGACCAGCGGGTCACGCACGGATTCGAACTGGATCGCCAGCACCAGGAAGATGATGGCCAGGGCCAGGGCGAAGGTGGCGTAGAGCGCATTCCCTTCGGTCACGAACTGGCGGGCTTCACCCATGAAGTCGTAACGATAGCCTTGGGGCAGCTTCTCTTCCGCGGTCGCCTTGAACCAGTTGATCGCATCCCCCATGGCCACGCCCGGTGCCGGTACGGCGCCGATGGTGGCGGAATTCAGCTGGTTGAAGTGGGGCAGGGCACGGGGCTCTCCCTTCACTTCAATCTTGATCAGGCTGCCCAGCGGGATCGACTTGCCGTCGGCGGCACGCACGTAGTACCCCTTGATGGACTCGGGGTTGAGACGGAACTTGCGCTCCACCTGCGGGATCACCTCGTAGGAGCGGCCATCCAGGTCGATACGGTTGACGTAACCGTCCGCCATCATGGTGCCCATGGTGATGCCGATGTCTTGCATGGTGATGCCGTAGGCACCCGCCTTGTCCTTGTCGATGCTGATCTTCATGGTGGCCGAGTCGTAGTTCAGATCGAGATCCGAATAGACGAACTGGCCGTTGGCCTGGGTTGCCGCCAGCATCTCACCCGCGATCAGGAACAGGCTCTCGAAGCTGTTCGGGGTGGTGATGACGAACTGGATGGGCAGACCGCTCGAGGCCCCCGGCAGTTCCGGGAACTGGAAGGTGGTGATGGCCATCCCGGGGATGTCCTTCACCAGACCGGCAACCCGATCCAGCACCTCTTTCTGGCTCGCTTCACGCTGGCTCCATGGCACCATGGAGGCGATACCGAACGCCTGATTGGAGTTGAACACCCCTGAGAAGACCTGGGAGTAAGCGATCTCCGGCTGGTCGTCCAGGACTTTGTTCACGTCCGCCATGGTGTTTTCGATGTAGTCCAGGTTGGCGTTGGAAGGCGCCGTCCCCAGCACCGCCATGACGCCTTTGTCCTCGGACGGGGCCAGCTCGCTCGGAATGAACTTGAACAGCAGCGGCAGGCTGGCGAACACGATGACGGCAAACAGGATGACCACGATGCGCTTTTGCATCACGGCATGGAGCATGGCGTCGTAGCGGGCCGTCATCCGGTCCAGCAGATCGTGTACGGTACGCTCGAACTTGCCGGGCTCCTCGTTGGCCCTGAGCATCTTGGCGCACATCATGGGCGACAGGGTCAGGGCGATGATGCCCGAGACGAACACGGCGCCCGCCAGGGTCAGCGCGAACTCCTTGAACAGGGAGCCGGTGATGCCCCCCATCAGGGCGATGGGCGCATACACCGCCGCCAGGGTGACCGTCATGGCGATGACGGGCACGGCGATCTCCCGGGTACCTATGATGGCGGCCCGGAACGGCTCTTCCCCTTCCTTGATGTGACGGTCGACGTTCTCCAGCACCACGATGGCGTCATCCACCACCAGACCGATGGCCAGCACCATCGCCAGCAGGGTCATGAGGTTTATGGAGAAGCCGAACATGTCCATCATCATCACCACGCCGATGAGGCTCAGGGGAATGGTGATGATGGGGATGATGACCGCCCGGAACGAACCGAGGAACAGGGTGATCACCACCAGTACGATGGCGGCCGCCTCCAGTATGGTCTTGATGACCTCGTGGATGGATTCGTTGATGGCGATGGTGGAGTCATACAGGACGTTCACCTGCATGGTGCTCGGCATGTTGCGCTTCAGGCTCGGCAGCAGCTCCAGCACATCGTGGGCGATGTTGATGGGGTTGGCTGTCGGGGCTGCGTTGATGGCCAGAACTACGGCCTCGCGGCCGTTGGCGCTGGCGCGATAGATGTCGTGGCTCTTCTCCAGGGAGACCTTGGCGATGTCGGAGAGACGGATCACCTTGCTGTCGCGGGTGGCGACCACCAGACGCTTGAGCTCTTCGATGTTGCCGACCTGGGTCTCGGCGTTGCCGTTGAACAGGGTGAAATAGCCGGTGGCCTGGCCGGTCGCGGACTGATAGTTGTTGCTGTTGAGCACCGTCATCACGTCGCTTGAGGTCAGGTCAAAGGCGGCCATCTTGGCCGGATCCAGCCACACCCGCAGGGCGAATTCGACCCCGCCATACAGATCCACCTTGGAGACCCCGCCCACGGTAAACAGCTGGGGCTTGATGACCCGCTCCAGGTAGTCGGTGATCTGGCTGGAGTTGAGCTCCGGGCTGGTGAAGCCCATGTAGAGCACCGCCGTGGTGGAGCCGGTGGAGGAGGTGACCGAAGGGTCTTCCGCCTCTTTGGGCAACTGGGAACGCACCGAGTTGACCTTGGCCAGGATGTCGGACAGCGCGGCGTTCGGATCGGTGTTGAGCTTCATGTACGCCGTCACCGTGGAACTGCCCAGCTGGCTCGAGGAGGTCATGAAGTCGATGTTGTCGGCCTGGGCGACCGCCTGCTCCAGGGGCTGGGTGATGAAGCCCTGGATCAGGTCCGCACTGGCGCCATAGTAGCTGGTGTTGACCGTGATGACGGTGTTGATCACCTCGGGGTATTCACGCACCTGCATCTTGAAGATGGCCTGGAAGCCCAGCAGGGCTATCAGGAAGCTGAGCGAGATCGCCAGCACAGGCCGTTTTATGAATATGTCAGTAAATCGCATCGCAGCTCTCCGCGCTTACAGCATCGGGGTTTGTGCCGGAACGGCAAGGGCATCGTTCTCGACCACGTGCACCTTGGTATCGTTGCTCAGGCGAACCTGACCCGACAGCACGATTTGATCGCCAGCCTTGATGCCGGACAGCACATGGACATCGTTGCCGCGACGCTCACCTGCCTTGACCACCACCTGCTTGGCGCGTTTCACGCCGTCAGCCTCGTGAATGACGTAGACGTTCTCGCCATAGAGGGTGAAGGAGATGGCGGACTGCGGGATCACGATCTGGTCCTTCACCGTGGGCAGTATGATGCTGGCGCGGGCGAACATGCCGGAACGGAGCTGGCCGTCGTTGTTCGGGATGTCTGCCTGCACCTGGATCAGGCCGCTCTGATAGTTGACCGCGGGCTCGATGGCCGTGATCTGGCCGTCAAACTGGGTCTGGGGATAGGCATCCACGTTGATCTTGATGGTCTGTCCGAGGGTGATTTTGGAGATGTCGGTCTGGGGCACGGTGAAGCGCAGGCGCATCACGCTGGTGTCTTCCAGGCGCACGATCTCGGTACCGGGCTCCAGATACTGGCCGAGGAAGACGTTGCGCAGGCCCACGGCGCCGCTGAAGGGGGCTCTCACCTCACGACGGGCGATGGTGGCCTTCAGACTGTCGATGTCCGCCTCCAGGGAGCGGTAGCTTGCCTCGGCATCATCCAGCTGGTCCCGGGAGATGGAGTTCTTCTGATAGAGGTTCTTGTAGCGCTCGAACTTGGCCCTGGCTGCCGGCAGTCTGGCCTGGGAAGAGTTCAGATTGGCTTTTTCCACACTGGAGTCCAGGCTCAGCAGCAGTTGATCCGCTTTGACATGTGCCCCCGATTCGAACCGGATGCTGTCGATGGTGCCTGACAGCTCGCTGGAGAGGGTGACCCCCTGGTTCGGCTCGATGAAGCCGATGGCTTCAATGGTGGGGACCCAGTCCTGCGCCTTGGTGACCATGGCGGTGACCGGGAACTCGGGCTCGGGCCGATTGGCCATGAACTCTGCAATCTTCTTCTGCTTGAACATATTGAAGCCGATGACACTGCCAAACAGGGCGAGTGCTATCAGCAACATGATGGCCATCCACTTTTTCATGAACAGGCTCCTGTGATGGAAACATTAGGGTTTAAAATGGCATTCCAGCTGGCCCGGATGACCGTCTCCAGCTGTTCCTGCGTCAATTCGAAATCGTGAACCCGGCGCTGCTGTGCCAGGTTGGCCACGCAATCCAGACTCAATGCTTGCAACACCAGAATGGGGAGATCGATGAAGAGTCCCTGTTGGCGTCCTTGCTCAAAGAAGCGCTCAAGTGGCGCCCACGTCGCCATTATGACCGGATCCCGCTCCAATTCAGCCCCCAATGGAGAACTTTCGTACTGCAATTTGCACTTGAGTGCATTGGGGTAGCTGGTGAAGATGGCATCGATGTTGAGCCAGAGGCGTCGATACTGCTTATAGGACACCTCTTCTATCTGCACACCTTCCATGACCAGGGGATGACACTTGAGGATAGTGTGCTGATAGAGCTGGCGGATCAGGTCATCCTTGTCGCTGAAATAGCGATAGATGGTGCCTGCCGCCACCTTGGCTTTCTTGGCGACCACGGCAATGGAAAGGCCGTAGAAGCCCTGCTCGCCGAGGATCTCGTGAGCTGCTTCGAAAATGCGTTCTTTCTTATCCATGGTTATCAGAGGTCAACGACTGAATGAACGTTCATTCATTCTAGGTGGGCGCAAAGGCAAGTCAAGCATTGCCCATCATCTCTGACCCTATGGGGTGAGGGATTCAAAAAGTAGTGGGGAATTGCTGGATCCAGCCTGAACAAAACAAAAATAGTTGAAAAGGGTCGGAAGTGATTGAAAAACAGGCACTTGATTCTTTGTGTCAAAAAAAGAGTAGACAAGGTCGGCATCATCATCAATAATGCGCCCCGTTCGACAGCGTAGCGCCCGTAGCTCAGCTGGATAGAGCGCTGCCCTCCGGAGGCAGAGGTCACAGGTTCGAATCCTGTCGGGCGCACCATCAAAAGTGCGCCGGTTAAACGGGCGTGTTGAAGAACGAAAACAGCTGTGGTGGCTGTAGCTCAGTTGGTAGAGTCCCGGATTGTGATTCCGGTTGTCGTGGG
>NZ_MKUI01000031.1:0-73169 GCF_001898585.1 Aeromonas sp. 62-46 | reverse complement strand
TCGGTAGAGCGCATCCTTGGTAAGGATGAGGTCCCCAGTTCGATTCTGGGTATCAGCACCATTAAATAAGAAAGCCTCCCAATCGGGAGGCTTTTTTGTATCTGCCTTTCAGCCATCCATCGCAAATTGCAGTCCTGCAATGTCGCACCTTCTTGTTGTTGAGATATCTTCCCTTTCTATCCCGTATGCTTTCCGGGCGCCGCTTCTCTCTTAAAGGGATCCGGGCTAAGTTGTGGATTGGCAAAGACAACTACGCTTTCGAAGGGGAAAGAACATGCTGATTAGGAATGTGCGTCTGGCGGGCAGGGAAGGGATGTGGCAAATCCTCTGTCAGGGAGGCGTGATCCGGGCCATCGAGCCCATGAGCATCCCTCTGCTCGCAGCCCATGAGCTTGATGGTGAGCAAGGCCTTGTCATCTCCCCCTTTATCGAACCGCACATTCACCTCGATACCACCCAGACGGCCGGTGAACCGAGCTGGAACCTCTCCGGCACCCTGTTCGAGGGGATCGAGCGTTGGGCCGAGCGCAAGGCGCTGCTGACCCATGAGGATGTGAAACAACGCGCCATCCAGACACTGAAATGGCAGATTGCCAACGGCATCCAGTTCGTGCGGACTCACGTGGATGTTTCCGACCCCAATCTGGTCGCCTTGAAGGCGATGCTGGAGGTGCGGGAGGAGATGAAGGAGTGGGTGGAGCTGCAGATAGTGGCCTTCCCACAGGAGGGGATCCTCTCCTACCCCAACGGCAAGGCATTGCTGGAAGAGGCTCTCAAGCTGGGGGCCGACGTGATCGGTGCCATCCCCCATTTCGAGTTTACCCGGGAGTACGGGGTCGAAAGTCTGCACTACGTCTTCGATCTTGCGGAGAAATATCAGGTTCTGGTGGATGTGCATTGCGACGAAATCGATGACGAACAGTCCCGTTTTATCGAGACGCTGGCAACCCTGGCCTACGAGCGTGGTATTGGCCATAGGGTAACCGCCAGCCACACCACCGCCATGCACTCCTACAACGGAGCCTATGCGTCGCGGCTGTTCAGGCTGCTCAGGATGGCGGACATCAACTTCGTCGCCAATCCGCTGGTGAACATTCACCTGCAGGGGCGCTTCGATACCTATCCCAAGCGTCGTGGCATCACCCGGGTGAAGGAGATGCTGGAGGCGAACATCAACGTCTGCTTCGGCCACGACGACGTGTTCGATCCCTGGTATCCCATGGGCACGGCCAACATGTTGCAGGTGCTGCATATGGGGCTGCATGTCTGCCAGATCATGGGCTACGAACAGATCAACGACAGTCTCAAGCTGATCAGCTGTCACAGTGCCCGCACCCTGAACGTGCAGGATCGCTACGGCATCGAGGTGGGCAAGCCCGCCAACCTGCTGATCCTTCCTGTAGAGAATGGTTTCGATGCGGTGCGCCGCCAGGTGCCGGTACGTTATTCCATCCGTCATGGCAGAGTCATCGCCGATACTCGACCGGCCGAGACGACCCTCCATCTTGTGAATCCAGAACGGGTAGACTTTCGCCGCTAGGGTCTTGCCGGGTCGATTAATTGCCCGGCTGTCCCCTGCTGTCGAGATTTTGCATAATGCCAACCTGACAATCTTGGAGACCGCTTGATGCAAACCTGGTTATTTGTCGCTGTCGGGGGCGCCTTCGGTGCCTGCCTGCGCTTTGGCATCGCCGAGCTGATGGCATGGCTGCTGGGACGCCACTTTCCCTATGGCACCCTGGTGGTCAACGTGGTGGGTTCCTTCATCATGGGGATTGCCTATGCCCTGATCAGCCATGGTCACGTGGTGGAACACCCGATGAAGCCATTGCTGATGGTGGGTGTCCTCGGTGCCCTGACCACCTTCTCCTCCTTTGCCCTCGATACGGTCGTGCTGGCCCAGCAAGGGGCCTATCTGAAGGCGCTGCTCAATATCGGTCTCAATCTGTTCCTCTGTCTGGCCATGGTCGTGCTGGGGATGCAGTTGGTCACAAGCCGGGTTTGAGGTGTCCGCACGCCATCGGCTCTGGTAAACTGGCGGCCATTCTTTGCTCTATGGGTATTTGAGGGATGTCGGAACAGACTACTACTACGCATTTTGGCTATAAAACCGTGGCAGCGACCGAGAAGGAAACCCTGGTCGCCGGTGTCTTTCATTCGGTAGCGGCCAAGTATGATCTGATGAACGATCTGATGTCGTTCGGCATCCATCGCCTCTGGAAGCGCTTTACCATCGACTGCTCCGGTGTCCGCAAAGGACAGAAGGTGCTGGATCTGGCTGGCGGCACAGGGGATTTGACCGCCAAGTTCTCCCGCATCGTGGGTGAGACCGGCCAGGTGGTCCTGGCAGACATCAACGACTCCATGCTGAAAGTGGGCCGCGACAAGCTGCGCAACCTGGGGGTGGCCAACAACGTCTCCTACGTACAGGCCAATGCCGAGGCGCTCCCGTTCCCTGACAACCATTTCGACGTCATCACCATCGGCTTCGGCCTGCGCAACGTCACCGACAAGGACAAGGCGCTTGCCTCCATGTTCCGGGTGCTCAAGCCGGGTGGCCGCCTGCTGGTGCTGGAGTTCTCCAAGCCGGTGAGCGAAGTGATCGCCAAGCTTTATGATCTCTACTCCTTCAAATTGCTGCCGAAAATGGGCGAAATCGTCGCAAACGACAGCGAAAGTTACAAATACCTGGCGGAATCGATCCGCATGCACCCGGATCAGCAGACCCTAGCAGGCATGATGGAGAATGTCGGTTTCGAACAGGTCGAGTTTTACAACCTGACCCAGGGCGTAGTCGCCCTGCACCGCGGTTACAAGTTTTAAGGTCGCCTATGCCGATGGATGCCATGGTCACCGCGGTGATCGAAACCAGCCTCAACCAGTTGCTGGCCCTGGACAAACAGAGCCCGGAGCGGTTGCGCAAGCTGACGGGCAAGGTACTCAAACTGGAGCTGCGCGAGCTCAAGCCGCTCTGGTTTGTCTTCTCGGAGCGCCGTCTGGATGTGCTGGCCAGGTTTGAAGGGGAGGCGGATGCGGTGCTGAGCCTCTCCCTGACCGCCCTCGGCCTGCTCAAGGAGCCTTCCGCCCTGACCCGCTACATCCGCGAGGAGAAGCTGGACCTGAGCGGTGACCCCCAACTGGTGCAGGCATTCAGCGCCCTGCTTGGCGAGCTCGATATCGACTGGGAAGAGGAGCTGTCCCGCTACACCGGCGATGTGGTGGCCCACACCCTGTGCAGTGGTGCCCGTCAGGCTCGCCGTTTTGTGGGGCGCGAGTTGTGCCGTTCCCAGCGTCAAGTGGCTGAGTATCTGACCGAGGAGGCGAGGCTTGCCCCGGGTCCGCTGGAAGTGGCGAGCTTCAATGACGATGTCGAAGAGCTGGCCCAACAGATGAAGGCGATCGAGTTGCGGCTTGCCCGCCTCGAACAGCAGGTGAGCTGATGACCCCGAAGGAGTTCAAACGCCTCTATCGCATCGTCAGCATCCTGCTGGAACAGGGCATCGACGAGCTGGTGCCCGCCCGTTATCAACCCTGGCCTGGCCGTCTGGCCCGTCGCAGTCTGTTCTGGCTCAAGAACAAGCAACAAGGCATGAGCCGTGGCGCCCGTATTCGCCTCGCCTTCGAGGCCCTGGGCCCCATCTTCATCAAGTTCGGCCAGATGCTCTCGACCCGCCGAGACCTGCTGCCCCCCGACATTGCCGAAGAGCTGGCCCTGCTGCAGGACAGGGTGCCTCCCTTCTGTGGTCAGGCCGCCCGTCGCCAGATAGAAGAGAGCCTGGGTTGCCCCGTCGAGACCCTGTTCGATGACTTCGACGAGACGCCGCTTGCATCCGCCTCCATCGCCCAGGTGCACACCGCCCGGTTGAAGGAGAACGGCCGCGAGATCGTCATCAAGGTGATCCGTCCCGATATCGAGCCGGTCATCGAGGCCGACCTGCGCCTGATGCAGGCCCTGGCCCGTCTGGTGGCCCGTTTCGTGCCCCAGAGCGGACGACTGCGCCCCGTCGAGGTGGTGGAGGAGTATCGCAAGACCATACTCGACGAGCTCAACCTGATGCGCGAAGCGGCCAACGCCATCCAGCTGCGCCGCAACTTCACCGGTTCCGAGGCGCTCTATGTGCCCGAGGTGTTCACGGACCATTGCCGTGAGCAGGTGCTGGTGATGGAGCGCATCTACGGCATTCCGGTCTCCGACATTGCCGCGCTGGAAGCCAACGGCACCAACATGAAGCTGCTGGCTGAGCGCGGAGTGGAAGTGTTCTTCACCCAGGTGTTCCGTGACAGCTTCTTCCACGCCGACATGCACCCGGGCAACATCTTCGTCTCTTTCGAACACCCCGAGAATCCGCTCTGGATCGGCATCGACTGCGGCATCGTCGGCACCCTCAACCGGGAAGACAAGCGCTACCTGGCGGAGAACTTCCTCGCCTTCTTCAACCGCGACTACCGCCGTGTGGCCGAGCTGCACGTGGAGTCTGGCTGGGTACCGCCCGATACCAAGGTGGACGAGTTCGAGTTCGCCATCCGCACCGTGCTGGAGCCCATCTTCGAGAAACCGCTCTCCGAGATCTCCTTCGGCCACGTGCTGCTCAATCTGTTCAACACCGCCCGTCGCTTCAACATGCAGGTGCAGCCGCAACTGGTGCTGCTGCAAAAGACCCTGCTCTATGTGGAAGGGCTGGGTCGTCAGCTCTATCCCCAGCTGGATTTGTGGCAGACCGCCAAGCCCTATCTGGAAAACTGGATGCACGAGCAGGTCGGCCCCAAGGCGGTGTGGAATGCCATCAAGGAGAAGGCGCCGTTCTGGGCGGAGAAACTGCCGGAGCTGCCGGAGCTGGTCTACGAGACCCTGCGTCAGGCCCGCCATCAGCAGCACCACTTCGACCAGATGTTTGCCGATTTCCGTCGCCACAGTCGCCGTCAGGGGCAGGCCCGCTACCTCTTAGGGGTTGGAGCCAGCCTGCTGCTCGCGGGTGTATTCTTGCTGACCCAGAAACAACACATTGAGTGGGGACAAATCAGCCTCGCCGGCGCCGGGTTATGCTGGCTGCTGGGTTGGTTGCGAACCCGTTCCCATTAAATAACCTGCGCCATCGGGCGCCTATCCGGAGAGAAAGTCATGGGTGGTATCAGTATTTGGCAGTTGTTGATCATCGCAGTCATCGTCGTGTTGTTGTTCGGCACCAAGAAATTGCGCGGTATCGGCGGCGATCTGGGCGCGGCGGTCAAGGGGTTCAAGAAGGCGCTCTCCGATGAGCCGGCCGACACCAAACCCGAGCAGAAAGATGCCGAGTTCCCGACCAAGCAGTTGAACGAGACGGCCAGCAACGCCGAAGCCGCCAAGCAGAAAGACAAAGATCAGGCCTAAGCCATGTTCGACATCGGTTTTTGGGAACTGGTCGTCATCGGCGTCGTCGCCCTGGTGGTGCTGGGTCCCGAGCGGTTGCCGGTCGCGATCCGCACCGCCAGCCACTGGATAAGGCTGATCCGCAGCACCGCCAACTCGGTCAAGGCCGAGCTGGAACAGGAGCTCAAGTTGCAGGATCTGCACAACGATCTGAAGAAGGCCGAACGGCTGCAGATGAACAACCTGAGCCCCGAGCTGCAGGAGTCCATCGAGCAGTTGAAAGCGGCCGCCCAGTCGGTGAATCGTCCCTATCAGGGGGAGAACGAGATCCGCCCGCCTCGGGAGCCCGCCCGGGCTGAGCCAGCCACTCCGGTGGCGGCCTCGGTGCCCGCGACCCCAGAGGTGCCACCGGTCAACAGCCAGCGAGAGAGCGAGCCTGTGCCCGCCAGCGAGTCCGCAGCCAGAGGGGAGGGTAAGCCATGAGTCAGGCAGAACAACCCCTCATCAGCCATCTGGTGGAGCTGAGAACCCGTCTGCTGCGCGCGATCTCCGCTATCCTGCTGGTGTTCATCGCGCTCATCTACTTCTCCAACAACATCTACGACTTCGTGGCCCAGCCGCTGCTCAGCCAGTTGCCGGCAGGCACCAGCATGATAGCGACGGATGTGGCGACGCCCTTCATCACGCCCATCAAGCTGACCCTGGTGGTCTCCTTCTTCGTGGCGATCCCCTATCTGCTCTATCAGGCCTGGGCTTTCATCGCACCCGGTCTGTACCAGCACGAACGGCGGCTGATCCTGCCCCTGGTGGCCTCCAGCGCCGTGCTGTTCTATGCGGGGATGGCGTTCGCCTACTACGTGGTGTTCCCCCTGGTGTTCGGCTTCTTCACCAGTACCGCCCCCGCCGGGGTGACGGTGGCGACCGACATCGCCAGCTACCTGGACTTCGTGCTGACCCTGTTCTTCGCGTTCGGGGTGGCGTTCGAGATCCCGGTGGCCACCATACTGCTCTGCTGGACCGGGGTGACCACCCCCAGGAGCCTGAAGGAGAAGCGCCCCTACGTCATCGTCGGGGTCTTCGTGGTCGGCATGCTTCTGACGCCGCCCGATGTCTTCTCCCAGACCCTGCTCGCGATCCCCATGTGGGGCTTGTGGGAGATAGGTCTGTTCTTCGCCCGCTTCTACGTGAAGAAAGAGGACGAAGAGCAGCAACAAACGGAAGAGGGGAGCTGAGGCTCCCTTCCTCTTTTCATGCATCCGTTCGAGGCGTATGGTAAGGCCCCATCGAGTAGATGGTTTTCAAATGCCTGATATGCACCTCGTTTGTCCGGAACCCCTGACTCCATGATCGACATCGGTTTGAACCTGACCAGCAGCCAGTTCGCAGGCGAACAAGCCGACCTGGTGGAACGCGCGCGCGCCGCCGGGGTGGAAGCCCTGATCCTGACCGGCACCGATTTGGCCGGCAGCCGCGAAAGTGCCGCATTGGCCGCCCGCTGGCCCGGTTACTGCTTCTCCACCGCCGGGGTACATCCCCATGATGCCAAAAGCGTCAATGAGGCGACCCTGCCCGCCCTGCGCGAACTGGCGGCCCTGCCCCAGGTGGTGGCCATCGGCGAGTGCGGTCTCGACTACAACCGGGACTTCTCCCCCCGCCCGGTGCAGGATGCGGTGTTTGACGCCCAGCTGGCGCTCGCCGCCGAGCTCGGGATGCCGGTGTTTCTGCACTGCCGCGATGCCCATGACAAATTCGTCGAGATCCTGCGCCCCTGGTTGCCCCGCCTGCCGGGGGCCGTGCTGCACTGCTTCACCGGCTCCGACGCCGAGCTGGACGAGTGCCTGGCGCTGGGGCTGCATATCGGGGTGACCGGCTGGCTCTGTGACGAGCGCCGTGGCCAGCTGCTGCGCGAGCAGGTGGCCCGCATTCCGGCGGGTCGCCTGATGATAGAGACGGACGCCCCCTACCTAGTGCCGCGGGATCTGAAACCCAGGCCCAAACGCAACGAACCCGCTTTTTTGCCGCACATCGCCCAGGTGGTGGCGGCCTGCCGTGGTGAAGCGCCCGAGGCCTTGCTGGCCCATACCCGGGCCACCTCCGCCGCATTCTTCCAACTTCCGCTTTTGGAGTGATTCATGGCCACAACTCTTCCGGGGGCCTTCCCGGGCCGTCGCCTGCGCCGGGTGCGCAAACATGACTTCAGCCGCCGCCTGGTGCGCGAGAACGTACTGACCGTCGACGATCTCATCTATCCCGTGTTCGTGCTGGAGGGGGAGGGTCAGCGAGAGGCCGTTGCCTCCATGCCGGGGGTGGACAGGCTCTCCATCGATCTGCTGCTCGAAGAGGCCGCCGAACTGGTGGCCCTGGGTGTGCCGGCGGTGGCCCTGTTCCCGGTGACGCCGCTGGAGAGAAAGAGTCTGATGGCGGAAGAGGCCTACAACCCGGATGCCCTGGCCCAGCGGGCGACCCGTGCCCTCAAGGCTCGCTTCCCGGAGCTCGGGGTCATCACCGATGTGGCGCTCGACCCCTTCACCACCCATGGCCAGGACGGCATCATCGATGACGAAGGCTATGTGCAGAACGACATCACCACCGAGATCCTGGTGAAGCAGGCGCTCTCCCATGCCGCCGCCGGGGCCGACATGGTGGCCCCGTCCGACATGATGGACGGCCGCATCGGTGCCATCCGCGCGGCGCTGGAGGAGAATGGCTTCGTCAACGTGCAGATCATGGCCTACTCCGCCAAGTACGCCTCCCACTACTACGGCCCGTTCCGCGATGCGGTGGGCTCCGCCGCCAACCTCGGCAAGAGCAACAAGGCCACCTACCAGATGGACCCGGCCAACGGCAACGAAGCCCTGCACGAGGTGGCCCTCGACATCGCCGAAGGGGCGGACAGCGTGATGGTCAAGCCGGGCATGCCCTACCTGGACATCATCCGCCGGGTGAAGGATCAGTTCGGCGTGCCGACCTTCGCCTATCAGGTGAGCGGCGAGTACGCCATGCACATGGCGGCGATCCAGAATGGCTGGCTCAAGGAGAAAGAGTGCGTGATGGAATCCCTGCTCTGCTTCAAGCGGGCCGGGGCCGATGGCATCCTCACCTACTTCGCCAAGCGGGTCGCCCAGTGGTTGAAAGAGGACGCCCGACGCTGAGGCGGGGAGTGTCCATGCCCTCACAATGCCGGCCCTCGGGCCGGCATTGTCGTCTCTGGCAGATGAAGTGCTGGTTTTATGAACAAAATGCCTGAAAAAGTGGGCAACAAGCCCGTCTCTTGGCGGCAAAGGCTTGATAAATGGGGTTTCTGCCTACATCTTAGATGGTCCAAGCAGGCTTCTGGACGGCAGGGGCTGCAGAGCATTTAGAGGTACCGCAGATGACTAACCCTTTGCTGACAATGGACTCGCTGCCTCCCTTCAGCCAGATCCAGCCCGATCAGGTGCAACCTGCCGTGACGCAGGCCATCGCCGATTGCAAACAGAAGATTGAGGATGTGCTGGCCCAGAAGGAGCCTCACACCTGGGACAGCCTGATCGCCCCGCTGGAAGAGGTCAACGACCGCCTCTCCCGGATCTGGTCCCCCATCAGCCACCTCAACGCCGTGCAGAACAGCGAGGCGCTGCGGGCGGCTCACGATGCCTGCCTGCCGCTGCTTTCCGAATTCCAGACCTATGTCGGTCAGCATGAAGGGCTCTATCAAGCCTATCTGGCCCTCTCCGAGAGCGATGACTTCCCCCGGCTGGATGATGCCCAGCGCAAGGAGATCCTGAACACCCTGCGCGATTTCCGCCTCTCCGGCATCGGTCTGCCTGCCGAGGCGCAGCAGCGTTACGGCGAGATCCAGGCCCGCCTCTCGGAGCTCGCCTCCCGTTTCAGCAACAACGTGCTGGACGCGACCCAGGGCTGGCACAAGCTGGTGACCGACGAGGCCGAGCTGGCCGGTCTGCCCGCGAGCGCGCAGGCTGCCGCGCGCCAGATGGCCGAACTCAAGGGCAAGGAGGGGTGGCTGTTCACCCTGGACATCCCCTCCTACCTGCCGGTGATGATGTATGCCGACAGCCGCGCCCTGCGTGCCGAGCTGTATGAGGCCTTCACCACCCGCGCCTCCGACCAGGGCCCCAACGCCGGCAAGTGGGACAACTCCGCCATCATGACCGAGTTGCTCACCCTGCGCCGGGAGCTGGCCCGACTGCTGGGCTTTGCCAACTATGCCGAGCTCTCCCTCGCGACCAAGATGGCGGACAAGCCGGAGCAGGTGGTGGACTTCCTCACCGACCTGGCTGCCAAGTCCCTGCCCCAAGGCAAGGCGGAGCTGGAGGAGATCCGCGCCTTTGCCGCCGAGCAGCACGGTCAGGACGAACTGGCGGCCTGGGATCTTGCCTATTACGCAGAAAAGCTCAAACAGCACAAGTTTTCGGTCTCTGATGAGCAGTTGCGTCCTTATTTCCCCGCCGGTCGGGTCGTGAAGGGGCTGTTCGAGGTGGTCAAGCGGGTGTTCGGCATGAAGGTGCGCGAGCGTCTCGGCATCGACACCTGGCACCCGGATGTGCGCTTCTACGACATCTTTGACGCCGATGACGAGCTGCGCGGCAGCTTCTACCTGGATCTCTATGCCCGCGAGCACAAGCAGGGCGGCGCCTGGATGGATGTCTGCCTGGGTCGCCGCTACCGTCAGGACGGCTCCCTGCAAAAGCCGGTGGCCTACCTGACCTGCAACTTCAACGGCCCGGTGGACGGCAAACCGGCCCTGTTCACCCACAACGAAGTGGTCACCCTGTTCCACGAGTTCGGCCACGGCATTCACCACATGCTGACCCGCATCGATGTGGCCGGCGTGGCCGGCATCAACGGCGTAGCCTGGGATGCGGTGGAGCTGCCGAGCCAGTTCCTCGAGAACTGGTGCTGGGAATCCGAGGCGCTGGCCTTCATCTCCGGCCATTACGAGACCGGGGAGCCGCTGCCCGCCGATCTGCTGGAGAAGATGCTGACCGCCCGCAACTTCCAGGCGGCGATGCAGATGCTGCGCCAGCTGGAGTTCGCCCTGTTCGACTTCCGTCTGCACCAGACCTTTGACCCGGCCAGAGCGGATCAGATCCCTGCGCTGCTGGATGAGGTGCGCAGCCAGGTCGCCGTGATGACGCCTCCGGCGTTCAACCGCTTCCAGCACAGCTTCTCCCACATCTTCGCGGGCGGCTACGCGGCGGGCTACTACAGCTACAAGTGGGCCGAGGTACTCTCTGCCGACGCCTTCTCCCGCTTCGAGGAGGAGGGGATCTTCAACCCGGCCACGGGCCACTCCTTCCTGAAGAACATTCTGGAAAAGGGCGGCTCCAGGGAGCCGATGGAGCTGTTCCGTGCCTTCCGTGGCCGGGAGCCCCAGGTGGATGCGCTGCTGCGTCACAGCGGTATCGCCGCGTGAGGTCCCGCCGCCACAGTGAGCCTCGATTGGATGAGCTGCCGCGCCACTGCGGGAGCTTCAAGCAGGTACACATTTGCGGCATAGTGGGATCGAAACGTGATTTTTGATAGAAAAAGGGACCTTTTGGTCCCTTTTTCCAAGCCTTTTTAATATCTTGCGGAGTGCATGTTTGCACTGTCCCCGCCTCTTCAGTAGAGTCGGGTTCTACCTTCCAGGGAGAGAAAGAACCTTGCCATGAGGCGAGCACTCGAGTCTGTCTATCAAATCATCTCCAGCCTGTCTCATTCGAGTGGTCAGGGATATTTTGATGCCTTTGTGAGTGAAATCGCCAACGCGGTGGGGGCTGACTTCGTCCTGGTGTCCGGCAAGGATCAGGCGGGTCTGTTCTTTACCGTGCATGCCGCCTATCCCGCCTCCCTCGACATCAACTCCTACAGCTTCCCCCTCGCCGACACTCCGGGCGAGATCGCCATGCAACAGGGTGAAGCCTGGTTCAGTGATCGCACCCGCCAGCTGTTCCCCCACGCCGCCGTGCTGGAGCGCTGCGAGGTGAGAGCCTATGCCGGCGTCGCGCTCAAGAACGCCGAGGGAGAGACCATCGGCCTGTGCAGCGTCATGTTCAAGCGGGCCATGCCGAGAATGGAGAAGATAGTGGGCCTGCTGCGTCTGCTGGCCCCGCTCGCCGGTCGTGAACTGGCGCTGATGTATCAGCAGCGCCAGAGCCAGGAGCAGCCGGCGCAACCGGAACATCACCACTTCCTGGACACCATGATGTCCCATGCGCCCGTGGGCATCGGCAAGGTGGATCTGGGCGGCAAGATCCTCTGGGCGAACCCGGCCATCGAGAAGATGCTCGGCTACAGCCAGGAGGAGCTGCAACAGCTCACCGTCGCCGAAATCAACCATCCGGACGACTGGCAGACCAGCATTGCGCTCTACGACGCCCTCAAGCGGGGAGAGCGTCCCGCGTTTACTCAGGAGAAGCGTTATCTCCATCGGGATGGGACCGTCCTGTGGGGGCGGGTGACGGTGACCCTGATCCGCAACGAGCAGATGCACCCCGACTATCTCATGGTGGTGCTGGAGAACATCGATCCCATCAGGCGCCATGCGGAGCAGCTCAAGCTCTCCCACCGGGTCTATGACAACCTCTCCGAAGCCATTCTGGTGTGCGATGCCGACAGTCGCATCATCTCGGTCAATCCGGCCTTCGAGAAGATCACCGGTTACAGCGAGGAGGAGGCGTGTGGCCAGCGGCCCAGCATGCTCAAGTCCGGATTGCACGATCAGACCTTCTATGCGGACATGTACCACGCCCTGGAGCGGGTGGGGATCTGGCGTGGGGAGGTGTGGAACAAGCGCAAGAACGGCAAGCTTTATCCCCAGCAGCTGATGATCAGCGCCGTGCGGGAAGGGGGCAAGATCAGTCAGTACATCGCCATCTTCAGCGATCTTTCCCAGACCAAGCTGGCGGAGCAGAAGATCGCCGCCCAGGCCAACTACGACAACCTCACCGGCCTGCCCAACCGCTGGCTGTTCGGTCGCTGTCTGGCCCGCTTCTGCGAGCGGGGGGAGCGCTTCGCCCTCATGGTGCTCGACCTCAACAACTTCAAGGCGGTCAACAACAGCATGGATCACCATGTGGGCGACGCCCTGCTGCGGGAAGTATCGGATCGGCTGGTGAGCCGGGTACGCACCGAGGATCTGGTGGCCCGCATCGGCGGCGACGAGTTTGCCTTCCTGGTGCCCGGCATCGTCAACCGCCGTCAGGCCGAGGTGTTTGCCAAGCAGGTGATCGGCGGCTTTGCCCGTCCCTTCATGCTGGCCAACCAGCACCTCTATGTGACCGCCACCCTGGGGATCACCCTCTGTCCCAATGACGGCGGCGACAGCGACGAGCTCTTGCGCAATGCCGAGCAGGCCCTGTTCGTCGCCAAGCGCCAGGGACGCCCCCTCGGCACCTACAACGCCTCCATGCGGGAAGAGGTGAGCCAGCGCCACCAGATGCAGCACGATCTGGCGGAGGCCATCAAGCTGGGCCAGCTGACCATGGCCTACCAGCCCATCTGGGACAACCGCAGCGGCCGGGTCGCCAAGCTGGAGGCCCTGGTGCGCTGGTATCACCCCCACTGGGGTCAGGTCTCACCGGCGGATTTCATCCCGCTGGCGGAAGAGGCGGGGCTCATCCAGGGGCTGGGTGCCCTGGTGCTGTGGCAGTCTTGCCGGGATCTGGCCAGATTGCAGCAGTCCGGCTTCCCGGATCTGCAGATGTCCATCAACCGCTCCACCCTGGAGTTCCAGACCATAGACCCGGAGGCCAACGAGTGGCTCAGGGTGATCCGCCACTTCGAGCTGGATCCGGCGGACATCATCATCGAGATCACCGAATCTCTGCTGATGGAGACCAGCGATCAGCACAGGGTGCGGATCGATGCTCTGCGCGAGGCGGGCTGCAAGCTGGCCATCGACGACTTCGGCACCGGCTACTCGGCACTGAACTACCTGCGTACCTTCCCGGTGGATCTGGTGAAGATCGATCGCTCCTTCGTGCGCCATATTCCCTTCAACGAGCAGGACCGCCTGCTGCTCGACGGCATCATCAACATCGTGCACAACCTCGGCATGCAGGTGGTGATCGAAGGGGTGGAGACCCGGGAGCAGCTCAACTTCCTCTGCCAGAAGGGGTGCGCCTTCACCCAGGGGTATCTGCTCAGCCGCCCGCTGCCCTTCGACGATCTGACCGAGTACCTGAGTCTCAACCGTCAGGGAATGAACTTGGCGAATCTGACCACGGTGAGCTGACCCCCCGCTTCTGCTATCATGCCGGCTTCTGCGCCGTGATGAGTCCATGTTATGCCCCATATTCAGGTTTTCAGTGAAGTGCCCGCCCGCGATGGCGAGCTCGACGCCCTGCGCCAGCGCCTTGCCGACGTGGCGTTTCCCGCTCCTTTCGCCCTGGTGCTGACCGAATCGCGGTTGGAGCTGCGCAAGCTGGACGAACCCAAGCTGGGGGCCGTCTATGTGGACTTCGTGGAAGGGGCGGTGGCCCATAGGCGCAAGTTCGGTGGCGGGCGCGGCCAGTCCATCGCCAAGGCGGTGGGATTGAAGTCGGGAGCCATGCCGACCGTGGTGGATGCCACCGCCGGGCTCGGGCGCGATGCCTTCGTGCTCGCCTCCCTCGGCTGCAAGGTGACCCTGATCGAGCGCAGCCCCGTGGTGGCGGCCCTGCTCCAGGACGGTCTGACCCGGGCGGGGCAGGATCCCGAGATAGGCCCCTGGGTGCGCGAGCGGATGCAACTGCTGCAAGGCCCGGCGGTGGAGACCCTGCTGGCGCTGACCGAGCGGCCGGAGGTCATCTACCTGGATCCCATGTTCCCCCACAAGCAGAAGTCGGCGCTGGTGAAAAAAGAGATGCGGGTGTTCCAGTCCCTGGTGGGAGCGGATCTCGACGCGGATGCCCTGCTGCCGGCGGCGCTCAGGATGGCTGACAAGCGGGTGGTGGTGAAGCGGCCCGACTATGCGGGCTGGCTCAACGAGCACAAGCCCAGCATGGCCATCGAGACAAAGAGCAACCGCTTCGACGTCTATGTGATGGCGGCGCTGGCGAGTTGAGTGGCGACTGGCAGGGAGTTTGAGCGTCAAACGAAGAGAGCCAACCTGATCAGGTTGGCTCTCTTGCTATTCATTGGCTGCGGGGTGGGGCGAAGTGGATCCGCTTTTCTTCCCCTTGCCAGACGAGTTCCAGGGTCGCCAGGTCCGCCAGGCTGAGGCGCTCAGCGCGCTCCAGCAGCAGATATTCCACTCCGTCGCTGGCTTCTATGGTGCGGATCCTGTCCGCCCAGGTTCGTCCATCCCGGTCGGTGATCGTGACGGGCAGTTGCCAGCTTGCGGCGATCTCCAGCCAGTCGTACAGGTCGCAGCTGACGGGTTGGTAATCGGCCATGGGGTGTGCGCCTCAGGCTTCCAGCAGCCGGGTGGACCAGCCCATCTTCTGCTGGCGTTCCACCTCGAGGCGCAGCTCGCTGGCACGCAGGTAGTGCTCGTCCAGCCACCCCTTGGGCAGGGTCAGGGTCAGGGCATCTTCATCGGCTTGCAGCATGAACCTGGGCACAGTGCCCTGGGTCCGGCGCATGCAGAGGATGAGGGAGATGCGCAGGATGCGGGCCAGCCGGATCGCCTGGCGACCGGTGACGGCGCCCTGTTTCTCCAGCGGCTCCAGCTTGAATTCATCCCGCTGGTTGAACAGCAGGGCCGACAGCAGCTTCTTCTGCGCGGGGGTGAAGCCCGGCATGTCGATGTTGTCGATGATGTAGGCGGCGTGCTGCGGCGCCTTCTTGTACTCGATGCACAGACCGATTTCGTGCAGCAGGGCCGCGTAGCGCAGGATCGGGCGACCGTAGCGCTTGGAGAGGCGCCAGGCCGGCTGCAACTGGGTGAACGCCTCGATGGCGGTGTCGCGGACCCGCTCGGCGTGCTCCTTGTCGAGCTGGTAGCGGCTGATCAGGCTGTCGGCGGTGCGATCCCGGGCATCACAGTCGTGATTGTTGCCGAGCAGGCCGTAGATCAGGCCTTCCCGCAGGGCACCGCCCGCCAGGGTCATGCTTTCGATGTCGAGGGTTTCGAAGATGGCGATCAGGATGGCGAGACCGGAGGGGAACACGGTCAGCCGTTCGGCCGCCAGCCCTTCAAGCTGCAACTGATCGAGTCTGCCGCAGGCGATGGCCTGACCCATCAGCTCTTGCAACTTGGGCAGGGTGACCCGCTCGCTCTTGCCCTGGGCCAGCATGATCTCCTGCAGCGCCTGGACGGTGCCGGAGGCGCCGACGCAGGTGCGCCAGCCGAGGACACGGTAGTCCGCAGCCACTTTCTCCAGTACCGCCTTGGCGGCGGCAATGGCCTGGTTGAAGCGCGTCTCGGAGAGCTCGCCATCACCGAAGTGGTTGTTGAGCCAGGTGACGCAGCCCATGTGCAGGCTGTTGAGCAGCTTGGCTTCGCTCTGCTCGCCGATCACCAGCTCGGTGCTGGCCCCGCCGATGTCGATCACCAGCCGGTTGCCTTCCCCTGCCGACGTCCAGGAAACACCTTCATAGATGGTCTTGGCTTCTTCCTCACCCGAAATGATCTCGATGCTGTGGTTGAGCACCCGTTCCGCTTCTCTGATGAATTCGTCGACGTTGGTGGCAAGGCGCAATGTGGCGGTGCCCACTACCCGGATATTGTCGGACGGGATGTCCTGCAACTGCTCGGAGAAGAGGCGCAGACAGTCCCAGCCCCGCTCCATGGCGGCACGGTTGAGGCGAAAATCGGCATCGAGGCCGGCGGCGAGGCGTACCTTGCGCTTGACCTTGGTGACGGTGCGCAGGGCACCGGCGACCTCGCGCACCACCAGCATGTGAAAGCTGTTGGAGCCGAGGTCGATGGCGGCATAGAGAGGCGAGTTGTGCAACTTGGCCGATCCCTCAGTTCTTGCGGGGGGGGCGACGACGGTTGTTGCTGTTGCCACCGCCCTGGCGATCCCGCATGTTGCGGTTCACCGGCTGGCGGTTGCGGAACACCCGTTTCGGCGCGGTGACGTCATCCAGCAGCGCCTCGCGGTCATACTTGCTGACCGGGATGGGGTGGTGGATGTACTCCTCGATGGCCGGCAGGTTGAAGGCATAGTCTTCACAGGCCAGGCTGATGGAGTGACCGCTTTTGCCTGCGCGACCGGTACGACCGATGCGGTGGACATAGTCTTCGGCATCGTCGGGCAGGTCGTAGTTGAAGACGTGGGTCACGTCGGGGATGTGCAGACCACGGGCAGCCACGTCGGTGGCTACCAGGATATCCAGGGTACCCTTGGTGAACTCTTCCAGGATCTTCATCCGCTTCTTCTGCGGCACGTCGCCGGTCAGCAGGCCGACGCGGTGGCCGTCGTTCTCCAGCCAGGCGTGAACGTCTTCACAGACGTGCTTGGTGTTGGCGAAGACGATGGCTTTTTCGGGCCACTCCTCTTCCATCAGGGAGAGCAGCAGCAACATCTTGTCTTCGTTGGAGGGGTAGAAGAGCTCCTCCTTGATCCGCACGCCGGTCATCTGTTCCGGTTCGACCTGCACATGTTCCGGGTGGTTCATATGTTCATAGGCCAGCTCCTGCACCCGCAGGGAGAGGGTGGCGGAGAACAGCATGCTCAGACGCTCGGTGGCGGGGGGCATGCGGCGGAACAGGAAACGGATGTCCTTGATGAAGCCCAGATCGAACATGCGATCCGCTTCGTCCAGTACCACGACCTGGATGTTGCCGAGATCGATGACCTTGGACTTGAAGTAGTCGATGATGCGACCCGTGGTGCCGATCAGGATGTCGACACCCTGTTCCAGCACGGCCAGCTGCTTGTCATAGCCTTCGCCACCATAGGCGAGACCGAGCTTGAGCCCGGTGGAGGCTGACATGCTCTCTGCATCGTTATAGATCTGGACGGCCAGCTCCCGGGTCGGGGCCATGATGATGGCGCGGGGCTGGTTGATGAGGCGCGGCCTGGTCAGCGGATGGGTCAGCAAATAGTTGAATGTCGCCGCCAGGAAAGCCAGGGTTTTGCCGGTCCCCGTCTGAGCCTGACCGGCGAGGTCATGACCTTCAACCAGCAGGGGCAGGGACAGTGCCTGGATGGGCGTACAATAGTGAAATCCCTTTGATTCCAGACCAGCCAGAACTTCGGGTTCGAGGCCCATTTGGGCGAATTTTTCGGTCGTTAGATGTGTTTTGCTCATGGCGGTAGGTTATCAGGTTAGGCTTGCAATAATAAACAGGATCATTTCAAATAGGGCAACTATTGCCTTTGTTGAACCATCAATAAAGCCTTAATTACTGACTGGAGTTGGAGATGAGTGACAAGATTGTTCAGCTGAGCGATGCCAGCTTCGAGGCCGATGTAATCAACGCCGACAGCCCTGTTCTGGTCGATTTCTGGGCCGAATGGTGTGGACCGTGCAAGATGATTGCCCCGATCCTGAACGAAGTTGCTCAGGAATATGAAGGTCGCGTGACCGTGGCGAAATTGAACATCGATCATAACGCCGACACTCCGCCCAAGTACGGCATTCGTGGTATCCCGACCCTGCTGCTGTTCAAGAATGGTGAAGTGGCAGCGACCAAGGTCGGCGCCCTGTCCAAGACCCAACTGAAAGAGTTCCTGGACGGCAACCTGTAATAATCAAGAAGGAGCGCATTGCAATAATGCGCTCCTTGTGTTTTATCACCTAGACGCTCACCCTGATTGGTGCTAGTTTATCGCTCGTTTGCTAACCTTTTTGCCTGACTCTTTGCTTAACTACCAGCCTGGCAAGTCAAATCCGATCAGCATCAATCCAGCAGACTGTCTCCTCATTTCAATCCTTGCTTACAGACTTTCACCACTATGAATCTGACTGAACTTAAGAACACTCCTGTGTCCGAGCTGGTCCAGCTTGGCGAATCCATGGGGTTGGAAAATCTGGCTCGGGCGCACAAGAAAGACATTATCTTTGCAATCCTCAAGGCGCACGCCAAGGGCGGCGAGGATATCTTTGGCGACGGTGTGCTGGAAATCCTGACCGACGGTTTCGGTTTCCTGCGCAGTGCAGACGGCTCTTATCTCGCTGGTCCGGATGACATCTATGTCTCCCCGAGCCAGATCCGCCGCTTCAACCTGCGTACCGGCGATACCATTTCCGGCAAGATCCGGCCGCCGAAAGAGGGCGAGCGCTATTTCGCCCTGCTCAAGGTCAACGACGTCAACTACGACCGTCCGGAAAACTCCCGCAACAAGATCCTGTTTGAAAACCTCACACCCCTGCACGCCAACGAGCGTCTGCGCATGGAGCGTGGCAACGGTTCCACCGAAGACATCACCGCCCGTGTACTGGATCTGGCATCCCCGATCGGCAAGGGCCAGCGCGGTCTCATCGTTGCACCGCCCAAGGCCGGTAAGACCATGCTGCTGCAGAACATCGCCCAGAGCATCGCCTACAACCACCCGGATTGTGAGCTGATCGTGCTGCTGATTGACGAGCGTCCGGAAGAAGTGACCGAGATGCAGCGCATGGTGAAGGGCGAAGTCATCGCCTCCACCTTCGACGAGCCGGCCTCCCGTCACGTCCAGGTCGCCGAAATGGTGATCGAGAAGGCCAAGCGTCTGGTCGAGCACAAGAAGGACGTGGTGATCCTGCTGGACTCCATCACCCGTTTGGCCCGCGCCTACAACACCGTCATCCCGTCTTCCGGCAAGGTGCTGACCGGTGGTGTGGACGCCAACGCCCTGCACCGTCCGAAGCGTTTCTTCGGTGCGGCGCGCAACGTCGAAGAGGGCGGCAGCCTGACCATCATCGCCACCGCGCTGATCGATACCGGCTCCAAGATGGATGAAGTCATCTACGAAGAGTTCAAGGGTACCGGCAACATGGAACTGCACCTCTCGCGCAAGATTGCCGAGAAGCGCGTCTACCCGGCCATCGACATCACCCGTTCCGGCACCCGCAAGGAAGAGCTGCTGACCGCCCCGGACGAGCTGCAGAAGATGTGGATCCTGCGCAAGATCATTCACCCCATGGGCGAGATCGACAGTATCGAGTTCCTCATCGACAAGCTGGCTGCGACCAAGACCAACGACGAGTTCTTCGACTCCATGAAGCGTCAACAGAAGTAACAGCCTCTTCAATGACAAAACCGCGGCCCAGGTCGCGGTTTTTGTTTATCTATTTCACGGCTGGCTTAGTAGTATGAAGCCTCGATGTCACAAGGAAAGGGACGTCATGAAGCTGGTGTTGTTCATATGGATGGGTTGGTTGTGGCTGGCGGCCCCGGTGCATGCCGATTCCCCGCCGCAATTGCAGGCTCCCCTGGTGGCGGACGAGGGACTGGAGGGGCATCGGGCGTACCTGGACGGCCGCATGGCGCTCGGGCAGTTTGATGCCATGGACTCGTTGCTCGAGACCCTGTCGGTGGGGCAGCGGGAGTTCCTGTTGTTCCAGTTGCTGGGTGAGCTCAAGTCATCGGGCGCACCGAGCCCGGCGCTGCTGGCCTGGGTGCGGGCACAAGCGGCCAAGGCGCCACAATGGCTGGTGGAAGGGAAGGTGGACGGTTTCCTGGTGCAGCTACCAGCCTATGACTTCCCCGCCGAGGCCCGGCTGGTGCTGAGCCACTGGCAGCAGCTGGCCTGGCAGGACAACTATCGCCAGTTGCTGGAGCAGGATCGCTTCGACTTCAAGCAGGTCTACTACAGCCGCAATCCCGAGCTGGCACAGCAGCAGCAGGCCCTGCTGGCGGTGCTCGATCGGCAGCCGGTATCCGTGCTGCGTCGGGAGGCGCAGCGGCTTGCCGCCCTCAATCTCTTCCTGCCGGACAACCAGTTGCTGCTGCACTTCATCGAACAGACCGGGGAGACGGCACTCTACCTCAAGCTGTGGCGTCAGCCAGTGGATCACGATAGCCTGACTGCGCTGCACACCATTTCCCGCTTTTATTCAGGTCAGGAGGCGAGCGATCTGCTGATCGCCGCCAGCCAGAACAGCCGCCTGATGGTCCCCGCCCTGCACCAGCTCAGCCGCCTCTCCCCCTTGCCGGACGGGGCCCAGCAGTTCCTCCTGGCCGAACTCGGCAAGCACCAGTATGGCGGGCTGGTGGCCGGCCTGTTGTTGCAGATGGACGAGCCCAGGCTCCTGGGTCAATTGGCAAACCGGCTGACGCTTCAGGAGCGGCGACACGCCTCGTCCGTCATGAGGTCCGATACGGGTACACCGGATACGCCGCCAGGGTTATAATGCGGGACCACCTGATCCCGCTGGGGTACTTGCATGAAATACAAGGACTTGCGTGATTTTATCGCGCAGTTGGAACAAAACGGACAGCTCAGGCGCATCAGTCGCGAGATAGACCCCTATCTGGAGATGACCGAGATCAGCGACCGTACCCTGCGTGCGGGGGGGCCGGCTCTGCTGTTTGAGAATCCCAAGGGCTACACCATGCCGGTGTTGACCAACCTGTTCGGCACGCCGGACCGGGTTGCCATGGGCATGGGCCAGCCCAACGTCAGCGCCCTGCGCCAGGTGGGGACCTGGCTCTCCTATCTGAAAGAGCCGGAGCCGCCTCGTGGGCTCAAGGAGCTGATGGAGAAGCTGCCCATCTTCAAGCAGGTGCTCAACATGCCGACCAAGCGGCTCTCTTCGGCCCCCTGTCAGCAGGTGGTGCTGGAAGGGGATGCGGTGGATCTGGATCAGATCCCCATCCAGCACTGCTGGCCCGGGGATGTGGCGCCCCTGGTCACCTGGGGTCTGACCATCACCCGCGGTCCCTACAAGAAGCGGCAGAACCTTGGCATCTATCGCCAGCAGAAGATCGGCAAGAACAAGCTGATCATGCGCTGGCTGGATCACCGGGGCGGCGCCATCGATTTTCGCGAGTGGCAGGAGGCCCACCCGGGCGAACGCTTCCCGGTGGCGGTGGCGCTGGGCGCCGATCCGGCGACCATCCTGGGCGCGGTGACGCCGGTGCCGGACAGCCTCTCCGAATACGCCTTTGCCGGTCTGCTGCGGGGCAGCCGTACCGAGGTGGTGAAGGCGCTGAGCTGCGATCTGGAAGTGCCCGCCAGCGCCGAGATCGTGCTGGAAGGCTATCTGGAGCCGGGGGAGATGGCCCCCGAAGGGCCTTACGGCGATCACACCGGCTACTACAACGAAGTGGACGAGTTCCCGGTCTTCACCATCACCCACATGACCATGCGCCGGGATGCCATCTACCATAGCACCTACACCGGCCGTCCGCCCGATGAGCCGGCGGTGCTCGGTGTGGCGCTCAACGAGGTGTTCGTGCCGCTGTTGCAGAAGCAGTTCCCCGAGATCGTGGATTTCTACCTGCCGCCGGAGGGGTGCTCCTACCGGATGGCGGTGGTGACCATCAAGAAGCGCTACCCCGGCCACGCCAAGCGGGTGATGCTGGGGGTCTGGTCCTTCCTGCGCCAGTTCATGTACACCAAGTTCGTGATCGTCTGCGATGACGACATCAACGCCCGGGACTGGAAGGACGTGATCTGGGCCATCACCACCCGGATGGACCCGGCTCGGGACACCACCCTGATCGAGCACACACCCATCGACTATCTGGACTTCGCCTCGCCGGTCTCCGGGCTCGGCTCCAAAATGGGGCTGGATGCCACCAACAAGTGGCCGGGGGAGACCAATCGCGAGTGGGGTCAGCCCATCGTCCAGGACGAGGCGGTAAAGCAGAAGATCGATGCCATCTGGGACGAGCTGAAGATCCTCGACTGAGGGATCCCCGATGGGGCGCGGCCATTGTGACGCAAAAGTGCGGTATTGCCGTGCCGAATTGGGTATGCTCGACGGACCTGACCACCAACTGGTCGCCATAAAAACAGTGAAACCATGAGCGAAGCGGGCCGGGCAGGCCCCTCACAAGGACAAGAATGCAACGTATCAAGTGCCGCGTAGAGGAACTGCGCGAATATGTCGACACCATCTGGCACGTGGCGCTGGCGCCGCAGCAGGAGGTGAGCTTCAAGCCGGGCCAGTATCTGCTGGTGGTGATGAGCGATTCGGACAAGCGCCCCTTCTCCATCGCCAACTCGCCGACCCGCTCCGGCGTGCTGGAGCTGCAGATCGGTGCCACTCCCGAGAATGCCTATGCCGGTCAGGTGCTGGCCCGCATGCGCGAGCAGGGAGAGATCGAGGTCGAGCTGGCCGCTGGCAAGGCGTTCCTGCGCGACGAATCCCCCCGACCGCTGATCCTGATGGCGGGCGGCACCGGCTTCTCCTATGCCCGCGCCATCCTGGAATACCTGATCGGCAGCGGCAGCAAGCGTCCGGTGTTCCTCTACTGGGGCGTACGCCAGGCGCACTGGCTCTACGAGCTGGAGCAGATGCAGCAGTGGGAGCGCGACTACGCGCCGCTGACCTTCATTCCCGTGGTGCAGGAGCCCGAGAGCGACTGGACGGGCAGGACCGGGCTGGTGCACAAGGCCATCATGGATGACTTCGTCAGCCTGCATGACTACGACATCTATGTGGCGGGCCGCTTCGAGATGGCCGGTGCCGCGCGGGAAGAGTTCAAGGTGCTGGGCGCCGAGCCCGAGCGCATCTTCGGCGATGCCTACGAGTTTATCTGACCACGGTCAACAGCAGAGCGTCGATCTGCCCCCTTATCGTCTTGCCAGAGAAGGGGGGATGAGAAACTCGTTGTCCCCATAAAAACGACAAACCCCAGCCTGGCTGGGGTTTGTGCTATCTACGGCGGGTCACGCCGGATCATTCGCCCTTGGCGGCGAGCTGCTGCTCGAGCTGGGCCAGCTTGGCCTCGAGGGCGGTCAGCTTCTCCCGGGTGCGCAGCAGCACCTTGGTCTGCACGTCGAACTCCTCGCGGCTCACCAGATCCAGCTTGTTGAGCTGAGCCTGCAAGACCTGACGGGTCTTTTTCTCCACCTCTTCACCCATGCTGCGAATGCCGGGGGGCAGGGCGTTGTGTATCTGTTTGGCGATCTCTTCCAGTTTTTTCGGGTCGATCATGGGGGTCTCCTTAAGCAATGGCGCCATTCTACCGACAAATCGTCCCCTTTGCCGAGATCGGGGCGGCTTTTTGCGCCATGGATCCCATCGGGCTCTGGTCGGGTCTGGTTGATGCACCCTGGCTGCTACCCTGTGACACCGGGAATCAATTCCAATTCCTTGATGGTGTACACAAAAAAATCAGATCAGATGACTGACCAGAGGCTTATTAATTGTTGCGTTGCTGTTAATATGATTCGGTCGGGTTTGAACCCTACCCCGTCAGGCTCATCATGGATAACAACATAAAAGAGATAAGGATATGAAGAAAAAGCTAATTTACGCGGCCGTCGTCAGTGCGCTGCTGAGCGGTTGTGGTGGCAGTGACGACAACACAGGCGATACCTCAAGCTATCTCGATTATCTGCTGAGCGGCTCCAATGCAGTCCGACCCAGCGCCCTGGCAGCCCGTGCGACCGACGGTACCCTGAAATTCTCCACGGAAACGGCGGATCTCTCCAACCCGGTGTCCGCCCTCTCCACCCTGGATGGCTGGTCGACTACCCAGGCGATCCAGATAGTGCCGGTGACGGCCTCCGGCATCCAGGTCAAGGCGCCGGCCGCTGCTGAATTCGCAGCCTCCGTGGCACCCCTCTACCTGATGGAGCTGGAGTTTGACAGTGCGGCCCTGCGTCCGAGCGGCGTGAAAAAGGTGCTGACCTACGGGGTGGACTTCGTGGTGGCCGAGACGACCGGCAAGCTGAATCTGGTGCCGCTCAAGCCGCTCAACCCCTCTTCCTACTACATGATAGTGGCGACCGATACCCTCAAAGACAGCACGGGTGCCCCCCTGCGACCGGGTAGCGACTACAGCAACTACAAGACCAGCACCGGCAGCAACGCCCAGGAGCAGACCATCAGCGGCCTGATTGCGCTGCAGGAAGGTCTGTTCAAGGCTGCCACCGGTATCACTAGCGACCACGTGATCTTCTCCGACTGGTTCGGTACCCAGTCCGGCGCCGACGTGCTGGTGGCGGTGAAAGGGGCGGCCGCATCCGTGCTCAAGAGCCCGACCCTGGACGCCGCCGCCCTGTGGAAGCAGGACGCCCTGGGCAATACCAGCCTGCCTGGCACCTATACCCTGTCGGTGAGCGGCGGCAGCCCCTTCCTGACCCAGCTGGATGCCGAGAACTTCCTGCCCCAGGAGCAGAAGGATGCGATTGCCGCCGCTTTTGGTGACGGCACTCCACTCCACAATCTGGCCTTGGGTACCACCGTCTACAGCGGCACCGTCAAGCTGCCCTACTTCCTCTCCTCCCCGGCCACCGCCGGCTCCTGGGACAAGGCGAAGACCCAGTCCTGGCACGGTGCCATCCCCAGCCTCTACGCCATCGCGAACGCCCTGAAGGCCCAGGATGCCGAAGTGATCGGCGGCCTGGTGGGGGCGGGTGTGGATCCGGCCCTGCTGGGCGAACTCATCGCCGATCCGAGCCGTCAGGCCGAGCTGCTGGCACAGGCGAGCAAGCTGATCGGGGTGACCCTCACCTCCGGCGGCAAGGCGCTGGATCCCGAGATGAATATCGGGCGCTTCAACCCGTTGCCGGCACTGGAAGAGGTGCAGTCCGTCCCGATGCGGATCTTCGCCGCCGCACCGCTGGCGAACATCACCGACGTGATCATCTATCAGCACGGCGTCACCTCGGTGAAGGAGAACGCTTATGCCCTGGCCCTTGGCCAGATTGGTGCCGGTGCCCAGGCGAGCAAGAACGTGGCCGTGGTGGTGATCGATCATCCCCTGCATGGTGAACGCGGCTTCGCCCTGACCGGCAGCATGGACTCGGTGACCACCTCCGACAACCCGACCCCCTACCTGAACCTGAGCTACCTGACCGTGGCCCGCGACAACCTGAAACAGAGCGTGGCGGATCTGCTGGGCCTGCGTCTGGCAGTGGGGCTGGCCAATGCCAAGGGCGCCATCGGCACCGCAGGCAGCCTCAAGGTACACTTCCTGGGTCACTCTCTGGGCGCCATCGCGGGGGCCAACCTGCTGGCGGTGGCCAACCAGTCTGTTGGCAACCCGACGGCAGACGCCCTGTTCAAGTTCGACACTGGCGGCCTGGCCATGCCGGGTGGCGGCATAGCGCCGCTGTTGCTGAACTCGCCGACCTTCGGTCCGACCATCCAGATGAGCGTGCTGACCGCTGGCAGTGCGGCCCTGAAGGCAGCTTTTACCGCCTACGCCCCGAACTGCAAGACGGCGGTGCCGACCTGCTTCGTCAACGAATTCCTGCCGAGCCAGGATGCGGCCACCCAGGCCACGGCGGCCAGCACCCTGCAGAGCTACAGCTTCGCGGCGCAGTCGGTGCTGGATTCGGCAGACCCCATCAACCTGGGGAGCGGTATCGCGGCGGACTTCCCGCTGTTTGCCACCGAAATCGTCGGCGACGGCGCCCTGAGCCTGTCGGATCGAGTGATCCCGAACAGCATCGCCACCGCCCCCCTGGGTGGCACCGAGCCGCTGTTCAAGGTCCTGGCCCTGCAACCGCTGACCGCCACCGGCGCCGCCAACCACAGAGCGGCCCGCTTCGTGGCCGGGGGTCACAGCTCGCTGCTGGCACCGGACGAGAACTTCGATCCGACCGGCGCCGTCACCACCGAGATGCAGACCCAGTTCGGCAGCTTCTTCGCAAGCGGCGGTACCGCGGTCAAGGTGACCGACGCCAGCCTGCTCAAGCAGTAAGTCGGCCAACTAATAAAAACGCCGCCCCTTGGGGCGGCGTTTTTTTATGGCAAATCGGCTCAGGCTGGCCTGTGGTGCCTGTCCAGCCAGCCCTGGGCAAGGCCGACCAGCAGGCCGACCAGATGAGCCATGTTGGCGGTCGCTATGGTTGCCGAGCTGTTGCCGACAACCAGGCCTCACCCCGGCCTGTGGTGCCTGTCCAGCCAGCCCTGGGCAAGGCCGACCAGCAGGTCTGCCAGGTGAGCATCTTGGTGGTCGCTTTGGTTGCCGAGCCGTTGCCGGCAACCAGGCGTCACCCCGGCCTGTGGTGCCTGTCCAGCCAGCCTTGGGCAAGGCCGACCAGCAGGCCTGCCAGGTGAGCCATGTTGGCGGTGGGGGTGCCGAGCATGTCCAGGAAGCCGAGCACCAGCCAGACCAGCATGAAGCCCATCAGGGCTGGCGGCATGGCGAGGCCGCAATCCGGTTGCAGCCTGGTTCGCAGCCAGCTGTAGCCGAGCAGGGCATAGACCACCCCGGAGAGGCCGCCAAAGCGCGGGCCGCTGGCAAAGAACTCGGCGATATTGGGCAGGGCCGCCCCGACGATGAGCAGGATGAACAGCTTGCCGCTGCCGAGGCGCTGCTCTATCTGGCCACCGAGATACCACCACCACAACAGGTTGAACACCAGGTGCAGCACCGAGAAGTGGATGAAGGCCGGGGTGACGTAGCGCCAGGCCTGCCAGTCGGTGAACTGGGCCAGGGTGGGGTGGAAGGCGAGCTCGTCGAAGATGGGCAGGCCGATGGCATCCAGAGCGTAGATGGCCAGGCAGGCGATGATGACCACCAGGGTCAGAGGGCCCGCCTGGTGGAGGAAATCGGTGACCGGATCCGTCATCCCCTTGCTGTAGTCGATCCGGGCATCGGCATGGCCGGACTGCCAGGAGGCCTCCATGTAGCGGGGGTGATTGGGTTCGCTCAGGAAGCGTTTGACCTCCTGCTGGGCCTGGGCGAGGCGCCGTTCGTCCGCCAGCCAGACCGAGACGCCGAGCTCGGACTGGGTCAGCTCGCACGGAATGCCCAGGGTAGCGAGATAATCCACCAGCGCCTGGGCCATGCGGGCGTCGCCCAGCACCAGCAGCTGGATCATGCCGGTCGAGGAGGAGCGACCCGCCTCTGTCATGCGTCCCCCGCCTGGATGGGGAACTTCCTGCGCCAGGCCTCGAAACCGCCATCCAGGCTATAGACCTCGTCATAGCCCTGTTGCAGCAGGTACTGGGCCGCCCCCTGGCTGCTGTTGCCGTGATAGCACATCACGATGACGGGGGTATCGAAGTCCACCTCGTTCATAAAGCGAACCAGGGTGCCGTTGGTGAGGTGGAAGGCGCCGACCGCGTGGGCCGTCTCGAAGGATTGGGGATCGCGAATGTCCACGAGACGGGCTTCGCCTGCGCTCAGCTTCTGGTGGGCATCATGGGCGCTGATATGGGCAAACTGGTCCATTGAGATGTCCTGAAAATGGAAGGTTGAAGGGCAGTTTACCGCAAGCGGCGGTTTGCGCTAAGTGTGCAATGGAGGCGGCATCCAGGGGATCGCAATTTTCTTCAATATCGGGCCGCCCGGGCCGGGTAGGCTCGGGCTTCCCTCAATTGAATGAGCATCATCCATGGAATTCAGTCTGCTGTTATCCATGGCCGGGTTTGCCCTGGCCATGTCCATCTCCCCGGGGCCGGTCAATCTGGTCGCCCTTGGCACCGGCGCCCGGTACGGTTTCACGGCCAGCCTGCGCCACGTGGTGGGGGCCACCCTCGGCTTCATCCTGCTGCTCCTGCTGATGGGGCTGGGTCTTGGCGGCGCCCTGTCCCGCTGGCCTGTGGCGCTGGGGGCCATTCACTGGGGAGGCGTGCTCTTTCTCGGCTGGATGGCCTGGCAGTTGCTGGTGGACAGCGGCGAGGTGGAGGAAGTAGAGGGCGTGCCCCCCGCCTTCTGGTACGGGGCCTTGATGCAGTGGCTCAATCCCAAGGCCTGGCTCGCCGCCAGCATGGGGATGGGAGCCTATGGGATCGCGGGCGGCATGAGCCAGATCGCCCTCTTTACCGGCATCTATCTGGTGATCTGCCTCGGCTCCATCGCCTGCTGGGCCTATGCGGGCAGCCGATTGCAGGGGTGGCTGGTCTCTCCCCGCCGGTTGCGCTGGTTCAATCGGGCCATGGCGCTCTTGCTGCTGCTCAGCGCCGCCTATCTGGTGCGCTCGTCCTGAGGGGCGAGCTGCGCTCTGTACTGGCCCGGGGTGGCGGCCACCCGGCGTTTGAACTGGCGCTGGAAGTGGGCCTGATCGGCAAAACCGCTGGCAAGGGCCACTTCCGCCAGGGGCTGCCCCTGGCGCAGCAGGGTGCGGGCGTGGCGAATGCGCTGATCGAGCAGGTAGGCGTGGGGCGTCATGCCGTAGTGGCGGCTGAAGGCGCGCACGAAGTGGGAAGGGGTAAGCCCGGCCACCGCACTCAGCTGTGCCAGGGTGAGGGCGCAGGCACTCTCGTCCTGCATCAGCTCGGCGGCTCGCTGCAGGTGCCGGGGAGGGCGGTCATCCCACTTGGCCGGGGTGAGCCTGGCCAGAAGCTGGCGGCTGAAGAGGTGGCAGGCCACTTCGCGAGCCAGGGGATCCGGCTCCGCCACCAGTTGCCGATGAAGTCGGCAGAGCCCCTGGTAGAGCAGGGGATCCCGGCTTGCGGTCATGTCGAAGGGGCGAAACGCGTTGCCGAGCCCGGCCTCCTCCTGCTGGCGCTGCAACCAGAGGTTGTCGATGTAGAACATCAGATAGGACCAGGGCTGGTCCGCGACGGGATTGCAGGCGTGCACCTCTTCCGGGTTCATCAACACCAGGCTGCCGCGGCCGACCTCTTGCAGGCTGCGCTGGTTGAGGTAGTGGCTGTGGCCGCCGGTGATGGCGCCGATGGAGAAGTGGGGGTGGCTGTGCTTGTCATAGCAGACGCGCCGGCCATCCTGCACCGCCCGCGCCTCGATGAAGGGCAGGGCGGGATCGTGCCAGAAGTGGTGCTGATCCTGCGTCGCCCGCGCACGGCTCACGATGTGCTCCTCGGCGGGGGGCTGTTCCCCTGCCTGGCTCGGGGAGCGCGGCAGGGGAAGGGTGACGATGGTTGCTGCATCCTCAGCCGCCGAGATAGGCCTGGCGGACGGCGGGGTTGGCCAGCAGGGCCGCCCCCGTGTCTTGCAGCACCACCCGGCCGTTCTCCAGCACATAGCCGCGATCCGCCAGCTTGAGCGCCTGGTTCGCGTTCTGCTCCACCAGGAAGATGGTCATCCCCTTCTGGCGCAGTTGCTCTATGGTGTCGAAGATCTGCTGGATGACGATGGGTGCCAGTCCGAGGGAGGGTTCATCCAGCAGCAGCAGGCGCGGCTTGCTCATCAGGGCGCGGCCGATGGCCAGCATCTGCTGCTCGCCGCCGGACATGGTGCCTGCCCGCTGCTCCAGCCGCTCGTGCAGGCGGGGGAACAGGGTAAAAATCTGATCCAGCAGGCCGCGCTGCTCCGCCTTGTCGACGAAGAAGGCCCCCATCAGCAGGTTCTCCTCCACCGTGAGGCGGGCGAAGATGCGGCGCCCCTCTGGCACCACGGCGATGTCCTTGCGCATGATGCGGGCGGTGGTGAGGGAGTCTATCTGCTCCCCCTCGAACCAGATGGAACCGCTGCTGGGCTTGGGCTCGCCACACAGGGTCATCAGCAGAGTGGTCTTGCCGGCGCCGTTGGCGCCGATCAGGGTGACGATTTCCCCCTCTTTCACCTCGACGCTGACGTCGTGCAGCGCCTGAATTTTGCCGTAGTGGGTCGATACGTTGCGAAGTTCTAACATCTTTTTGTCCTTACGACTCGCCCAGATAGGCTTTGATCACCGCCGGATTGCTGCGGATTTCGTCCGGTTTGCCGTGGGCCAGCGGGGTGCCCTGGTTGACCACGAAGATGCGGTTGGAGATCTCCATCACCAGCTTCATGTCGTGCTCGATCAGCAGCACCGAGACCCCGAACTCGTCCCTCAGGTTGGAGATGAGCTCGTTGAGCTCGTCGGTCTCCTTGGGGTTGAGGCCTGCGGCCGGTTCATCCAGCATCAGCAGTTCGGGCCGGGTCGCCATGCAGCGGGCGATCTCGAGGCGGCGCTGCTGGCCGTAAGCCAGGTTGCCCGCGGCGCGGTTGGCGAGATCCTTGAGGCCCACCTTTTCCAGCCAGAAGGCGGACTGCTCCAGCCCCTCTTTCTCGGCACGGCGGAAAGAGGGGGTCTTGAACAGGCCGGCGATGAAGCCGGTATTGAGATGCCTGTGCTGGGCCACCAGCAGGTTTTCCACCGCTGTCATCTCCTTGAACAGGCGCACGTGCTGGAAAGTCCGCACAATGCCCTTGCGGGCGATGAGGTGGCCGGGCAACCCCTGGATCTCCTCACCCTTGTAGCGAATGACACCGCCACTCGGGCGATAGAAGCCGGTCAGGCAGTTGAAGATGGTGGTCTTGCCCGCCCCGTTGGGGCCGATGATGGAGATCACCTCCCCCTTTTCCACATCTAGCTTGACGCCGTTGACCGCGAGCAGGCCGCCAAAGCGCATCGACAGATCTGAGACATCCAACAATGGTTGATTGTTGCTCATTTACGCAGCTCCATATGGGGCCGACTCATGGGCAGCAGTCCCTGCGGCCGCCAGATCATCATGAATACCATCAAGAGACCGAACATCAGCATGCGATATTCGTTGAACTCGCGGGCGAGCTCCGGCAGCACCGTCATCACGATGGCCGCCAGCACCACCCCGATCTGGGATCCCATGCCTCCCAGCACCACAATCGCAAGAACGATGGCCGACTCGATGAAGACGAAGGATTCCGGGCTGATGAAGCCCTGGCGCGAGGCGAAGAAGCTGCCGGCAAAGCCCGCGAAGCAGGCGCCTATGGTGAAGGCGGTCAGCTTGATGATGGTGGGGTTGAGCCCCAGGGACTTGCAGGCGATCTCGTCTTCCCGCAGCGCCTCCCAGGCACGGCCGAGCGGCATGCGCAGCAGGCGGTTGATGACGAACAGGGTCGCCACTACCAGCACCAGGGCCATCAGGTAGAGGAAGATCACCTTGTGGTTGGCGTTGTAGGCGATGCCGAAGAAGTCGTGGAAGGTGCCAAAGCCCCCGTCCTTGACGGTGCGGTTGAACTCGAGCCCCCCCAGAGTCGGTTTCGGAATGCCGGAGATCCCGTTCGGACCGCCGGTCAGGGTGGTCATGTTGTTGAGCAGGATGCGGATGATCTCGCCAAAGCCCAGGGTGACGATGGCCAGGTAGTCCCCCCGCAGCCGCAGCACCGGGAACCCGAGCAGGAAGCCGAAGGTGGCCGCCAGCAGACCGGCGATGGGCAGACACTCCCAGAAGCTCAGACCGAAGTAGGTGTTGAGCAGGGCGTAGCTGTAGGCACCGACCGCATAGAAGCCGACATAGCCGAGGTCGAGCAGACCGGCGAGGCCCACCACCACGTTCAGTCCCAGCCCCAGCATGATGTAAATCAGGGTGAGGGTGGCCAGATCGATGGCGCCGCGAGAGGCCATGAAGGGCCAGCTCACCGCAAACAGCAGCACCAGCACGGCGGTGAGGTTATAGAGCTTGGGGGCCTCTTCGGGGCTTGGCAGCACCAGCTTGGTGAAGCCGACGGAGAAGCCGCTGATGGAAGCCTGGAACAGCCGGCTTATCTGGCCGCGCAGCATCTGGAACCAGAAGACGATGGTGGCGCCCCCCAGCAGCCAGGCCAGCGACACATCGAGGCGGCTCACCACCAGCAGGCGGGAGCCATCGGTCTCCAGCTTGAAGCCGAGCAGCCAGAAGGAGAGCACCAGCAGCACCAGGCTGGCGATGCAGGCATGGATAAATTGACGTTTCATCAGACTTTCTCCACTTCCGGACGGCCGAGAATGCCAGTGATGGTCATGAACAGCAGCACGAAGGCATGCATAGATTGGTTTTTCATACCTTCTCGACCTCCGGACGACCCAGGATGCCGGTGGGCATGAAGAGCAACACGAAGATGAGCAGGGCGAACGCCATCACATCCTTGTACTCGGTGCTGAGATAGCCCGCGGTGAGCGCTTCCACCACGCCGAGCAGCAGGCCGCCCAGTACGGCACCGGGAATGCTGCCGATGCCGCCCAATACCGCGGCGGTGAAGGCCTTCAAGCCCGCCATGAAGCCGAGATAGGGGTTGATGACACCGTAGTACATGCCGAGCAGCACCCCCGCGACGGCGGCCAGGGCGGCCCCCAGCACGAAGGTGATGGAGATGACCACGTGGGTGTCTATCCCTAACAGGTTGGCCATCTTGATGTCTTCGGAACAGGCTCGGCAGGCACGCCCCATGCGGGAGCGGCCGATGAACTGGGTCAACGCCAGCATGGTGACGAAGGTCACCACGAAGATGATGAGCTGCATGTAGGAGAGGCTGGCCTGGAAGCCATCCTCGCCGCCGAGGGTCCAGCCCCCGGAGATCAGAGTGGGCATGGCGATGTCACGCGAGCCCTGGGCCATCCGCATCATGTTCTGCAGGAAGATCGACATGCCGATGGCGGAGATGAGGGGGATCAGGCGGTTGCCACCCCGCAGCGGACGATAGGCCACCCGCTCTATGGACCAGCCATAGCTGCCGGTGATGATGATGCTGACCAGGAAGGCGCCCCCCAGCAGCAGCACGGTGCTGTCGATGCCCATCATCATGAGCCCGGCCATCACCATGAAGGCGACATAGGAGCCGATCATGTAGACCTCGCCGTGGGCGAAGTTGATCATGCCGATGATGCCGTAGACCATGGTGTAGCCGATGGCGATCAACGCATAGGTGCTGCCTATGGTCAATCCGTTCAGCAACTGCTGAACCAGATAAAGAAGGTGTTCGGACATACCGCGTTCCCTGTGTACTTGCCCGCAAAGAAAGGAGGGGTGACTCACGTCACCCCGACCGGCAGATTATTTGAGTTGAGTGGAGGTACCGTCGGCGTGCCACTGGAACACACCGAATTCGAAGCCTTTCAGGTCACCGTTCGGTGCCCAGGTCAGGGGGCCCATCACGGTGTCGATCGGTGCGGCCTTGATGGCGGCAGCCACGGCAGCCGGGTCATCCTCACCCGCCTTGGCGATACCGGCCGCCAGGGCCTGCATGGCGGCGTAGGTGGTCCAGACGAACGGACCGGAGGAGTCCTGACCCTTGGCCTTGAACGCTTCCACGATGGGGGCGTTGGCCGGCACCAGGTCATATTTGTTCGGCAGGGTCACCAGCAGGCCTTCGGAAGCCGGGCCGCCGATGGCGGAGATGTCCTTGTTGCCCACCCCTTCCGGACCCATGAACTTGGCCTTCAGACCCTTCTCGCCAGCCTGGCGCAGGATCAGACCCAGCTCGGGGTGGTAGCCGCCGTAGTAGACGAAGTCCACGTTCTCTTTTTGCAGCTTGGCGATCAGGGCGGAGAAGTCCTTGTCGCCGGCGGTGATGCCCTCATAGGCAACGACCTTGACGCCGGCCTTGTCCAGCGCGGCTTTCACGCTGGAGGCGATGCCTTCACCGTACTGTTTCTTGTCGTGGATGACGGCCACGCGCTGGGGTTTGACCTGCTCGATGATGTACTTGGCGGCGGTCGGGCCCTGGTCGCTGTCCAGACCGATGGTGCGCAGAGTCAGCTGGTAACCGCGCTCGGTGATCTTGGGGTTGGTGGAGGCGGGGGTGACCATCAGGACCCCTTCATCTTCATAGATGTCGGAGGCGGGCAGGGTGTTGTCGGAGCAGAGGTGGCCGACCACGAACTTGACGCCGTCGTTGATCACCTTGTTGGCGATGGCCACGGCCTGTTTGGGATCGCAGGCATCGTCATAGATGACGGCTTCGATCAGCTTGCCCTTGATGCCGCCAGCCTTGTTGATCTGCTCGACCGCCATCTTGCCGCCGGTGAACTGCATGTCACCGTACTGGGCGACCGGGCCGGTCAGGGGGCCGGCGATGCCGATCTTGATGGTATCTGCCGCATTGGCCATGGAAACTGATCCAAACAGAGCCAAAGAAACCGCTGCTCTGACTGCCATTTTGCTGAAGTTATGCATTGATTCGTCCCTTAATCAGTGAATTGTTTCATTTTATGCACGTCATTCCGAGCCTGTGTCCCGCCAGCCCGGCGATAGATAAGGTTCTATCATTCCTCGCCGGGCAATAACAAGATGTTAAAGATACTAACCGGAGCAGGCGAGAGAGGGGTTTTGTGAAACTAACACGCAGTTTTTTGCTTTTTACTGGAGTTTAATGTCGTCAAGTTGATGCAACATACAGATAACAAATTGTCACGGTGACAATTTCCAGAGTAAAAAACTGACGATATTTCATTCTGCGTCCGCTCTCATTTTGACCAAAATCCGTTTGCGCAAAAAGAAATGACCGCATAGATTAGCCAGCATTGATAATTCACTGGCAGCGCCCGTTAAAACCAAGCCTTTATTCGGGAAATCTGCTACTGTTCCGCCTTTGTTATTCAGGAGACAGAGATGGCAACTATCAAGGATGTCGCCTCGCGCGCAGGCGTATCCATCTCCACCGTCTCACATGTACTCAATCACACCCGTCGGGTCAGCGAAGACGCAACCCAGAAAGTGCTTGAGGCGGTGGCAGAGCTGAACTACGCGCCCAACTCGGTGGCGCGCAGTCTCAAGATCAATTCGACCAAGACCATTGGCATGCTGGTGACCACCAGTGCCAACCCCTTCTTCGCGGAAGTGGTACAGGGGGTGGAAGCCTACTGCTTCGAGCAGGGTTACAGCCTGATCCTGTGCAACACCGAGAACCAGCCGCCACGCCAGCAGCACTATCTGCGCATGCTGATGGAAAAGCGGGTGGACGGTCTGCTGGTGCTGGGGACCGATATCGACACCCAGTTCAGGGACATGCTGCGCATCCACAAGAAGGTGCCGCAGGTGGTGCTGGACTGGGGCAACGAGTGCGATTTCGCCAACGTGATCAACGACAACGCCCGCATCGGCGCGCGTCTGGCGGTGCGCCATCTGCTGGAGCAGGGCCACACCGACATCGTCTGCATCACCGGCCATCTCGCCAAGCCGACCACCCAGCAGCGACTGGACGGGGTGCGCGATGCCCTGGCTGAACAGGGGATGACCCTGAAAGAAGAGCAGATCTTCGAAGGGGACTACGAGAGCCAGAGCGGCTTCGATGCCATGCAGCGCATCCTGGCCCTCACCCCTCGCCCGACTGCGGTCTTTGCCTTCGACGATCCCATGGCCATCGGTGCCATCTGCGCCGCCTGGGAGGCCGGGGTCAAGGTGCCGGACGACATCTCCATGATCGGCTATGACGACGTGGAGATGGCGCGCTTCTCCAGCCCGCCGCTCACCACCATCCGCCACCCCAAGGCCGAGCTCGGTCTGCTGGCGGTGCAGCAACTGGTGAGCCGGATCCGCAACAAGGAGCTGGAAGTGGAGTCCATGACGGTGCAGCCCGAGCTCATCGTCCGCCGCTCGGTCAAGTCCCTGCGCTGACGGCGCCACGGGTGCCATGAACACGAAACCCCCTCGCCAGCGAGGGGGTTTCTGTTTTTGGGCCCCTCTCGTGGGCGTTAGGCCTTGAGGCCGAGCCGTCTGGCGAGGCGGTGCAGGTTGCCGCCGTCCAGATCCAGCGCCCGGGCGGTGGCGGCCCAGTTGCCGTCATGGGCCGTCAGGGTCTGCTCGATGAGCTGGCGCTGGAACAGATCGGTGGCGGCGCGAAGGCCGAGTCCGGCAATGGCCGGGGAGGCGGGCTGTCTGACGGTGTCGGCGGGCAGGGATGAGCCCGTCGGCCCCAGGTTGAAGTGGTGGGGCTCCAGGGTCGGCGAGGGGCTGCCCTGCTCGGCCCTGGCCAGCACGGCGGCGCGGTGGATGGCGTGCTCCAGCTCCCGCACGTTGCCGGGCCAGTCGTGGCGCTCTAGCAGTTGCAGCGCCTGTGGCTGGATACGCAGCTGCTCCAGCCCCAGGCCGAGCCGGCAGCGCTCGCAAAAGTAACCGGCCAGCAGGGGAATGTCGCCCGGGCGTTCCCGCAGTGCCGGGGCGTGGATCGGGAACACGCTCAGCCGGTGGTAGAGGTCGGCCCGAAACTGCCCCTCGACCACCGCCTGTTTCAGATCCCGGTTGGTGGCCGCCAGGATGCGCACATTCACCTTGAGCGGGGTGTCGTCACCGATCCGCTGCAGATCGCCGTATTGCAGCACCCGCAGCAGCTTGGCCTGCAGTGCCAGGGAGAGCTCCCCTATCTCGTCGAGAAACAGAGTGCCCTTGTCCGCGAGTTCAAACTTGCCCGCCCGGTTGTGGATGGCGCCGGTAAAGGCCCCCTTCACGTGGCCGAACAGCTCGCTCTCGGCCACCGACTCCGGCAGGGCGGCGCAGTTGAGGTAGACCAGGGGGGCATGGGCGCGGGGCGAGCCGCCATGCACCGCCTTGGCGATCAGCTCCTTGCCGACCCCGGTCTCCCCCAAAATCAGCACGTTCAGCTCCGAGCTGGCCACCACGTCTATCTCGTGGCGCAACCGGGCCATGGCAGGGGAGTGGCCTATCATCTCCGGCTGCTCAGGGCCGGGCCGGGTGCCGGGGACCAGGGGCTCGCTGCTTTGGCGGGCGAGCCGCTCCAGCAGCAGCGCGTTGTCGAGGGCGGCGGCGGCCAGGGCCCCCACCAGACGCAGCTCCTCGTCGCTGATGCCGTCGAACTGGGCCGGGTTCATGCCGTCTATGGTCAGGGCGCCGATGAGGGTCTGATCCGAGAAGAGCGGCAGGCCGACGCAGGCGTGCACCTTGAAGTCGTCGTGATCCGGCAGCAGGCCGTCATAGGGGTCGGGCAGGGCGCTGTCGGCAGGGAAGCGCACCACATCCCCGGCGCGGGCGATGGCCTCGAGGCGCGGGTGATCCTTGAGGGCGAAGCGGCGCCCCAGCACGTCCTGCATCAGGCCGTCGATGGCCAGCGGGATGAACTGGCCCCCCTCGTAGCGCAGCAGGGCCGAGGCATCCGAGTTCAGCAGGCTGCGCACGCTCTGGATCAGGCGGTGGAAGCGGTCCTGATGGGAGATGCCGAGTTGCAGGTCGAGGGCGATGCGCGCCAGGCTGTCGGTCGAGATCACGATAATTGTCCAAATGACAGTGTGTTTGTGATTTTGACTATAAGGGAGTAGTGTCATAATGACAATTTGTGATATTGGAAGCCATTAAAAACAATGGGTTACATTTTGGCACGTCCGCTGCAATAGCTGGTTCAGTTGAACATCCACTATTGCATTCGAGGAACTGCCTGATGAGCATTCACGTCAAGAACAACATCCACTGGGTCGGCCAACGGGACTGGGAGGTACGCGACTTTCACGGCACCGAGTACAAGACCCACAAGGGCACCAGCTACAACAGCTACCTCATCCGCGAAGGGAAAAACGTGCTGATCGACACCGTCGATCACAAGTTCAGCCGGGAGTTCGTGCAGAACCTGGGGGCGGAGATCGATCTCGCCGCCATCGACTACGTGGTGATCAACCACGCCGAGGAGGATCACGCCGGCGCCCTGACCGAGCTGATGGCCCGCATTCCCGGCACCCCCATCTACTGCACCCACAACGCCATCGACTCCATCACCGGCCATCATCACCACCCGGAGTGGAACTTCCACCCGGTCAAGACAGGGGACAGCCTGGACATCGGCAACGGCAAGCAGCTGGTGTTCATCGAGACCCCCATGCTGCACTGGCCCGACAGCATGATGACCTACATGACCGAGGATGCGGTGCTCTTCTCCAACGACGCCTTCGGCCAGCACTACTGCGACGAGCACCTGTTCAACGACGAGGTGGACCAGACCGAGCTGATGGAGCAGTGCCAGCGCTACTACGCCAACATCCTCACCCCCTTCAGCCCCCTGGTGACCGCCAAGATCAAGGAGGTGCTCGGCTTCAACCTGCCGGTGAGCATGGTGGCCACCTCCCACGGCATCGTCTGGCGCGAGGACCCCACCCAGATCATCCTGAAATACCTGGAGTGGGCGGATCAGTATCAGGAAGACCGCATCACCTTGTTCTACGACTCCATGTCCAACAACACCCGCATGATGGCCGATGCCATCGCCCAGGGCATCCACGAGGTGGACCCGGGCGTGGCGGTGAAGATCTACAACGTGGCCCGCCACGACAAGAACGAGATCCTGACCCAGGTGTTCCGCTCCAAGGGGATACTGGTGGGCTCCTCCACCATGAACAACGTCATGATGCCCAAGGTGGCGGGCATGCTCGAAGAGATCACCGGCCTGCGCTTTAGAAACAAGCGCGCCTCGGCCTTCGGCAGCTACGGCTGGACCGGCGGCGCCGTGGACCGGATCCAGACTCGCCTGATGGATGCAGGTTTCGATATCAGCATCTCCCTCAAGGCCAAGTGGCGGCCGGATGGCTCGGCGCTGGCCGAATGCCGCGAGCATGGCCGCCAGCTCGCCCGTCAGTGGGCGCTGCACCCGCTCGAGGCGCCCCGCCCGATCACCACAACCCAGGCAACCGTGACGCCAGTATCCGTGCCAGCCAAGACCCCGCAAGCCACTCCGGCTGCCGCCGAATGGGATGACGACCAGGCCATGCTCTGCACCGTCTGCCAGTGGGTTTACGACCCGGCCCAGGGCGAGCCGGATCAGCTGGTGGCGCCGGGCACCCCCTGGGCCAAGGTGCCGGAGAGCTTCCTCTGCCCGGGTTGCGGCATCGGCAAGGAGGTGTTCGAACCCTGCGCCGTGGAGGCCTGTGTATGAGCGCAGCAATTCAAACTGACGCTGGCATCAGCCGGGAGATAGTGGTGATCGGCAGCGGCTTCGCTGCCCAGCAGCTGGTCAAGAGCCTGCGCAAGCTGGACTGGGATCAGCCTATCCGCCTCATCACCGCCGACAGCGGCGACGAGTACAACAAGCCGGACTTGAGCCATGTGGTGAGCCGGGGCTGCGCCGCCGCAGCCATGACCCGTCTTAGCGGCAGCGACTTTGCCGAGCAGCAGCGCATCGCGCTGCTGCCCCACAGCCCGGTGCTCGGCATCGATCCAGCCCGGCGGTTGGTGCTGACCGAGCAGGGGGAATTCCCCTACGGCAAGCTGGTGCTGGCCACCGGTGCCAGCGCGGTGCGCCCCGAGATACCGGGCAGCGAACACCTGGTCACCCTCAACAGCCAGCAGGAGTACGCCGCCACCGAGGCGCAACTGCGCCAGGCCCGCCGCATCATGGTGCTGGGGGCGGGGCTCATCGGCTGCGAGCTGGCGATGGACATGGCGAGCGCAGGAAAAGAGGTGACGCTGGTGGATCTGGCCGACAGCCCCTTAAGCGCCCTGCTGCCCGCCGCCCTGACCGAGCCGCTGCAACAGGCGCTGCGCAGCCAGGGGGTCAGCCTGCAGTTCGGGACGGGTCTCGCCAGGATAGATGCCCAGCCGGGGGATGGCTGGCGCGTCACCCTGACCGACGGGCGCATCAGCGAGCAGGATCTGGTGATCGCCGCGATCGGCCTGCGGCCGAATCAGGCCCTGGCCCGTGGGGCCGGGCTGGCAGTGGAGCGCGGCATCCTGGTCGACGATCGGCTGCAGACCAGCGATCCCCATATCTTCGCGCTGGGGGATTGCATGCAGTGGCAGGGTCAGTTGCTCCCCTTCCTGCAACCCATCGTGCTGGGGGCCAATGCGCTGGCGCGCACCCTGCTCGGCACGCCGACCCTGCTGGCCCTGCCGCCCATGCTGGTGAAGGTGAAGACGCCGCGCTACCCGCTGCAACTGGCCGGTCGCACCCGGGGCGAGGATCTCGCCTGGCAGTGCCGCTGGAACAGCCACGGCATGGTGGCCGAGGCGCGCGACCAAGCCAGCGAGTTGTGCGGCTTCGTGGTGGGGGGTGACCAGATGAGCGCCGCCTTCCCGCTGCTGCGTCAGCTGCCCCGTTAACCCCTTTCATTGCACCGGCCGGGTCGACCCGGCCACTCGAGGAGAACCGATATGGCCATGCAACTGATCCCGTCTCACTGGGTGGTGCGCCGCTCCACTCCCTTCTTTACCCGCGAGAATGTGCCCCAGGGCCTGCTCACCCATCACAACACCGCGGCCGGGGTGTTCGGCCAGCTCTGCGTGATGGAGGGCACCGTCACCTATCACGGTTTTGCCGATGAGCAGGCCGAACAGCCCGAGCTGAGCCTGGTGATCCGGGCCGGGGAGTTTGCCACCAGCCCGCCCCAGTACTGGCACAGGGTCGAGCTGTCGGAGGATGCCCGCTTCAACATCCACTTCTGGGCCGAGCAGGCCGAATCCGACCAGCCGCTGTTCCACAGCCGCAAATAACGGGGTTTAAGGCTGAGGGGGCGGAGCGGGCAAATGCCCCCTCTGCCCATGCAGATCAAAATCATCAACTCAGATGTTGGTTATCCTGCCCCCTCGATTCGGATGAGCACAGTGAGGGAAACATGAGCCTGTTGGAAGCCCTGACCATGACCTCGGGTCTGGTCTATCTGGTCCTGTTGTTGTGGCAGGGCCGCAGCGGTTGGGGCTGGACGCTCTCTCTGCTGTTGGCCGCCGCGCTCTGGCTGCTGGTGGCGGATTCGGTACTCTGGCTCGCACTGGGGCTGGTGGCCACGACCCTGGCGATCTGGCTGCGCTATCACCCCCTGCTCATGCTGGCTCATATAGACAGTCAACGTCTCAGAACGGCTACCAGGCAGCTATTGCTGCTATGTTGGGGGTTGGTGGCGGTTCAATATGTTGTTCATATCGGACAGTTGGGGCAGGGGATGAGCCCCTGGCTGGTGCGCCCTGACGTGGTGGACGGTTTCCTGCCCATCGCAGGTGGTCTCGGGCTGCGGGCCTGGCTCGGGCAGGGGCTGACGGACCCCCATCACCCGGCGGCCACCGTCACCGTGCTGGTGCTCTCCCTGTCGGCCCTGCTGCTGGGTCGGGCGTTTTGTGCCTGGTTCTGCCCGCTCGGGCTGGTGGGGGAGTGGCTGCACGGCCTGCGCTCGCGCCTGTTGCCGGGGGAGTGGACCCCGCCGCGCTGGCTCGATGCCGTGTTGCGCGGCCAGAAGTTTCTGGTGCTCGGTTTTCTGCTCTTCATCATCTTGCTGGCGGTACCCGCCGCCGCCCTGCCCGGCTACCTTGCCAGCCCCTACCATCAGGCGGCGGACATGAAGATGGGGGCCTTCTTCTTCAACCTGACCCTGATCTCGGGCCTGTGCCTTGGCTGGGTGCTGCTGCTCACCGCCACCTTCCGGCAAGGGTTCTGTCGCTACCTCTGTCCCTATGGCGCCTGGATGGCCCTGCTCGGCCTGCTGACCCCGCTGCGCATTCGCCGTGACCCGGCCCGTTGCTTGCGAAGCCTGGGCCACGACTGCGACAAGTGCAGCCGGGCCTGCCCGTCTCGCATCCAGGTACACCAGCTCATCGCGGTGCAGAGTCTCGAGTGCACCAGTTGCCAGAGCTGCGTGGCCGCTTGCCCCAAGCGGGCCGATGCACTGCATCTTGGCACGCAAGGGCAGCGACTCGCCCCCCGTCAGCTGCTGGGGCTGCTCTGTCTGTTGCTGCTGGTGTTGCCGCTGCTCTCCTACGGCTTGCTGGATCTCTGGGTCAGCCAGACACCGATCCCTGACCGCTACGAGTTGTTGCAGCGGCTGCCCTGGCTGAGCCACTGAGGGGGGAAAGGGCAAAAGGTGGATGATGGGGGGATCTTTCGGATTGGCGATAATAAGCTGTATAAAAATCCCCCGCCAAATTGTTAGCACCATCCCACTTTGCTCATATTGCAATTGATCATATAGCGCTCCCCACCATAATGGGTGCTGTTATTTGGCGTTGTTAATATCAATTGGATGAGCAACAACATGAATATCAAGGTCAGCTATCCCAAGTGGTTTACCCTGGACCATAAGATCGCGTTCTTTTTCCCGCTGTAATTCCCCGCGGCGGCGCGGCATGCCTGCCATGCCACGAGCCCGCCTCCATTCCTGAACTGAAATAGCTGCACCTGTCTTCGCCTGTTTATTCTGGCGAGGCGATGTCGTGCATCCATTTCCCAATATTTCCCACCTGCCGGACATTCTATTTTCGGCGGGGGAAGAGACTCATTTTGAATATTTAAATCTGGGGTGTTTATATTATGGAAAACTTCAAGCATCTGCCCGAACCCTTCCGTATTCGTGTCATCGAGCCGGTCAAGCGCACCACCCGTGCCTATCGGGAAGAGGCCATTGTCCGGGCGGGCATGAACCCCTTCCTGCTGGACAGCGAAGACGTCTTCATCGACCTGCTGACCGACAGCGGCACCGGCGCCATCACTCAGGACATGCAGGCCGCCATGCTGCGCGGTGACGAGGCCTACAGCGGCAGCCGCAGCTACTATGCCCTGCAACAGGCGGTGCAGGAGATCTTCGGCTACTCCCTGACCATCCCCACTCACCAGGGGCGCGGCGCCGAGCAGATTTACATCCCCGTGCTCATCAAGAAGCGGGAGCAGGAGAAGGGGCTGGATCGCAAGAAGATGGTGGCCCTCTCCAACTACTTCTTCGACACCACCCAGGGCCACACCCAGATCAACTGCTGCGTGGCGAAGAACGTCTACACCAGGGAGGCGTTCGATACCTCGGTCACCGCCGACTTCAAGGGCAACTTCGATCTGGTGAAGCTGGAAGAGGCCATCCTGGAGGCGGGCCCCGCCAACGTGCCCTACATCGTCAGCACCATCACCTGCAACTCCGCCGGGGGGCAGCCGGTCTCCATTGCCAACCTGAAGGCGGTGTACGAGATCGCCAGAAAGTACGACATCCCCGTCATCATGGACTCCGCCCGCTTCGCCGAGAACGCCTACTTCATCCAGCAGCGGGAGCCCGGCTACGCGAACTGGACCATCGAGGAGATCACCAGAGAGTCCTACAAGTACGCCGACGGCCTCGCCATGTCGGCGAAGAAGGATGCCATGGTGCAGATGGGGGGGCTGCTGTGCTTCAAGGATGACAGCATGCTGGACGTTTACACCGAGTGCCGCACCCTGTGCGTGGTGCAGGAGGGCTTCCCGACCTATGGCGGCCTGGAAGGGGGCGCCATGGAGCGCCTGGCGGTGGGTCTGCGGGACGGCATGCGCCAGGACTGGCTGGCCTATCGCATCGGCCAGGTGCAGTACCTGGTGGACGGGCTGGAGGCCATCGGCGTGGTGTGCCAGCAGGCAGGGGGCCATGCGGCCTTCGTGGATGCGGGCAAGCTGCTGCCCCACATCCCGGCGGATCAGTTCCCGGCCCACGCCCTGGCCTGCGAGCTCTACAAGGTCGCCGGCATCCGGGCGGTGGAGATAGGTTCCCTGCTGCTGGGGCGCGACCCCGCCACCGGCAAGCAGCACCCCTGCCCGGCGGAGCTGCTGCGCCTGACCATCCCCCGTGCCACCTATACCCAGACCCACATGGACTTTGTCATCGAGGCCTTCGGCGAGGTGAAGAAGAACGCCCACCGGGTGAAGGGGCTGGACTTCATTTACGAGCCGGCCGTGCTGCGCCACTTCACCGCCAGACTGAAAGAGGTCGAGCATAACGACCCGTCAGCCGGCAAGACGCAGAAAAAATTGATAGAAGCATAACGAGTCAGGGGCACAGATTTTTCTGTGCCTTTTTTTTCACTGCTCTGTGAAAGATTTGGAGTGACACACATGACATCAACACCGTCCGTCATTGGAGGGGCCTGCATCATTGCCAGCGTCTGTGTCGGTGCCGGCATGCTGGGGCTGCCGAGCGCGGGAGCCGGGGCCTGGACCAGCTGGTCAACCCTCGCCATCATTCTTACCATGGTCGTCATGACGGTCTCAGGCTGGATGCTGCTGGAAGCCCTGAAACCCTACGCATTGACCGCCTCCTTCAACTCGGTGACCAAGGATCTGCTCGGTCACAGGATCAATCTCTTCAACAACCTCACCGTCTATTTCGTGGGCGGCATTTTGCTCTATGCCTACATCACCTCGTCGGGTCTCATCCTGGGCGGCCTGCTGGGCATCAATAGCCAGCTGGCCTCGGTGTTGTTCGTGCTGGTGTTCTCCTGGTTCGTCTGGCATTCGACCCGGGCGGTGGACAGGATTTCGGTCGTCCTGATCGTCTTCATGGTACTGAGTTTCGTGTTCGGGGTCTCCGGGCTTGCCAGCAAGGTCGACACCGCCAAGCTGTTCAACTCCTTTGCCGAGGAGCTGGGCCGCGCCCCTTACGCCCTGGCCATGTTGCCGGTGGCGCTCACCTCGTTTGGCTACCACCACTCGGTGGCATCGATGCGCGCCTATTACGGCGAGGAGCAGAAAGCCAGGCAGGCGATCCTGGGGGGGACCCTGATCGCCCTGGCGCTCTATCTGCTGTGGCTGCTCAGCATCTTCGGCAACCTGCCTCGTCCCGCCTTCGGCCCCGTCATCGCCAAGGGGGGTGACGTGGATGTGCTGCTAGGGGCGCTGGCCTCGGTGATCGAGTCCAGGCAGGTCTCCCAGGCCATCAACCTCTTCTCCATGGCGGCCATCCTCTCCTCCTTCATCGGGGTGGGGCTCGGGGTGTTCGACTATCTGGCGGATCTGTTCCGGTTCGACAACAGCCGCCGGGGGCGGGCCAAATCCTGGGCGGTGACCTTCCTGCCCCCCCTGGCGCTCTCCCTGATGTTCCCGTTCGGCTTCGTGGTGGCCATCGGCTATGCCGGGGCCGCGGCGACCGTCTGGGCCTGCATCATCCCGGCCCTGCTGGCGAAAAAGTCCCGGGAGCTGGCCCCGGACGAGGCGGGGTTCAAGGCCCCCGGCGGCCAGCCCATGGTGGTGGCCGTCATCGTCTTCGGGGTGCTTACCGCCATCTTCCACCTGATGGCCATGGCGGGTCTGCTGCCCGTCTACACCGGCTGACCCAGGTGTGCTGAACCTGGCCCCATCCCGAACATATTCCACGGATGGGGCGCAGGATCCGGCCCGTTTCCCCCCATTTCCCCTCCGGATTTGATACCCGAAGGCATGCAGGGTAAAGTCCCCCGGCGCCAGCAGTGGCGAACGCAGGAGAAGCACGGCGGTGTGCCGTGACCAGTCGACAATCCGTTTGGGGGAGTAATGGAACAGAAACCATCGTTGGTGGGCGGGGCATGCATCATTGCCGGCGTCTGTGTGGGGGCCGGCATGCTGGGGCTGCCGAGTGCGGGGGCGGGCGCCTGGACCCTCTGGTCCATGCTCGCGGTAGCACTGACCATGGTGGTGATGACGGTCTCCGGCTGGATGCTGCTGGAGTCCTATCGGGGCTATCCCCTGCGCGTCTCCTTCGATACCGTGACCCGGGATCTGCTGGGGGAGAAGGTCAACGCCCTCAACAATCTCAGCGTCTACTTCGTCGGTGGCATCCTGCTCTATGCCTACATCACCTCGGCCGGTCTCATCATCGACGGCATGACGGGGATGGGCAGCCAGTGGGCGTCCGTGCTCTTTACCCTGGCCTTCTCCCTGCTGGTGTGGCACTCCACCCGGGCGGTGGACCGCATCTCGGTGTTGCTGGTGATCCTGATGGGGCTGAGCTTTGCCTTCGGCATCTCGGGCCTGTCGATGAACGTGCGCCTCGATCTGCTGCTCGACCGGGTGGGCAGCGAAGTGAGCTACGCCCCCTATGCCCTGGTGATGCTGCCGGTGGCGCTCACCTCGTTCGGCTACCACCATTCGGTCTCCTCCATGCGCGCCTACTACGGTGAAGAGCGCCGTGCCAGCCGCGCCATTCTGGGGGGCACCCTGATCGCGCTCGCGTTTTACCTCATCTGGCTGGTGAGCGTCTTTGGCAACCTGCCCCGCAGCGAGTTCGGCCCGGTGATCGCAGAGGGGGGCAACGTGGATGCCCTGCTCAAGGCCCTCGGTTCGGTGATCGAGTCCAAGGCGGTGGCCAGCGCCCTCAACGCCTTCTCTATGGCGGCCATCCTCTCCTCCTTCATCGGGGTGGGGCTCGGGGTGTTCGACTACCTGGCGGATCTGTTCAAGTTCGACAACAGCCGGGATGGCCGCGCCAAGTCCTGGGCGGTGACCTTCCTGCCGCCCCTGGTGCTCTCCTTGCTGTTCCCGTTCGGCTTCCTGGTGGCCATCGGCTATGCGGGCGCCGTGGCGACCCTGTGGACCTGCATCATCCCGCCCCTGCTGGCCTGGAAGGTGCGGTCGGCCCGGCGCGAAGACGGTGGCGAGGGCTTCCGCGCCCCCGGTGGCCTCTTCATGATCGTCCTGGTGATCCTGTTCGGCGTGCTGACCGCCGCCTTCCACCTGCTCAACATGGTGGACCTGCTGCCCGCCTACAAGGGCTGAGCCGTTACCCGGGTCGCAGTGCCAGCACACAATGACAAGGAAGGAGCCTCATGGGCTCCTTCTTGCTTGTCACACAGGCAATATTGGCGTCGGTTACTGAATGCCGACCGACAGGGAGTGGGGGACCTTGGCGCCTTTACGGGCGGTGGCGCGCATCTGGTAGACCTGGATCAGGTACTTGCCCGACTTGGGCAGGGTGCCTTGCCATTTTGTGTCCACGTTGCCGCCGCCCAGTGCCTCGGCCTGACCCGGGATGGCGCCCGGCGCGAAGACGTTGAAGTTGGCATTGGTGCTGCCGGTGATGGCGACCGTCATGGTCTGGCCTTCTTTGGCGCCCAGGGTGTAGTTGATGGTGTCATAACCGGAGAAGGTGCCGTCAACCTTGGCGCTGTGCGCGCCTTTGGCGAAGTGCACCGGCACCGTGGTCACCTTGTCTGCCGCCTGAACCGAGGCCGCCATCATCATGGCCAGCAAGGCGGCCGTTACTGCTTTTTTCATTATGTATTGCTCCTGTGATCGGGCCCTGGCACGGGCCTCGATGGGAAGATATGCCTGAACGATGACGGGACTCCATCGAAATGATGGGGCGGTCGGAGCGGGGGATGTTGCAAGATTTGGGGTATGCACAGACGGACATGGTGCCTTTTGGCCGCAAGCCAGATGAACACAAGGTCGATGGGGTTTTATATGGCGAGTTCCCTGATACAGGGGGCGTTTTTGTCAACGTGGTGTTGACGAACAGGGTGCCCGCTGCGGCCATGAGTCTGCGACAGAATTGATCGCCCCGGGTCTCCTGCATGGTCAGGGCGCGGGAAGGCGTGCGGAAAAAGAGGACGTTAAGGTTGGCTGGTGCCCCCAGCCGCCATGGCCTGCTGCTCATAGCGCGCCACCGTGCCGTCCTGCTTCATTTGCCGGATCACGCCGGCAAGGGGGGCCAGCAGATCCTGATGCCGTTCGTGCAGATAGACGTAAGAATCGGCCAGCTCCATCACCCCGGCGGAGTAGATGCCGGCATAGCCCGGGTCCTGGCGCGTCAGGGCGGCGAGGGCCTGGCTGGCAATCAGGGTCTGCTCGACATAGAGGTCACTGCGCCCCTTGAGCAGCTTGCCCATCCCCTGCTCGGCGGTGGCGATGGCAAAGAGCCGGTCCGGTGCCACCACCTTGCCCAGCATCATCTCCGGCAGCTTGGCGCCACGGCGAAACTCGACCCGATAACCGGTGCCCTGCAGGCTATGCCACCCCTGCAGCTGGATCCCGGGCTGGTGGGCATAGGCCTGATAGGAGACGGCGAAATGGGGCTCGGGCACGCGCTGGAGGGTGCGGGTCTGCTGCTGGTAGCTGGCGGCGCGGTGGATCTCGCCATCGACCTGTCCCTGCTCTGCCAGCAGGGGGGCCCGTCCCCCGGGGTAGCCCTGGTACTGGAAGTCATAGCCCAGGCGGGCGAACGCATCCCGATAGATGAGATCGAGCCAGCGACCATAGGGGGACTCCCTGGTTTCAAGGGAGCTCACCAGTGTGATGTTGCCCCTGCCTTGCGCCCCCCATACCTGGAAGGCCAGCAGCAAGAGCAGTGAAAGAGCGAAGAAGCGGTATCCTGAAACCTGCGCCATGGTGTCCCTGTCAGAGCGGTGGTTGCAAAGGGTGACAGTCCCATCCTAGCCCAGGGGGTTGCCCGGTCCAGCGCTTTCTGCCGTCCGCCCGTGGATACCCTCCGGGCCGCCTCCCGTCCCGCCTTGCCCGACTGAACGCCAACCAAGGGAGATGGCCAGCGCCGCTCACAGGCTGGCGAAATCCACCTCGGGCAGGGTTTCGAAGCCGGGGCGGGCAAACAGATAGCCCTGCATCAGGCTGACGCCCATCTCCCGCAGGCAGGCCATCTCGTCGCGGGTCTCGACCCCTTCCGCCAGCGGGGTGATCTGCAACTCCGTAAACAGCGCCAGACAGTGGCGCACTATGGCCTGACGGATCGGGTCCTGGTCGATGCCGCGCAGCAGGTGCATATCGAGTTTGATGATGTCGGGGCGAAAATCGGCCAGCAGGCTCAGGCCCGAGTAACCGGCGCCAAAGTCGTCGATCGCCGTCTTGAAGCCAAGGGCCTGATAGTGATCCACGATGCCGCGAATATGGCGGTTGTCCTGCACCTGCTCCACCTCGGTGAACTCGAACATGATCTGCTCGATGGGAAAGAGATGCTCGCGGGCCGCCTGCAACGTGGTGCGGATGCAGCGCTCCGGGCGATAGACCGCATTGGGCAGGAAGTTGATGCTCAGCATGCCCCGCATGTCGAGGCGGGCGGCCAGCGCGATGGCCTTGATCCGGCACAGCTGATCGAAGCGGTAGCGGTTGTCGTCGTTGACCCGGTCAATCACGCTCTGCGCCGACTCGTTGTTGAGCCCCCGCACCAGGGCCTCATAGCCGAAGAGGGTGCGCTGGCTGCAATCGACGATGGGCTGGAAGGCCATGGTGAAATCGAAGTCGAGATCCACCTGCTCATGACACTGCTGGCAGAGGGGGGAGGACGGGGCGGCAGGTATGTCCATGACGTTCCTTTCAAGGCGTGGGGTCGCGAGAGATTGCCTCAAAGGATAACAGCTCCTCTCTCGCCGGCAGAGGTTATTCCTTGGGGCTGGCGGGTATCGGGTAGAGGATTGTGTGGCAAAGTCGGGGCCATGATGGATTCGACAATGACCGATCAATACCAAGCAGCATACTCCGTAGGCCTCCGTCTCCCCGTAGGTTCGATTAGCGCAGCGTAATCGGACGAACGAGAGGTGTTGATAGTGGTTGTTGCCGTGCAACAGGAGCGGCCAACCGGAGTGGAAAATTCGGCTGGCCGTGAGAACGGGAGAATCAATTTACGCGAACGTCCGATTACGCCTGGCGGCTAATCGAACCTACGGGCTGTGGGTGCGATGGTAATCCGATACCCTATGGCTCGGATTCTTCTTTCATCACGGGAATGGGACATGCTGATCATCTTCAGTGGTTTGCCGGGCAGCGGAAAAAGCACCATAGCACGGGCTCTGGCCCGGCGGTTGAGGGCCGTCTACCTGCGCATCGATACCATAGAGCAGGCCATTCGTGCCGCTGAGCAGGGGGATAACGAGATGGGGCCGGCCGGTTATTTCGTCGCCTATGGGCTGGCCAGAGAGAACTTGGTACTTGGCTCGATCGTCATCACGGATTCCGTTAACCCCATCCAGCTCACCCGGGATGCTTACCACGACATCGCCCGCTCGGTCGGGGTGCCCTGTCTCGATGTCGAGGTGGTCTGCTCCAATCCGAAGCTGCACCGCGAGCGGGTCGAAAACCGGACGGTGGATATCGAGGGGCTGGCATTGCCGGATTGGCAGGCGGTGATCACACGCGATTATGAGCCCTGGGACAGTGAGCGTCTGGTACTGGATAGCGCCACCCTGTCAGTCACCCAGAGCGTGGAAAAGATTGTCGCCGCGTTGGGAAAGCCGTTGTAGGTTCGATTAGCGTAGCGTCATCGGACGAACGAGAGGTTTTGATTGCGGTTGTTGCCGCGAGTCTGCGGCGGCCAGCCGGAGGAGGAAATACGGCTGGCCGTTATGGTGGGAGAATCCATCTACGCGAATGTCCGATTGCGCTTGAAGGCTAATCGAACCTACGAGCTAGATATTCTCAGAACCAAGCATGTCATTAACGATAGTCGTTATTTTCAATTCATAAGAGTGGTAATCATCTAGATATTGGGTGTCAACATGGTAAGACTCGTTGACTCCATTAAAGATTACCTTTCCATTTTTATCTTTCCGTTCAGAGTTGAACTTGAAGAAGTCTTCATAGCGGCTTGGGGACGCGCCTTCAAAAGGTGAAAATATAACCTTTTCAATTTCTTCTATATCAGATATTGAGTCGTCATGTAATTTCAGTGCAAGGCTTTTCTCATATGGCTCAATATATACGACTCTAGATATTCCAGCTGCAACGATATGCCTAGCACAGTTGTGGCATGGGTAGGTTGTTGCAAACAAAATTTTTTCTTTCGTAGACTCTGAATTATCTCTTGCCAAGCTGACAATTGCATCCATCTCGGCATGAATTGCTCTAGAGTATTCGATAAGAGACTTGATTTTTGTCTCAGAGGTTATTTTGTTTGCTAAGTCATTAATAATGTGTGGATCTTTAATAAAGTCTCTGATTACGCTAGTAATTTCTTCTTTTAATAATTGTTTATGTCGATCATTAGAACACTGTCCACGGCGTACACATCGGAAGTCTTTAAGTGTACTTGAGGTATATAACCCTCCACCGGCTGCCGGCACATCATTACATCCAGTTGCAATGACTTTCCCATTTTTATCCATGATTGCTGCCCCAACTTGGCGAGATAAGCATGCCGACCTTAGTGAGGCAGAGTAGGCAGAGTGCATACCAATCTCATCATGCGTAGGGGTAATTCCATTTACTCCATGTATTAGTTTTATAAATCGTTCCACAGATTCTTGTAATAACTGAATTTGGTTATATACATTACGGATGAAGTAATCAGATTTAAATAACGTTTTTTCTACCTGCTGGCCAAAGCTATCATTATCTTTTCTATCTCTTCTTATTAACTCATCTATTTGTTCTGGTAAGATATTTTCTTCTTCTAAATTAACTCTTCTTTCTTTTTCAGTTCTTATTAGTCCTACAAGATAAAAGTTGTGGTTGTAGACAGTCTTTAGGAGATCTGCCTCATCAGGATGCTTTAATTGGTCAAGGATATAGGCCACTTTCTTATCAGTCTTAATTACCTGTCCTAATTCTTTGTCCTTACCATAGTGCATTTTTCTCAGAGTGGCGATTTCTTTTATAGCTAATGCTGCCAGAATGGTTTTCTTATGGTTTTTTCTAAGGCTGTCGCCTGCATCTTGAAGGAGTAAATATCTTTCATATCCACTCAAATCTTGTAGAGAATTATTACCAGATGCTTTGATGATAAGATCACTTAGCCTTATGTGATAAACATCATACCCACAATCTTCTAGCTTTTTCTTTAAGGTGGTTTTTAGAGGTTTGACACCTGAACCAATAGCACCACATAAGCCAATAATTAGCTCTTGTGAACGCCTCCCTTTTATAACATCAATCAGATCGTTTGAGGTTGAATTGTCAACAGAAGGAGCACTTTTTTTTGATTTAGCTGGCAAAGACATATTAAAAACCCCCGAGAATAAATTTAACTATTCATAGGGGGTTTCAATATAAAGGTCAATATAAATGATTCTACCAATCCAGCTTTTGTGCTGCGAGTAACAAACCTTGGGTTGCTCTCGCTCGTGCGGACTGTTTTGGCTTTAAGTCAATCAATATTGATATTTGGTTTTGCTCAGAGGTAGCCTTGATTTCCTTTTTATTATCAATGGCTTGCAGTTTCTTCTGCTTAAAAGCATACATCGAAGTAACCATAAATAAACCTCCAATTCAATCTCCTAGCGTCCTAGCTTGGAGTTGTCCACTTAACAAAACAGCAGAGTATTCTACTTACTTTAAAAATCACTTCAACTAAAAATAACGTACTTGTAGCTAACTTACTAATACAAAATAAGAAAAAGTAAATCTAGGTCACCATATTGAGGCGTGGCTACAAGATGTAGTAGAAAAATTTTATTTTCTTTCAATATATAGTGTTTAGGAAGATGCGTTGCTGAGGGGGAGATTGTGGATCCTTCTGGTTTTCCGAGGCAAGTGCGTTGGAGGAGGCTATCTGGTGTGGTGAGTGAAGAAGCAGGGATAGTCTTTGTTAGTTTCTTGGACTATCGGGACGCAACGATCAGTAGAATATGGTTTCATGGTGCCTAAACGTTAAAGCTCGCTCGTTATTTGAATCTATGATTGAACGGTATTTTTAGATCTCGCCAACAAAAACGGCGCCTTTCGGCGCCGTTTTTTGATCTAGCCAACAAACCTCAATCACTGCAGCAGGGAGATATCCGCTACTTGCAGGAACAGGTTGCGCAGGTTGTTCAGCAGCGCCAGACGGTTGGCCTTGAGGGCTTCGTCGTCGGCCATCACCATGACTTCGTTGAAGAAGGTATCGACCGGCTCGCGCAGGGCGGCCAAACGGGTGAGGGCAGCCTGATAGTCACCGGCAGCGAACAGCGGGGCCAGTTCGGCTTGCAGTTCGGCAACCTGGGTGGCCAGCGCCTTCTCGGCGGCATCGACCAGCAGTTCCGGTTTGACGGCAGTCGGCAATGGAACCTCGACCTTGGCCAGAATGTTGCTCACGCGCTTGTTGGCGGCAGCCAGGGCCAGTGCGGCATCCAGCGTGCGGAAGTGGCTGACGGCCTTGACGCGGCGATCGAAGTCGAGCGGACGGGTCGGGCGGCGGGCCAGTACGGCCAGCACCACGTCGGCACCGATGCCTTCGTCCTGATAGGCGGCGCGGAAGCGGCCCAGCATAAAGTCGACCACGTCGGTGACGACGGTTTTGTTGGTCAGCTTGTCGCCGTAGACGCGTACCGCTTCTTCAACCAGTTCAACCAGATCCAGATCCAGCTGCTTCTCGGTCATGATGCGCAGGGCACCGATGGCGGCGCGACGCAGGGCAAACGGGTCCTTGTCACCCTTCGGCAGCATGCCGATGCCGAAGATACCGGCCAGGGTGTCGAACTTGTCGGCCAGCGCGACGGCGCAGGCAACCAGACCGGACGGCAGGGCATCACCGGCAAAGCGCGGCATGTACTGCTCGTTGAGGGCCACGGCAACCGCTTCGTCTTCGCCATCGTGACGGGCGTAGTGCATCCCCATGACACCCTGGGTGTCGGTGAACTCGCCGACCATGTTGGTCATGAGATCACACTTGGAGAGCAGACCGGCACGCTTGGCCTGAGCCACGTCGGCGCCGATACGCTCGGCGATAAAGCCGGCGACGGTCTCGATGCGCTCGACCTTGGCCTTGACGGTGCCCAGCTGTTGCTGGAACAGCACGGTTTCAAGGCGCGGCAGGCGGGACGCCAGGGTCTGCTTGAGGTCAGTCTTGAAGAAGAACTCGGCGTCGGACAGACGGGGGCGAACCACCTTCTCGTTGCCGCTGATGATCTGGCTCGGGTCTTTGGACTCGATGTTGGTGACGAAGATGAACTTCGGCAGCAGCTTGCCGTTCTTGTCGTAGACCGGGAAGTACTTCTGGTCACCCTTCATGGTGTGTACCAGCGCTTCAGCGGGAACGGCCAGGAACTTCTCTTCAAAGTTGGCGGTCAGCACCACAGGCCACTCGACCAGTGCGGTCACTTCTTCCAGCAGGGCGTCGTCCAGATCGGCCACGCCACCGAAGGCGGCAGCGGCCGCTTCGACGTCAGCCTTGATCTTGGCCTTGCGCGCCATGAAGTCGGCAATCACCATGCCGCGCTCCTGCAGGATCTGCGGGTACTGGCTGGCGTTGTCGATGGTGAATTCGCTCTCGCCCATAAAGCGGTGACCGCGGACGGTGCGGGCAGAGTCGATACCCAGAATGTGGGCGGGAACCAGCTCGCCGTCCAGCAGCAGGGTTACGGTAAAGACCGGACGCACGAACTGGATGGTCTTGTCGCCCCAGCGCATCATCTTCGGGATCGGCAGCTTGGCCAGTGCGGAGGCAACCAGTTCGCCCAGCAGATCGACGGCCGGACGGCCTTCGACCTTGGCGGTGTGAACCAGCCATTCGCCCTTGTCGGTGACCAGACGCTCGGCCTGCTCAACGGTGATGCCGTTGCCACGGGCCCAGCCTTCGGCAGCCTTGGTCGGCTTACCGTCCGCATCGAACGCCTGAGCCACGGCCGGGCCGCGCTTCTCGACGCTCTTGCTCGGCTGCTCGCCAGCCAGCTCGCTTACCTTCAGCGCCAGACGGCGCGGGGAGGCAAACCACTCGACGTCGCCGAAGGCCAGATCGGCCTTGGTCAGTTCGGCTTTGAAGTTGTCGGCAAAGGCTTCGGCCAGGGAGCGCAGGGCTTTGGGCGGCAGCTCAGCAGTACCGATCTCTACCAGAAATGTATGTTGTGCCATGTCCGTTCCTTAACCTTGCTTGTTCTCACTGCGCTGACACATAGGGAAGCCCAGCGCTTCGCGGGAGGCGTAGTATGCCTCTGCCACGGCCTTGGTCAGGGTGCGAATGCGCAGGATGTAGCGCTGACGCTCGGTGACCGAGATGGCCTTGCGGGCATCCAGCAGGTTGAAGGAGTGAGCGGCTTTGAGGATGCGCTCGTAGGCAGGCAGCGGCAGCGGTTTTTCCAGTGCCAGCAGATTCTGGGCTTCCTTCTCGTACTGCTCGAAGCAGTGGAACAGGAACTCCACATCGGCGTGTTCGAAGTTGTAGGTGGATTGCTCCACTTCGTTCTGGTGGAACACGTCGCCGTAGGTGGTCTTGCCCAGCGGGCCGTCAGACCAGACCAGATCGTAGACGCTGTCCACGCCCTGGATGTACATGGCCAGACGCTCGAGACCGTAGGTGATCTCGCCGGTGACCGGCTTGCACTCGAGGCCGCCAACCTGCTGGAAGTAGGTGAACTGGGTCACTTCCATGCCGTTCAGCCACACTTCCCAACCCAGACCCCAGGCACCCAGGGTCGGGTTTTCCCAGTTGTCTTCCACGAAGCGGATGTCGTGGATCTCGGGATCCATGCCCAGCTCTTTCAGGGAGCCCAGATAGAGTTCCTGAATGTTGTCGGGGGAGGGCTTGATGATCACCTGGAACTGGTAGTAGTGCTGCAGGCGGTTCGGGTTCTCACCGTAGCGGCCGTCAGTCGGACGGCGGGACGGTTGTACGTAGGCGCAGGCGATGGGCTCCGGGCCCAGGGCGCGCAGGCAGGTCATGGGGTGGGAGGTACCGGCACCCACTTCCATATCCAGCGGCTGAATGATGGTACAGCCCTGGCGGGACCAATAGTCCTGCAACTGCAGGATCAGGCCCTGAAAGGTTTTGACATCGAATTTTTGCATAGTGTTTTTCGCGCGAAATGAAATCAGAGCAAGATTTGCTGAATGTGAACCGAGGGAGTATACCGTCTGGCATGGTCGGATAATAGGCGAAATTACAGGGGATTAGTGGGGCTATGTTGCCGCTTGCCCTATGATGTCGCCGACGCAAGCGGCCTGCCGATGGCCGATGAAAAACAGGGGAGAGGAAATGGAACTGCGCTGCGCCTGGGTGACCAGAGACCCGGAATACATCGAATACCATGACAAGCAGTGGGGCAGGCCGGTGTATGACGCCCGCGAGTTGTTTGCCAAGCTCTGCCTCGATGGTCAACAGGCGGGGCTGTCGTGGATCACCATCCTCAAGCGCACCGAGAGCTACCATCGCGCCTATGCGGATTTTGATCCGGTGCGCATCGTGCAGTTCGACGAGCAGGATGTGGAACGGCTGATGCAGGATACCGGCATCATCCGCAACCGACTCAAGGTGCAATCGATCATCAAAAATGCCCGCGCCTATCTGGCGCTGGAGGCCGAGGGCATCGACTTCGTCGATTATCTGTGGGGCTTCGTGGGCGGCGCCCCCATCGTCAACCAGCGTCAGGGCAACGGCGACATTCCGGCGACCTCGCCGGAGTCGGATGCCATGTCCAAGGCCCTCAAGAAGCGCGGCTTCACCTTCGTCGGCAGCACCATCTGCTACGCCTTCATGCAGGCGGTGGGCATGGTGAACGATCATCTGGTGACCTGCCCCTGCCACGCCGAGTGCCAGCAAGCAGCGGCGACGTGAAGGGGAATGAACGAAGAAGGGAGGCTCAAGCCTCCCTTCTTTTTTGCTCTGAATCAGCAGGGCTCAAGGGGGCGGCCGAGCGCCTCGCACACCTCGTCGCTGCTCATCAGCCGCACGAAGGGGCCGGCCAGGGTGGCATTGTGATGGGCGATGATCTGGGGGGCGGTCAGTTGCGGCGTGTCCATGCAGGTATGGGCATCGCTCACCAGCACTACGGTGTAGCCGAGATCTGCCGCCGCCCGGCAGGTGGTGTCGATGCAGTACTGGGTCTTCATGCCGGTGACGATCAGGGTCTGCACGCCGTCCTCTTTCAGCCAGCCATCGAGACCGGTGCCATGGAAGGCGCTGGGGCGCTGCTTGTCGAACACCCGATCGGCCTCGCCGACGACCAGCTCAGGCGCAAGCTGCCAGAACGGACTGCCGGCGGCGATGGGGCTGCCGGCCGGGCCCGTGTGGCGCACCGCCAGCACGGGGAGAGCGGCACTGCGGGCCGCCTGGCTCAGGCGATTGATGTTGGCCAGGGTCTCGGCCCCGGCATGGGGGGCTTCCGGGCCGTGAAGGAGGCCCACCTGGATGTCGATGATGAGCAGCGCGGGGCGGGAAAGGGACGACATGGTCATGGCTCCGTGAGAAATGTCACCCACTCTGGGGCCATGGGCTCTTATGAGACAACCCGCATATGGGGGGCTCCATCGCGCCAGACCCATGGAGCATGTTCCGTTGCACCGGGCCAGGGGCCTTTTCGCCCCTCGGTACAGCCGGGATACAGTCACACGGGTTCACCATCGGGAGCGCCATCACGAGGGAGTCCCGTGTCACTGAGCGCCGTTCGCCCTCTCTTCCCCGGCCTGATCGGCTGCACCCTGGGGATGACGTCGCTCGTCAGGGCAAACACGAGGGGAAGCCGGCCCTGTGCAAGGAGGTCCGAGGCTGCACAAACGACGCCCCTGAGGGCCGAGTCTGCGCTACCGGGATCTTGCCCCTCCCCTATCATTGAAAGACGCCGGACCGGTTCAGGTTGTCTGGCGAAGGAGCCATCATGAAGAAGTCTGTATTGGCGCTGCTTGCCGCCACCGCCTTGCTGGCCGCCCTGCCTGCACAGGCCACCAAGCAGGCCCAGGAGCGCCGTGACGCCCGCGATGTGCGTCAGGATACCCGTCAGGAGTCCCGTGACGCGAAACAGGAGTGTCGTGAGGGGGTGGTGGGCAATGCCGACTGCCGCCAGGAGCATCGTGACAACAAGCAGGAGGGGCGAGACAAGGCCCGGGATATCAAATATTGATGCGGGCTCGTCCGAAGAGGGGCCTGCACCGGGTAAGTCGCTAGGGGCAGGGGGGCATGTTGCCCCCCTGCCCATCTTCGCAATGCGCGCGTCACACTCTGGCGCCTCTCTGGGTTAGAATGCGCGGCTATCGGCTAGAGTCGTTCTTTTTCAGAGGTTTTTTCATGCATTTCAAGAAACTGGTTCCTGCACTTGCCCTGACCGTCGCCATCACTGGCTGTACCACCAACCCCTATACCGGTGAATCCCAGACCTCCAAGGGCGCCTGGGGCGCGTTGGCGGGTGCGGCGACCGGCGCAGCCGTGGGGGCGCTCTCCTCCAGCAAGGGCGACCGCAAAAAGGGCATCCTGACTGGCGTCGCCGCCGGTGCGGCCCTGGGTGGTGGTATCGGTTACTACATGGATGTGCAGGAAGCCAAGCTGCGCGAGAAGCTGCAAGGCACCGGCGTCAGCGTGACCCGCAACGGTGATCAGCTGATCCTCAACATGCCGAACAACGTCACCTTCGACAGCTCCAGCGCCCAGCTGAAAGCCGCCGGTGCCAACACCCTGTCCGGCGTGGCCCTGGTGGTTGCCGAGTTCGACAAGACCCGTCTGAACGTGGTCGGTCACACCGATAGCACCGGCTCCCGCGAGCTGAACATGAAGCTCTCCCGGGATCGCGCCGATGCCGTCGCCGCCCAGCTGATCGGCCAGGGCGTGTCCGGCAGCCGCATCGCCATCAGCGGTGTGGGCCCGGATCAGCCGGTGGCCAGCAACAGCACCGCCGAAGGCAAGGCCCAGAACCGTCGGGTAACCATCACCCTGACCCCGACCGCCTAAGCGGCCTGCGTTGCAGTCATGAAAAAGGCCCCGCCAGTGATGGCGGGGCCTTTTGCTATCCGGCGTTGTGGGCAGTGGCGCCTTGTTCTTTGCTCCCTTCTCCCCTTGTGGGAGAAGGGGCGGGAATGAGGGGGATAACTGCCTATTAGATAGCCGCGGTCAGCTGCACTTCCACCTTGTAGCCCTCGTGGGCCAGACGGGCCTGTACACAGGCGCGCTCGGGGGCTGTGTCGGCATCAGGGGAGCCAGACATCCCGTTTTGCTTAGACAGCGGCTGTGAGCTGCACTTCTACCCTGTAGCCTTCGTGGGCCAGACGGGCCTGCACGCAGGCGCGGACCGGGGCTGTGCCGGCCGGGATCCAGGCATCCCACTGCGCGTTGAAGGCGGCGATGTCTTCAATGTCCTTGAGATAGATGTTGGCCATCAGGATCCTGTCGACGCCGGAACCGTTTGCTTCCAGCAGACGCTGCAGGCTTTCCAGCACTTCACGGGTCTGCTGGTGGATGTCGGCGGTCTCGGTGGCGGGCACTTCCACCACGTAGAGGGTGCCGTTGTGGATGACCACATCAGACCAGCGCTGGGTGGTCCCGATACGGGTAATGCTTGTCATGTTTGCTCCGGTACAGGGTTATTGACCCTTGCGGATCAGGTAGCGGTAAGGGGCCTGCTCAGTCTCGCTGGCGACCAGGGTATGGTCCATGAAGCGGCAGAAGCTGGGAATGTCACGGGTGGTGGAGGGGTCGTCGGCGCTGACCAGCAGGGTCTCCCCATCCGCCATCAGCCGCACTTTCTTGCGAACCATCATCACGGGTTCGGGGCAACGAAGCCCGATTGCGTCCAACTCGTGCGTTGCGTCGCAGAATAAAGCACTCATCAATAATCAACCTTCAACCAATTCGGCCAGCAATGATACTCACGGCGAAAAAATAATCAAACCACGGGGCGGTTATGCAGCATATGCTACCAAAATGTGAACCAGCTCTACCCAGGCTTCGCTCGATGAGTAATATAAAAATTGAACCATATTCAACAAGGAGGTGTGAATATGCAGGTCTCCTACGGCAGATTGCAAGCCTACGCAGGCATGGGGTTCTTGTCGTTCGCCATGATAGTGCTGGGCAGCCCGATCGGTAATACCGGTACCTGGTTCGGCTCCATGGTGATGATAGGCCTGGGGCTCTGGATCGAGCTCAGTGACTACTACGACGAGGATGAGGACGAGAACGATCCCTCCTGAGAGCCTGGCTCTCGGCACTCAAAGGCGGACGATGTCCGCCTTTGTCATTTCTGCTCCGCGCCTGAACGGGTCGAGCGCATGGCGCGCTCCAGCTGCTGTGCCGTCTGCTCGGGGTTGGCCCTGGCGTCGTTGAAGAAGCTGCTCAGCACATCCATGATCCCCTGGCGCATGTTGGTGGGCACCGCCATCCCCTCCGCCATGCTGGGCAGCAGGTTATCCTGTTGCTCGGCGTGGAGGAAGTCCTGATAGGAGCGGATGGCGCAGCGATCGAACTTGCTCATGTCCGGCTTGATGAGTGCCGGGATGGAGCCCTTCACCCGGTTGAACGCTTCCTGGAAGCGCGGTGTCATCAACAGCCTGGCCAGCTCGCCCTGGGCCTGCAACTGGGCGGGATCCCGCTGCTTGAACATGGCGATGGAGTCGAGGTTGTAGCTGAACAGCCCCTGGCTGCCCGGGCTTGGCAAGCACTCGATATCCTCGCCGGGGCGGTAGTTGCCTGCACTCAGCTCTCCCTTCACCCAGTCCCCCATCACCTGCATGGCGGCGCCGCCGCTCTCCAGCAGGTTGGTGGCCTGGTGCCATTTCAGGCCAGCGTATTTCTCGGGCACATAAGCGCGCAACTGCTGGAAGCGGGTCAGCACCCGCACCATGTCGGGGCCGGTCAGGGTGGCGCTGTCCTGTTCGAGGAAGGCCTTGCGATAAAAGGTCTTGCCCCCTTCGCCGAGGGCCACCGTTTCGAACAGCACCGCGATCTGCCAGGGTTCGTTACCGATGGCGAGGGGGGTGATGCCCTTCTCCTTGAGCTTGTCCGCCACCGCCACGAATTGGGCCCAGTCGGTGGGGGGCTTGAGCCCCTGTTGCTCGAATACCTTGCGGTTGAGCCACAGCCAGTTGACCCGGTGGATGCCGGTGGGGACCGCCATCAGGGCGCCGTTCTGGCTGAGTGTGTCGCGCACCATGGGGGGCAGCTGAGGGTACCAGCCGAGGTGCTCGGCCATGGGGGTGAGATCGCGCAGAAAGCCCAGGCTGCCCCACTCGTGCAGCTCGAACCCCTTGAGGTGGGCTGCCTCCGGCGGGTTTGCCGCCAGGGCCCGGCTCTTGAGCACCGTCATGGCGCTCTTGCCGCCCCCCCCCTGTACCGCGAAGTCGTTCCACTGGTTGCCCTGTTCGGCCCACTCGGACTTGAGCACTTCCACGGCCCTGGCCTCGCCGCCGGAGGTCCACCAGTGCAATACCTCCACCTGGGAGGCACAAACGGGCAGGGAGAGCAGGGCGATGACAGAAAAAGACAACCACTTCATACATTACTGCCTTGGTAGGGAGAGGGTGGCCTGCAGGCCGCCCTGGGGGCGATTTTCCAGCACCAGGTCGCCGCCGTGGGCGTGGGCTATGTTGCGGGCGATGCCAAGGCCCAGCCCGGTGCCAGCGGCATCGGTGCTGAGGCGGTAGTAGGGCTCGAAGATGCGCTCGAACTGATCGTCCGGCAGACCGGGCCCCTCGTCCATGATGAAGAGGATCAGCATCTCCTCGTCATCCATGATGATGATGCGCACCTTCTGGCCGTACTTGATGCCGTTGTCCACCAGGTTGCCGATGCAGCGCTTGAGGGCCAGCAGCTTGCCGCGATAGGGCCACTTGCAGTGGCCCTCGATGGTGAGCAGATCCTCGTGCAGGTTCATGGCCTCCGCCATCTGCTCCAGCAGGGCGTTGACGTCGATCTGCTCGAGGTTCTCGTGAATGTCCGTCTCTTTGACCGTCTGCAGCGCCCCTTTGACCATCAGCTCCAGCTCGTCCAGGTCCTTGTTGAACTTGGCGATCTGCACCTCGTCGTCCAGCAGTTCGACCCGCAGTCGCAGCCGGGTGATGGGGGTCTTGAGGTCGTGGGAGATGGAGCTGAAGAGGCGCTCCCGATCGTCGATGAAGCGGCGAATGCGCTGCTGCATGATGTTGAAGGCGCGGGTCGCCGCCACGATTTCGGAGGCACCCTCCTCTTTGAGGGACGGTTGGTCGATGTCCTTGCCGAGGTTGACCGCCGCCTTGGCGAGGCGACGCAGGGGGCGGGTCTGCCAGCGCACCAGCATGAAGGTGAAGAAGCAGAGGAAGACCGTCATCAGGGCGATGAAACGCACCTGGTTGCTCGGCATCACGGTGTCATCCAGCGTCATGTAGGGGGCGGGCAGCAGGGCCGCCAGATAGAGCCACTCCCCCGGTTCTATCTCGATCTGGGTCACCAGCACCGGCGGATTGATGGGCTCCAGCGACAGTGTGTAGCGGGCCCAGGAGGAGGGGAGATCCGCCAGCAGGGTGTCGTTGTTGAAGACGTGCAGCTCCTCGGGGTGGGAGAAGTCCACCTTGATCGCCATGGCGTCGGAGAGTTTGCGGCTGAGCACCTCCTGCACCTCTTTGAGCACCAGCGTCTTGCGCTCGCTGTCGGGGATGGCGCTGATGTGGATCTCTTCCTCGTTCAGGGAGACGAAGAAGCGGCTGCCCCCCATGTTGCGCAGCTGATCCAGGGCAATGTGGCGGTATTGCAGGGGCAGGGACTTGAAGAAGTTGACGGTGGAAGCCGCCGACAGCGCCAGGTTGCGGGTGGTGCTGAGCATGCCCTCCAGCTCCCGCTTCTGGATCTGCTGCATCCAGATGCCAGTGAGGATGGTCTGGGAGAGCAGGATGGCGAGCAGCAACAGCAGCAGCATCCGCGACAGCAGGGAGCGGGGCACCAGGGCCCGCCAGAACTTCTGCCCCGTCATGGCAGCGTGTGTCTCTTGTCGATCAGCATGGGGTGCTTACCTCTGTGCCTTGCCGTTGCCCCGTCATGGGTCTCTCTTCTGCCCGTTCAAGGTCTCGCCGTAGCGTCTGTCTGTTACGGGATCTCGTGGACTTCGGCGATCAGCATGTAGCCGCTGCCGCGAATGGTCTTGATGATGCGCGGGCTCTTGCCGTTGTCACCCAGCTTCTGGCGCAGGCGGCTGATCTGCACATCGATGCCGCGCTCCATCGGCAGGCTCTCGCGACCGCGGGTGGCGTCCGAGATGGTATCCCGGTCCAGGACCACGCCGGGCTGTTGCAGGAACATGCCGAGCAGCAGGGCATCGCTGCCGGAGAGATCCAGCAGGCTGCCATCTTCGTGGGTCAGCTGGTGGCTCAGGGTGTCCAGGGTCCACTCGGCGAAGCGCAGCCGACGGCTCGGTTCCTTCTCTTTCTCCGGCTGGCGGAATTCGGCGCGGCGCAGCAGCGCCTTGATGCGGGCCTGCAGTTCGCGCGGGCTGAACGGCTTGGCGATGTAGTCGTCGGCGCCAAGTTCCAGCCCAATTACCCGGTCAGCCTCGTCGGAGGCGGCGGTCAGCATGATGATGGGTACCTGGGAGTCGCGGCGGATCTGCTGGCAGAGGGTAAAGCCGTCGTCGCCGGGCATCATGATGTCCAGAATGATGAGGTCCGGGCTGTGCTGGGCCAGTTGTTGGCGCATCTCGTTCCCTTCAGCAGCGGTCAGTACCTCGAAACCGGCCCGGGTCAGGTACTCGTTGAGCAGCTCGCGGATCTCCCGATCGTCGTCGACGATAAGCAGTTGTTTGCTCGTTGACATATGTATGTGCATCCACCCATTTTTTTGTGCAGATTGAACCTGTCGGGGGAGCAAAAAGCAAGCAAGCCCCCCCTCTAATGTGAAGTTATGGGCAATATAGCCTCAGGATTGGCCCCGATCGCGGGAAAAGAATAAAAAAGGCCGACCCAAACGGGCCGGCCAACACGCAGATTCCGACGGCAGGAGCGCACCCCGTGTGGCGCGTTCCACAGACTCGACAGCAGGGTCGGCAGGCCGACCCGGTATTCGTGATGGGGCCGCTGTGCCGGGAAGCAGGGCCGCCTTCTGTCTGTTGTTGCCGCCCCGAGGCGGCGTCCCTGACCGGTGAGCAGTCAGGGGCGATTCACTTACACCCGTTCGAACACGGTGGCGATGCCCTGACCCAGGCCGATGCACATGGTGGCGACTCCCAGGGTGGCGTCCTTCTCTTCCATCAGGTTGATCAGGGTGGTGGAGATGCGGGCACCGGAGCAGCCGAGCGGGTGACCCAGGGCGATGGCGCCACCGTTGAGGTTCACCTTCTCATCCACCAGGTCTTGCAGACCCAGATCCTTCACGCAGGGGAGGGACTGGGCGGCAAACGCCTCGTTCAGCTCGAAGAGGTCGATGTCGCCGACGGTCAGCCCGGCTCGCTTGAGCGCTTTCTGGGTGGCCGGCACCGGGCCGTAACCCATGATGGCGGCGTCACAGCCGGCGATGGCCATGGCGCGCACCCTGGCGCGGGGCGTGAGGCCGAGGGCCTTGGCGCGATCCGCACTCATCACCAGCATGGCGGCGGCGCCATCGGACAGGGCCGAGGAGGTGCCGGCGGTGACGGTACCGTTGACCGGGTCGAACACCGGGCGCAGCTGGCTCAGCGTATCGACCGTGGTCTCGGGGCGGATCACCTCGTCATAGTCGTAGAAGAAGCGGGCGCCGCTGGCGTCGTGCCCTTCCAGCCCGACGATCTCCTTGGCAAAACGCCCTTCCACGGTGGCGGCGTGGGCACGGCGGTGGGAGCGGGCGGCAAACTCGTCCTGCTGTTGACGGCTGATGCCGTGCAGCTTGCCGAGCATCTCGGCGGTCAGCCCCATCATGCCGGAGGCTTTCGCCACCGACTTGGCCATGCCGGGGTGAAAGTCCACCCCGTGGCTCATGGGCACGTGGCCCATGTGCTCGACGCCGCCGATGATGAAGATATCCCCATCACCTACCTGAATGGCGCGAGAGGCATCGTGCAGCGCCTGCATACTGGAGCCGCACAGGCGGTTGACGGTGACCGCCCCCACCTGCTTGGGAATGCCGGCCAGCAGGGCGGCGTTGCGGGCGATGTTGAAGCCCTGCTCCAGGGTCTGCTGCACGCAGCCCCAGTAGATATCCTCGATCTCGTTCGGGTCGAGGTTGGGGTTGCGCAGCAGGATGGATTTCATCAGGTGCGCGGACAAGTCTTCTGCACGCACGTTGCGGAAGGCGCCGCCCTTGGACCGGCCCATCGGGGTCCGGATACAGTCGACAATGACTACGTCTTTCATGAATGGATCTCCTTTCCGCAATCAGTAGAAGGTTTTGCCCTGGGCGGCCATCTCACGCAAGCGGTCGCTGACGCGGTAGAGCGGGCCCAAGTCGGCATACTGGTCGGCCATGGCCACGTAGCGATCCAGACCTATGGTGTCCAGATAGCGGAACACGCCGCCGCGGAAGGGAGGGAAGCCCAGACCGTAGACCAGCGCGATGTCGGCTTCGGCTGGCGTGGCGACAATGCCCTCTTCCAGGCAGAGCACCACCTCGTTGATCATCGGGATCATCATGCGAGCGATAATGGCTTCCTTGTCAAAGTCCTGCTTCGGCTTGGCGATGGGGGCCAGCAGCTCGTAGCTGGCTGCGTCGGCCACCTTCTTCGGCTTGCCCTTCTTGTCCTGCTCGTAGGCGTAGAAGCCCTTGCCGTTCTTCTGACCGAAGCGGCTGGCGTCATACATTACGTCGATGGCGGTACGACCTTCCTTGCTCATGCGCGCCGGGAAGCCTTGCGCCATCACGTCACCGGCGTGGTGGCCGGTGTCGATGCCGACCACATCCAGCAGGTAGGCAGGGCCCATGGGCCAGCCGAACTCCTTCTCCATCACCTTGTCGACGGCGGCGAAGTCGGCGCCATCGGCGACCAGCTTGTTGAAGCCGAAGAAGTAGGGGAACAGCACGCGGTTCACGAAGAAGCCGGGGCAGTCATTGACCACGACCGGGGACTTGCCCATGGCGGCGGCGTAGGCCACCACGCGGTTGATGGTTTCATCGGAAGTTTGCTCGCCGCGGATGATCTCCACCAGTGGCATGCGGTGCACCGGGTTGAAGAAGTGCATGCCGCAGAAATTCTCGGGGCGCTTCAGTCCCTTGGCCAGCAGGGAGATGGGGATGGTGGAGGTGTTGCTGGCGAGCACGGCGTCTTCGCCGATCACGCCTTCCACTTCACTCAGCACGGCCGCCTTCACTTTCGGGTTCTCGACCACGGCTTCGACCACCACGTCCACATGCTTGACGTTGTCATAGCTCAGGGTCGGCGTGATGGCGGAGAGCACCTGGCCCATCTTGATGCCGTCGATGCGACCGCGCTCGAGCTGGCCGTTGAGCAGCTTGGTGGCCTCATTCATGCCAAGTGCCAGCGCCTTCTCGTTGATGTCCTTCATCACCGCCGGGATGCCTTTGCTGGCAGACTGGTAGGCGATGCCGCCCCCCATGATGCCGGCACCCAGCACGGCGGCATGGCCGGTGGCCTTGTTTGCCTGCTTGGCGGCCTTCTTGGCCAGCGCCTTGATGTGTTGATCGTTGAGGAAGATACCGACCAGCGCCTTGGCCACGTCGGTTTTCGCCAGCTTGATGAAGGTGGCGGCCTCGGCGGCCAGCGCCTCGTCACGGCCCATGCCGGCGGCGGCTTCCACCGTCTTCACAGCGGCCATGGGGGCCGGATAGTGTTTGCCCGCCACGGCGGCAACCATGCCGGCGGCGGTGGTGAAGCTCATCATGGCTTCCAGTTTGGAGAGGCGCAGCGGGGCTTTCTTGGCGGCGCGGCGGCCCTGCCAGTCCAGCTTGCCTTTGATCGCGTCCTTGATCATCTGCAGCGCAGCGCTCTGCAGCGCGTCCGGGGCGACAACGGCATCGATGGCACCCACCTTGAGGGCGTCATCGGCACGGTAATCCTTGCCGGTGGTGATCCACTCCAGCGCGTTGTCGGCCCCGATCACCCGCGGAAGACGGACGGTGCCGCCAAAGCCCGGCATGATGCCGAGTTTGGTCTCGGGCAGGCCGATTTTGGCTGTGGTATCAGCCAGGCGGAAATCGGTGGAGAGTATCGTCTCGCAGCCGCCACCCAGGGCGTGACCTTTGATGGCGGAGAGGGTGGGCACCGGCAGATCTTCGATGGCGCTGAAGATGTCGTTGGCCTTCTTCAGCCAGCCGAGCAGGTCTTCTTGCGGCAGATCGAACAGTTCCAGGAATTCGGTGATGTCGGCGCCGACGATGAAAGCGTCTTTGCCGGAGGTGAGGATCAGACCCTTCAAATCGGCTTGTTGCTGTAATGCGGCGATCGCTTCGCTCAGGGAGAGCAGGGTAGCGCGATCCAGCTTGTTGACTGAACCCGGGGCATCGAACCTCAGCTCGGCAATGCCGTCTTCGAGGTAGCTGACCGTCAGGGTTTCGCCTTGGTAGATCATGAGAGTGTCTCCTTGTTCCCACTCTGTGGGGAATGGTGCTCCTTTATCCCCAGCAGGGGGCGAGGCTCACTATTGATCCAAAAGGAGACATTTTCAACACCTATTTAAAACATTTGTTTAACAGTTATCGAGTAAAAGCTCTTCATCACAAAACGGGCAAAAAAGAGGCGCCTTGCGGCGCCTCCGATGGAGATGAGCGTGGTATCAACTGGCCAGTTCCGGCCGGTTGCGATACTGGTTCAAGACCTCGGGATCGGCGAGGGCGTGGGTGTTGTTGACGGGGCGGTTGTGCACCACTTCCCGCACCGCCAGCTCCACTATCTTGCCGGACTTGGTGCGGGGGATGGCATCCACCTGCAGGATGCGGGCAGGCACATGACGGGCGGTGCAGTGCCGCTTGATCTGCTGGCAAATCCGCTCACGCAGTCCGCCGTCCAGCTTGCAACCCGCCTTGAGCTTGACGAACAGCACCACCCGCTCGTCCTGTTTCCATTGCTGGCCGATGACGATGCTCTCTTCCACCTCGTCGAGTTGTTCCACATAGCGGTAGATCTCGCTGGTGCCGATGCGCACGCCGCCCGGGTTGAGGGTCGCGTCGGAGCGGCCGTAGAACAGGATGCCGCCGGTCGGGGTCAGCTCGATCCAGTCCCCGTGGCACCAGATGTTGTCGAACCGCTCGAAGTAGGCGGCGTGGTATTTGTCACCGTTCTCGTCCCCCCAGAAGTAGATGGGCTGGGCCGGGAAAGGCTTGGTGCAGACCAACTCGCCCTTTTCCCCCAGCACCGGCTGGCCCGCCTCGTTGAACACCTGCACCGCGAGACCAAGGCCGCGCCCCTGGCTCTCGCCGCGATAGACGGGACTCAAGGGGTTGCCGATGACGAAGCAGGAGCAGATGTCGGTGCCGCCAGAGATGGAGCTGAGCTGCACATCCTGCTTTATCTGCTGGTAAACGTAGTCAAACCCCTCCGGCGACAGCACGGAGCCGGTGCTGCAGATCAGCCGCAAGTGCGGCAAGTCGTGGGTCTTGATGGGGGCATAACCCTGCTTGTGCAGCGCATCGAGATACTTGGCCGAGGTGCCGAACAGGGCGACCTCTTCGTCCCGTGCCAGATCCCACAGCACGTTGCCATCCGGGTAGAAGGGGGAACCATCGTAGAGCACCAGGGTGGCGCCGGAGGCGAGGGCGCTCACCAGCCAGTTCCACATCATCCAGCCACAGGTGGTGAAGTAGAAGATGCGTTCCCCCGGCTTGATGTCGCAGTGCAACTGGTGCTCTTTCAGGTGTTGCAGCAGGGTGCCGCCAATGCCGTGCACGATGCACTTGGGTTTGCCGGTGGTGCCGGAGGAGTAGAGGATGTAGAGCGGATCGTTGAAAGCCATGGGTTCGAACTGGAGGCTGGCGTCCGGCTGGCTCGCCAGCAATTGCTGCCAGTTGTGACCAAGCTGCAGCGGGTTGCCGAGCAGGGGGATCATCACCGTCTGCTCTAGGCTGTCGAGCTGACCGACGACGCTGGCCACCTTGTCCTGAATGTCGATGGCCTTGCCGCCGTAGCGGTAGCCATCCACCGCGAACAGCACCCTGGGACGGGTCTGGCCGAAGCGCTCCACCACGCTGGCCTCGCCAAAATCGGGACTGGTGGAGGTCCAGATCGCGCCGAGGCTGGTGGTTGCCAGCATGGCCACCACGGTTTCCGGGATATTGGGCAGGTAGGCTGCGACCACATCACCCCGGCCTATGCCCTGGCTGCGAAGCCACTGGGCCAGGCGGGCGACCTGATCTGCCAGCTCATGCCAGCTCAGGGTCCGGCTTGGGCCCCCTTCGATGCGGGAGATGATGGCCGGGCTCTCATCCTGACGGCGCAGCAGGTTCTCGGCGAAGTTGAGCTGGCTGTCGGGGAACCAGCGGGCGCGCTGCATATCCTGGCGGTTCTCCGCCACAATGTTGCCAAGCTCGCCCTTGACACCGCAGTGCTGCCACACCAGGGGCCAGAAGCGGGTAGTCTTCTCCACCGACCATTGATACAGGTCGGTATAGCTGCGCAGTTGCAGGCCATGGAAGTGATTGACCTCGGCCATGAACTGGTGGAGGTTGGAGTGCTGCATCCTGTCCTGATCCGGTGTCCACAGACAAAGGTTTTGCATGAGTCGTTCCTGACGGCTGATATCTACTGTCTGTGGGCAGTGTATTGAATTGTTCTTTGTTTGTTAATTGTCTGTTTTATCTTCATAACAAAAAGCCTGTAACCTATGCGTTACCTCACGAAGCGAAAGCCGGGTGGCTCGAGCCTTGATTCGCTTGATGTTATGCTGAAGTCACATTCGCCCGGAGCAGGACGCCATGAGCAGTTACAGCCAACTTTTTGCCCAGCATCTCGACACCCTTCAGCAGCGTACCCGCGACATCCTGCAACAACAGGGTCTTGGCGGTCTCGCTATCCACTCCGGCCAGACTCATCGTATCTTCCTCGATGACCAGGATTATCCCTTCAAGGTGAATCCCCAGTTCAAGGCCTGGCTGCCGGTGCTGGACAACCCTCACTGCTGGTTGCTGGTGGATGGTGTGAGCAAGCCGGTGCTGCTGTTCTACCGGCCGGTGGACTTCTGGCACAAGGTGGCGGAGCTGCCCAACGCCTTCTGGGTCGACTTCTTCGACATTCGCTTCCTGACTCGCCCGGAGCAGGTTGCCGATCACCTGCCGGCCAACAAGCAGGAGTGGGCCTATCTGGGCGGCCATCTGGAAGTGGCCGAGCTGCTGGGACTGGGCCAGCCCAATCCGGAGGCGGTCCTCAACTACCTGCACTACCACCGTGCCTACAAGACCCCCTATGAGCTGGAATGTCTTCGCGATGCCAACCGCATCGGCGTGCGCGGCCACATCGCGGCCAAGGACTCCTTCATGGCGGGGGCGAGCGAGTTCGAGATCAACCTGGCCTACATGAAGGCGGTTGGACAGGGGGCCAATGAGGCGCCCTACGGCAACATTGTTGCCATCAACCGCAATGCGGCCATCCTGCACTACACCCATCTCTCCACCCAGCGGGTGCCCGATGCGGAGCGGTACTCCTTCCTCATCGATGCCGGAGTGGACGTGCACGGTTATGCCTCCGACATTACCCGGACTTGGGCCTGGCGCCGCGGTGAGTTCGCCGATCTGATTGCTGCGCTGGATGCACAGCAACAGGAGATCATCGACGAGATCAAGCCGGGCCGCCGCTACAGCGAGCTGCACCTGCAGATGCACCACAGGCTGGCGCGCCTGCTGCAAGCCACCGAACTGGTAGACATGTCGGTGGACGAGATGATCCATACCGGGGTGACCAATGTCTTCTTCCCCCACGGTCTCGGCCACTTCCTCGGCCTGCAGGTACACGATGCCGGCGGCTTCATGCAGGATGAGCGCGGCACCCACCTGGCGGCCCCCGAGCAGTTCCCCTATCTGCGCTGCACCCGGGTGATCGAAGTGGGTCAGGTCTTCACCATAGAGCCCGGCCTCTACTTCATCGACAGCCTGCTGGAGCCGCTGCGCCAGGGTGAGCAGGGCAAGCGGGTCAACTGGAACAAGGTGGAGGCGCTGCGTCCCTATGGTGGCATTCGCATCGAGGACAACGTGGTGCTGCATGCCAACGGGGTGGAGAACCTGACCAGACAAGCAGGGCTCTGATGGCGACGGATTACCCCATACCGGCAGCCCCACTGGAGGTGAGCGAAGAGATCAAGAAGAGCCGCTTCATTACCTATATTGCCCACACTCCGACCGTCGAGGCCGCCAAGGCCTGGATAGACGAGATCAAACAGCAACACCCGGGAGCCCGGCATCACTGCTGGGCTTTTGTCGCCGGCGCCCCCCAAGACAGCCAGGTTTATGGTTTCAGTGATGATGGCGAACCCTCGGGCACGGCGGGCAAGCCCATGCTGGCCCAGTTGATGGGGGCTGGTCTGGGTGAAGTCGCCGCCGTGGTGGTGCGCTATTACGGTGGCGTGCTGCTGGGGACCGGTGGCCTAGTCAAGGCCTATGGTGGTGGTGTGGGGGCAGCACTCAAGCAACTTGAAACCTGTATCAAGCGTCAGCTGACCTCTTCCGTGATCCAGTGTGACTACACCGACATGGGGGCCGTGGAGTCCCTCATCTCTGCCCATCAAGGGCAGTTGCTGGTGGCCGATTATGGTGCCAGCGTCACCCTTCAGGTAGCGTGGGAGTCTGCGCTCTGGGCCCGTATCGCACAGGAATTGACCGACCGGACCCAGGGTCGGGTATCCCTTCGTCCCTTAGATGGCTAGAATCCATCGCTCTTTTAGTCTGAAGAGGGAGCCGGAATGCAGATTCTGAGCATCATTCGTATCGTCGGTCTGCTGGTTGCCCTGTTCAGCTCGACCATGCTGCTGCCCGCGATGGTCGCTTTTGGGTATCGTGATGGCGGTGGTACCGAGTTCGTCAACTCCTTCGTCATAGCCCTCCTGCTCGGCCTCCTGCTCTGGTTTCCCAACCGCCATCAGAAAAAGGAACTCAGGTCCAAGGAAGGCTTCCTCATCGTGGTGCTGTTCTGGGTGGTGCTGGGGAGCGTGGGTGCCGTCCCCTTCATCATCAGCGACACGCCTGACATGTCGGTCTCGGAGGCATTTTTCGAGTCGTTTTCCGGCCTGACCACCACGGGTGCAACGGTGCTGACCGGGCTGGACAATCTGCCCAAGGCGTTTCTGTTCTATCGCCAGCTGCTGCAATGGCTTGGTGGCATGGGGATCATCGTGCTGGCGGTGGCCGTGCTACCACTGCTGGGTATCGGGGGCATGCAGCTCTATCGCGCCGAGATCCCGGGGCCCGTCAAGGACAACAAGGTGACCCCGCGCATCGCCGAGACGGCCAAGGCGCTCTGGTTCATCTATCTGTTGCTGACCTCTCTCTGCGCTCTCGCGTACTGGATGGCGGGAATGACGTTGTTCGATGCCATCTGCCACTCCTTCTCCACCTTGTCTGTGGGGGGGTTCTCGACCCACGACGCCAGCATCGGATTCTTCGACAGCCCGGCCATCAACCTGATCACAGTGGTGTTCCTGTTGCTGGCGAGCGTCAACTTCGCACTTCACTTCATGGTGTTTGCCCACAAGCCGGTGCGCGTGAGCAGTTATCTGCGTGACTCCGAGCTCAAGGTGTTTCTGAGCATCCAGTGCGTGCTGGTGCTGATCTGTTTCGTCTCTCTGCTGTTCCACGGCCACTACGATACCTGGCAGGATGCACTCAACCATGGCCTGTTCCAGGCGGTGTCTCTGGGCACGACCACGGGGTACAGCACCACCAGCTATGCGGATTGGCCCTCCTTCCTGCCCATGCTGTTGATGTTCTCTGCCTTCATCGGCTGTTGTGCCGGCAGTACTGGGGGGGGCATCAAGGTGATGCGTTTCATGATCCTGTTCCTGCAGGGGATGCGTGAACTCAAACGGCTGGTGCATCCGCGGGCCATTTACACCCTGAAGCTGGGACGCCGCGCCGTACCGGAACGGATCGTGGAAGCGGTCTGGGGCTACTTTGCCACCTACATCATTCTGTTCTTCATCTTCATGCTGTTGCTGCTGATGACGGGGCTGAACGAAGTGACGGCCTTCTCCGCCGTGGCTGCGGCATTCACCAACGTGGGGCCGGGTCTGGGGGAGGTGTCGGCCAACTTCGGCAATATCTCGGCCACTGCACAGTGGATATTAATCGTGGCCATGTTGTTTGGTCGATTGGAAATCTTCACACTTCTGGTACTGTTTACTCCTGCATTCTGGCGTAGTTGAGGTTGGTATGGACAAGATTTTGGTGCTTTATTCTTCCCGGGACGGGCAAACGCGGAAAATCGTGGATGTCATGCTGGAGGAAATATCAGGATGCGAAGTGGTGATGCACGACCTGCACACCCTGCCCATGTGCAACCTCAGCAAGTATGCCAAGGTGTTGATTGGCGCTTCCATTCGCTACGGTAACTTCCACCCCAGCCTGCTCAGCTTCATACACGCACATCATGAACAGCTGGAAGTAGCCAATGCGGCGTTCTTCTGCGTGAACCTGACGGCACGCAAGCCCGAGAAGCAGACGCCGCAGACCAACGCCTACATGAAGAAGTTTCTGCGCCTCTCTCCCTGGAAGCCCAAAACTCTGGGGGTGTTTGCCGGGGCATTGCAGTACTCCCGTTACAACTGGTGGCAGACCCGCATCATCCAGTTGATCATGAAGATCACCGGGGGCAGCACGGATACCAGCAAGGATCTGGAATTCACCGACTGGGACAAGGTGCGCGGCTTTGCCCGTGAGTTTTGGTCAAAAAAGTAACAGTGACGTCATTTAGAGCGGCCAGAGCCCTGCGTAAGCAGGGCTTTTTGTTTGATAAGTAGGCGTTCGAGCCACAAATCGGTAAAAAGGACTATTTTTCGCAAAATAGCCCTTGTCATCACGGCGCGGCTCCCTATAATGCGCCCCTACCAGCACGGCGGACCACGCCGAACTGATGAGCTCGCTTCCTTGTGAAGCCAGCGCCGAAAGAAAAGCGAAAACAACCGCTTGACTTTCGA
>NZ_MKUI01000030.1:0-73524 GCF_001898585.1 Aeromonas sp. 62-46 | reverse complement strand
TCGAGTCCCGTCCGCTCCGCCACTAAATTGAAAGGCCTTCCCTATCGGGAAGGCCTTTTTGCTTTCTGACGTCTGGATAAGATCTCAGGAAACAAGAGGCAACCACCAGGGCTGCGACTTGCCACTGACAACTCGATCCTGCTCTGTTGTCCCTTGTGCTTGAGCCGGACTTTATCCGTCTCTGCGTCCGTTATGCCACTAACAAGAAGCCCAGTCGAAAGACTGGGCTTTTTTTCGTCTCCACGGTCTCCTCTTCGATATTCGCAGCAGAAGCATTGCCTTCTTGAGCCGTGAGCTTGCTAGTAATAGACGCAGAGCCAGATGGTTGTCTCGGTCGGATGGGTCCACTCCACCCTGTGCTGAAGGTGCGCCGGGATGTTGATGTAATCCCCCGGCCCCAGATGGACGCGTTCCTGTACCCCGGTATCCGGTGTGATGAAGACCAGGATGGCCTCTCCCTGCACCAGCAATACCCATTCGTGTTCATCCTGATCGAACCACTCTCCGGTAGGGGTCTGCTGTCCCTGGGAGAGAATGCGCTCGATACGAACATTGTTGGTGCTGACCAGATCCGCGAACACTTCACTGGGCAGGGGGGAGGGGATCTGGCCAAGCAGGTTGCCTGTGTGCATGGGCTTCTCTCCGGTAGATGGGAACGTGGCTAGCTAAGAGTGTAGAAGCTTGGGATGGGCCGCTCTCATGGAAAATGAGGCCTCCAACGAGCCCTTTTATGAAAAACTTCGGGGAAATGGAGGCTTATCCGCTGCAATCTCGCCAAATTCTTGCTATTTTGCGCGCCAGCAAGCAAACGATTTCCTTCACACTTTCAGGATGAACTATGGCAACGCAACAAACGACGGCCCGCGCCGGCAATGGCGGGTTTCTGGATTCCTATTTCTCCATCAGCCAGCGTGGCAGCACGGTGCGACAGGAGCTGCTGGCCGGGTTGACCACCTTCCTGGCGATGGTCTACAGCATCATCGTCGTGCCGAACATGCTGGGCGCAGCCGGTTTTGAGCAGGGCCCGGTGTTTGTGGCGACCTGTCTGATCGCCGCCTTCGGCTCACTGCTGATGGGGCTCTGGGCCAAGCTGCCGATGGCCATCGGTTGTGCCATCTCTCTCACCGCCTTTACCGCCTTCAGCCTGGTGCTGGGTCAGGGGCTGAGCATTCCGGTCGCGCTGGGCGCCATCTTCCTGATGGGGGTGCTGTTCACCCTGATCAGCGTCACCGGCGTGCGCCAGTGGATCCTGGACAACCTCCCCTCCGGCATCGCCCACGGTACCGGCATCGGTATCGGCCTGTTCCTGCTGCTGATCGCCACCAACGGGGTCGGCATGGTGATCAAGAATGAAGGGGCTGGCCTGCCGGTGCAGCTCGGCGAGATCACCGCCTTCCCGGTCATCATGACGGTGCTGGGTCTGGCTGCCATCTTCGGCCTGGAGCGCCGCAAGGTGCCGGGCGGTATCCTGATGGTGATCATCGCCATCTCCATCCTCGGCCTTATCTTCGATCCGAAAGTGACCTGGCAGGGCTTCTTCGCCATGCCGAGCCTGAGTGGCGAGAATGGCTCCCTGGTGGGCAGCATGGATCTGCTGGGCGCCCTCAATCCGGTGGTGATTCCGACCGTGTTGGCGCTGGTGATGACCGCCGTGTTTGACGCCACCGGCACCATCCGTGCCGTGGCCGGTCAGGCTGGCCTCATCAACGAGCGTGGTCACATCATCAGCGGTGGCAAGGCCCTGACTGCGGACTCCGTCAGCAGCATGGTGGCGGGCATGGTAGGTGGTGCTCCGGCAGCCGTCTACATCGAATCCGCCGCAGGGACCGCTGCCGGCGGCAAGACAGGTCTGACCGCCACCCTGGTCGGCGTGCTCTTCCTGCTGATGATCTTCCTCTCCCCGCTGAGCTATCTGGTACCAGCCTACGCCACCGCACCGGCCCTGATGTATGTGGGCCTGCTGATGCTGGGCAACGTCACCAAGCTGGACTTCAACGACTCGGTCGATGCCCTCTCCGGCATGCTGTGCGCCGTCTTCATCGTGCTCACCTGCAACATCGTCACCGGCATCATGCTGGGCTTCGTGGCCCTGGTGGTCGGCCGCCTGTTTGCCGCCGAGTGGAAGAAGCTCAACATCGGCACCGTCATCATCGCCGTGGCCCTGGTGATCTTCTACGCCGGTGGCTGGGCCATCTAATCTTCACGCTATCGAGAAGGGCCCTGCGGGGCCCTTTTTCATGGCTGTGAGGCGGCTAGCACTTTCCCGGATCTTCCCCATTCGCTCGTTTCAGATTGAAACGTCAGGCTTTGTTTGCTGTTTCAGATCCGAACCGAAACCCCTGTCATTTTTATCCCCCTATGGCTCGCTAGACTGGCTGCATCAACCATCTGTCCACCCGTGTGGTGGCAAGCCAAGGAGTGAGCCATGAAGAAGCTGATCAACGCTGTCGATGCCGTGGTCCGTGAACAACTGATGGGGATGGCCGCTGCCCACCCCGAGCTCAAGGTGAGAATCGAACCCCACTACATCACCCGCGCCGACGCCCCCGTGACGGGCAAGGTGGCGCTGGTCTCCGGTGGCGGCAGCGGCCACGAGCCCATGCACGGTGGCCTGGTGGGCAAAGGAATGCTGGATGGTGCCTGCCCCGGCGAGATCTTCACGTCCCCGACCCCGGATCAGATGTACGAGTGCGGTCAGGCCGTCGACGGCGGCGCCGGCGTGCTGTTTCTGGTGAAGAACTACACCGGCGACGTGCTCAACTTCGAGACCGCGGTCGAGCTGCTGCACGGTGACGGGGTCAAGGTGGGCTTCGCCCTCATCGATGACGACGTGGCGGTGAAGGACAGCCTCTACACCGCTGGCCGCCGTGGTGTTGCCACGACAGTGCTGTGCGAGAAGCTGGTCGGTGCCGCCGCCGAGGCGGGCTACGATCTGGCGCGCTGCGAGGCGCTGGCCCGTCGCATCAACAACCAGAGCCGCACTATAGGCGTGGCCATGAATGCCTGCACCGTGCCTGCTGCGGGCAAGCCCTCCTTCATCCTGGCTGACAACGAGGTGGAGTTCGGCGTCGGCATCCACGGCGAGCCGGGCATCGAGCTCCGTCCCTTCACCGACCTCAACGCCCTGGTGGACGACATGTTCAAGGAGCTGACCGACAACAGCCCCTATGGCCGCACTCTGCGCCACTGGGACAGAGCCACCGGCAGCTGGCAGGAAGAGCACACCTTTATCGAGCCGCTCAATGGGGGTGACCGGGTCATCGTCCTGGTCAACAGCCTCGGCGGCACCCCCATCTCCGAGCTCTACGGCGTCTATGGCCGCCTCGCCACCCTGTGCGAAGAGGCGGGCATCCACCTGGTGCGCAACCTCATCGGCCCCTACTGCACCTCCCTCGACATGACCGGCATCTCCATCACCCTGCTCAAGGTGGATGACGAGCTGATGACCCTGTGGGATGCCCCCGTTCACACCCCGGCCCTGCGGCGCGGCTGCTGAGGAATATTTATGTTAAGCAAGCATCAGATCGTCAACTGGCTGCTCGACTGCGAGCACATCTTCACCGAGCAGCGTGACTACCTCACCGCGCTGGATACCGACATCGGCGACGGCGACCACGGCCTCAACATGCAGCGCGGCTTTGCCAAGGTGGCGGAGAAGCTGCCCGCGGTGGCGGACAAGGACATCGGCCAGGTGCTCAAAACCACCGGTATGACGTTGCTCTCCTCGGTCGGCGGCGCCAGCGGACCCCTCTACGGCACCTTCTTCATCCGGGCGGCGGCCAGCAGCGATGCCTGCCAGAGCCTGACCCTCGGCCAGCTCGGCAAGATGCTGAGCGACGGGGTGGAGGGGATCGTCTCCCGCGGCCGCGCCGAGCCGGGTGACAAGACCATGTGCGACGCCTGGTGGCCCGCTTTGGCCGCCCTGCAGCAGGCGGAACAACAGGGCCTGCCGCTCCCCGAGGCGCTGGACAAGGCGGTGGCTGCCGCCGCAGCCGGCACCGAGGCCACCATCCAGATGCAGGCTCGCAAGGGGCGCGCCAGCTATCTTGGTGAGCGCAGCATCGGCCATCAGGATGCGGGGGCCACCTCGACCCTGCTGCTGCTGACCGCCCTGCGTGACAGAGCGAGGTTGTGACATGATCGGCATCGTAGTGGTCTCTCACAGCGCCATGCTTGCGGCCGGTTTGAAAGCCCTGGCCGATCAGCTGGGCAGCCCGGCGAAGCTGTTGCTGGCGGCCGGGGTCGATGACCCCGCCCATCCCATCGGCACCGACGCCATCGCCGTGATGAGTGCGATGGAAGAGGCGGACGACGGCAGCGGGGTGCTGGTGCTGATGGACTTGGGCAGCGCCCTCCTGAGCGCCGAGACCGCCCTCGAGCTGCTGCCCTCCGAGTTGAGCGCCCGGGTGCGGCTCAGCCCCGCCCCGCTGGTCGAGGGCACTCTGGCCGCCGTGGTGGCCGCTGGCGCAGGCCTGACGCTGGACGAGGTGGCTGCCGAGGCGCTTGGCGCGCTGGGTCCGAAACAGGGAATGCTGCCTGCCAGTGCGGCGCAGGTTACCACGGAGGCAGCCCCTGTTGCCGGCGACGGCTGGCTGCGCTGCGAGGTGGTGGTGGAGAATCCCCACGGCCTGCATGTGCGCCCCGCCGCCCGGCTGGTCGCGGCACTCAAGCCCTTTGCCGCTGAACTCAAGCTGCAAAAGGGGGACAAAGAGGCGAATCCCCGCAGCCTGAGCCGGCTCGCCATGCTCGATGTGCGCCAGGGGGACAGGCTCATCCTGCTGGCGCGAGGGGAGGATGCCGGGGCGGTGCTGAGCTGCTTCCAGCAACTGGCGCGGGATCGCTTCGGCGACTGAAACATTCCCCCATCCGGGCCCCGTCACGACGGGGCCCGCTTTTTTTGAGGGGCGTTCTGGTCAGTGGTGGTAGTCGGCGGGATCGATGTCGAGCAGTTTGAGCCGCCGCCAGAGGGTGGTGCGGCTGATCCCGAGCTGGCGCGCCATCTGGCTGACCTGGCCCTTGCTGGCACGGGCGGCCCGCAGGATTGCCTGATGCTCCAGCTCCGCCAGGGTGAGCAGCGGCTGTCCCACCACCTCGTCCGCCAGCAGGCAATGACCCTGGCGGATGGCGGCCGGGAGCGCCCGGGGCGGGATCTGTGCCTCACTGCAATGAAGCTGGGCGTACTCGATGGCGCTGCGCAGCTCCCCCAGGTTGCCGGGCCAGGGGTAGGCCAGCAGGCAGTCGAGGGCGTCAGGGGTGAACTGGCGTCCCGATTCGCCCCCCTGCACCGTCAGGTGCTGGCGGATGAGTCCGGGGAGGTCGGCGCGGCGCTCCCGCAGGCTCGGCAGCCAGAGTTCGCACCCTTGCAGCGCATAGAGCAGCTGGCGCCCGAATCCCCCCTCCTGCACCCGCTGCTCCAGCGGGGCGCTGCTGGTCGCGATGATCCTCACCCTGAGGGGCAGGATGCGGGCGGAGTCGAAGCGCTGGATGCGCCCCGTCTTGAGCAGTTGCAGCAGGGCGGCCTGCATGGGGGCGGGCAGCCACTCCACCTGCTCCAGCACCAGGGTGCCACCGTGAGCCAGCTCGAACTTGCCTGCCCGCTCCTGCCCCGCCTCGTCGGACCCCATGAGTTCCAGCGCCATCCGCTCACTCGGCCATGCCTGGCAGTTGAAGATGACCAGGGGGCCGGCGGCTCGCTCGCTGCCAAAGTGGATGGCCTCCGCCAGTTGGGCCTTGCCCACCTCCTCCTCCCCTCGCAGCAGGACGGGGCCCTGTCCCCTGGCCGCCTGGCGGGCGTGGCGCAGCAGTTTGCGCATGGCGCTCGACTCTCCCACCAGGGCGGAGAGCTCGGGCACCGTCTGGCGCAGTTGATGAATGGCGCGCAATCGATCGGTGGGATGGAGCAGGACGATGAAGCTGACCCCGTCCGGCCCCGGGAGGGGCTTGAGGCTCACCAGGGCGTCGATGAAGGCCTCGCCCCGGGTCTCCCGCCGCTCCAGCGTCACCTCCACATGGCTCAGGGGAGTCATCTCCGCGATGGCCAGACGCAGGCGCTGGGGCAACAGCAGATGGTGATCGAGGGGCTGACCCAGGCAGACAGCCGGGTCGAGTTGCAGTCGACTGGCCGCCAGGGCGTTGAGGTAGCGCAGCCGCCCCTGGGGATCCCAGGCCAGCACGCCGTCTTCCATGCCATCCAGCAGGGCATAGAGCTCGCTCAAGTGGTGCTGGGACTCCTGCATCAGGCGCTCCATCTGCAGCAGATTGGCCAGCTCACGGCCGGCGCTGACGGTGAGCGCGAGATCCCCCGGTGCGGCCTCTTCCACCCGGCAGATCAGGGCCACGATCGCCACCTGGCGACCGGTGCTGTTGTAGACAGGGCTGGCACAGCAGTGCCAGGGGTGGAGATGCTGGTTGAAGTGCTGGGGGCCGCTGACGCAGAGCGGCACCCCCTCCAGGGCCGCCAGGTTGACGGCATTGGTGCCGATGCGTCCCTCGCTGAAAAACGCGCCTGGGCCAAAACCGAGTGCCGCCAGCGCCTGCAGGGTATCGGGGTGGCCGGTCCGGGCCAGCAGGCAACCGCTCTCGTCGGTGAGCAGCAGGGCGCAGGGGCGCCCCTCCATGAACTCGTAGAGATCCTCCAGCGCCATCTCGCCGGTGGTGAGCAGGTCCCGTTTGCGCTGGCGCAGGCTCTCCAGGGTCTGCCCTCTGGCGCAGTGGGGAGGATGCCAGAGGGCCGCGCTGGTCTGGTGGGCACAGCGCAGCCAGGAGGCCTGCAGGTGCTCGGGCCAGGACGAGAGGGGCTGGGGAACGGATGGCATGGTCACGGCGATATCCGGCAAAAGGGAAGGGGCCATTTAATCACCCTTGCCGCTCCGATTCAGTGACCGCTCTCAGAGTGTCGCGTCCTGGTCCCGGGTGACGGCCTCTGCGGCAAACTGCTGCTGGAGCCATTGGCTCACCGCGCGGCACTGGGGGCTGGCTTCGCTCTCCTGATGGATCAGCATGTTCCAGTTCGGCCCGGCCACCCGGTGGGACGAGAGGGGCAGCAGCCACCCCTGTCGGCGTGCGTCGCGAGAGAGCAGCTCGCTCGCCAGTGCCACCCCGAGCCCGGCGCTGGCCGCATCCTGCAACAAGCCGGGATCGGAGAAGTTGAGCCCCTGGGTCTGCAGGTGCAGATCGTCGCCGCCCTTGAGGGTCCAGTGGTGCCAGTCCATCTCCCGCTCCCCATGCAGGGTGGTGCGCTCCTGCGCGGGCTGTGCCAGCACGGCCGGGCTCGCCACCGGCAGCAGCCGATCCGCCAGCAGCGGCTGATGGCGACATTCCGCCTGGGGAGCCAGCCCCCAGCGCAGCGAAATGTCGATGGTCTGCTCGGCCATGTTCGGCGTGTCGTCGCTGGTGAACAGCCAGAGATCGATGCCCGGATGCTGGCGGTGAAGGTCGGCCAGCCGGGGCAGCAGCCAGAGGCGGGCGATGGTGGTGCTGGTGTTGAGCACCAGCTGGTTCGGCTTGCGGTACTGCTCGAGGCGCTGTATTCCCACCGCCAGTTGCAGCAGCACCTGCTGGGTCGTCTCCAGCAGATCCTGGCCCGCGTCGGTCAGGGCGACGGAACGTCCCTGGCGGTGAAACAGAGGCTGGCCAAGCAGCTCCTCCAGCGAGCGGATCTGCTGACTGATGGCAGACTGGGTGAGGTGCAGCTCCTGGGCCGCCTGATGAAAGCTGCCGAGCCTGGCCGCCGCCTCGAAGCCGCGCAGCACGTTGAGAGGGGGCCAGTGTTTGAACATCATTGATTAGCTCCGCTTATCACTTTTATCGAAAATCGATCGTTTTTTACCCATCAAAGGGGAGAATAGTCTATTCCCATCGTCAATAACCTTAATAGTACCTAATCAGAGAGGCTGAGATGCGCGAGCAGGGAATGAGGGCTGTGGGCTGGTTCATGCCAGCGGAGTGGTGCCGGCACGCGGCGACCTGGATGGTCTGGCCGCACAACAAGGCGCTGTGGGAAAACGGCTGGGGCGTAACCCTGCCCCAGGTGCAGCAGGACTTCGCCCGGGTGGTCAATGCCATCGCCCGCTTCGAACCGGTGAACCTGGTGGTGGATCCCGCCGCACAGGCGGAGGCTCGCGCCCTGTGCGGCGACGGGGTGCGCTTCATTCCCCTGCCGGTGGATGACAGCTGGTGCCGTGACTCCGGCCCCACCTTCATCTGCCATCCCGAGCTTGGCACCGCCGGGATCAGCTGGCGTTTCAACGCCTGGGGCGGCAAGTCGGCCCACGGTCTGGACGAGGGGCTGGCGCGACGCGTTCTTAACAGCCTGGAGCTGGAGTGCATCGGCAGCTTCCTCGCCAACGAAGGGGGCGCCATCCATGTGGATGGGGAGGGCACCCTGATCACCACGGAGTCGGTGCTGCTCAACAGCAACCGCAATCCCGGCATGACCAAAGTGGAGATCGAACGGATCTTCAGCCGCCTGCTCGGCATCGAGAAGACTATCTGGCTGCCGGGGGATCCGGACCACGTCACCGGTGACATGACGGACGGTCATGTGGACGGGGTCTGCGCCTTCAGCCGCCCCGGCCACCTGCTGGTGGACGCCACCCTGGACGGGCACTCCACCTATGGCCGCGTGGTGCGGGAGAACCGCCGAGCCCTGGCCCTGGCCACCGATGCGAGAGGTCGCTCCTTCGAGTGCCTCGAGCTGTTCGAGGCGAGCGAGGCGGTGGACGCCGAGGCGGAGGTGTTCTGCGCCTCCTACACCAACTTCTACATCGCCAACGGCGCCATCATCATGCCCGCCTACGGCGTAGGTGCGGACGAGGCGGCTGGGGAAGTGCTGAGGCGCGCCTTCCCGAACAGGCAGCTGGTGCCGGTGCGCATCAACCAGTTGGCCCACGGCGGGGGCGGCATTCACTGCATCACCCAGCAGCAGCCGGCCTGGCCGGTGCAGGGGTAAGCGTTTGGAGCGGCCTCGTCAGGCGTCTGCGAGGCCTCATGACGGGATCAGGGAGGAGAGATTCATGAACAAGGTCGTCGCAACCATGCAGTTTGCCTGTCAGGGGGAACGCGTGTCAGGGAGGGTATCCGGATGAGCAAGATCGTTGTCGCCACCACACAATTCGCTTGCAGCTGGGAGCTGGAGCGCAATCTGGACACAGCGGAGAGCCTGGTACGGGACGCCGCCGCCAGGGGGGCCAACCTGGTGCTGTTGCAGGAGCTCTTCGCCACCCCCTATTTCTGCATCGAGCAATACCACGGCCATCTGGCGCTGGCGGAGTCGTTCGAGCAGAGCCGGGTGCTGTGCCGCTTCTCGGCCCTGGCGCGGGAGCTGGGGGTGGTGTTGCCCATCAGCTGGTTCGAGCGCGCGGGCAACGCCTGCTTCAACTCCCTGGCGATGGCGGATGCGGATGGTCGCCTGCTCGGGGTCTATCGCAAGACCCATATCCCGAACGCCATCGGCTATCAGGAGAAGGAGTACTTCAGCCCGGGGGACACGGGGTTTCGGGTCTGGGACACGGCCGCTGGCCGCATCGGGGTCGGCATCTGCTGGGATCAGTGGTTCCCGGAGGCGGCCCGCGCCATGGCGCTGCAAGGGGCCGAGCTGCTGTTCTATCCCACCGCCATCGGCTCGGAGCCGGGGGCAGAGGGGCTCGATTCGCGGGATCACTGGCAGCTGACCCAGCGTGGCCATGCCGCCGCCAACATCATGCCGGTGATCGCCGCCAACCGCATCGGACGCGAGGTGGCGACCCGGGATCCCGCGTTGCAGATGCGCTTCTATGGCTCCTCCTTCATCACGGATCACAAGGGGGCCCTGCTGGCCGAGGCGGACAGGGATACCCCGGGCGTGCTGGTGCGGGAGCTGGATCTCGCCGCCATGGCCGAGGAGCGGCTGACCTGGGGCATCTATCGAGATCGCCGCCCCGAGATGTATGGCGCCTTGCTGAGCCTGGATGGGCAGGGCCAGCGGGGAGGGCGTCCATCATGAGCGCCTTGACCAAGATAGCCATGGGGCTGGCCCTGCTGCTGGGTCTGGGGGCCCAGGCCGCAGAAGGGGCGGGGGAGGCGACAGAGGAGAAGGTGCTGCGCCTCTACAACTGGTCCGATTATTTCGCCCCCGATACCCTGAGCGAATTCACCCGGGAGACCGGGATCCGGGTCATCTACGACGTGATGGACAGCAGCGAGACCCTGGAGGCCAAGCTGATGGCGGGTCGCAGCGGGTATGACCTCATCTTCCCGGGGGACACGGTGGCGGAGCGGCTGATGCGGGCGGGCAGCCTGCAGCCCCTCGACAAGGGCAAGCTGCAACACCTGGGGGACATAGACCCCGGCCTGGCGCGGTTGCAGCAGGCCTACCCCCATGCGAAGGAGGCGGTGGTGCCCTACACCTGGGGCACCATAGGGCTCACCTACAATGCGGACGCCATCCGGCAGAGGATGCCGGATGCCCCGGTGAACAGCCTGGACATGCTGTTCAAGCCCGAGCTGGCGGCGAAATTTGCAGATTGCGGCATCTCGGTCATCGACTCCCCGGACGAGGTGCTGGCGGTGGTGCTGCACTATCTTGGGCGGGATCCCCGCAGCGGCAAGGCGGACGATCTGGAGGCGGCCCTGGCCCTGCTCAAGGGGATCAAGCCCTATATCCGCAAGTTCCAGTCCCAGCCGGTGACCCAGCTGGTGAACGGGGATCTCTGCCTCTCCCTGGGCTACAGCGGCGACATGACCCAGGCCAGGCGCGCCGCCGCCGAGGCGGGCAAGGGGGTCGACTTCGAATACCGATTGCCGAAGGAGGGGAGCACCATCTGGATGGACACCATGGCGATCCCGGCGGATGCCCCCCATCCTGACTATGCCTATGCCTTTATCAACTTCGTGATGCGCCCGGCCAACATGGCGGCCATCACCAACAGCACCGGTTATCCGACTGCCAGTGCCAAGGCCAGACCCATGGTGGATGCCACCATGACGGCCAACCCGGATATCTACCTGGACGAGGCCAGCTACCAGCGGCTCATTCCGGGTCAGGATATAGCACAATCCCAGATGCGTGCCCGCATGCGAGCCTGGACTCGCTTCAAGAGCAGCCTCTGAACCCAGGAGTAGAACGATGTTTTCCCGACGCCACGTATTGAAACAGCTGGTTGCCCTTGGCGCCATTGCCGGGTTTGGCAGCCTGCCCGGTGCCCGCGCGGCCTTCGCCGCCGGCGAACCCGGCGCCGCCGCTCGCTACCACATGCCGGAGGAGTCCTCCCCCCAGGCCCTGGTGTGGGTGGCCTTCGGGGCCACCAGCGAGATCTGGGGTCGCCACTACAAGGAGGTGCAGGCCACCATAGGGCGGCTGGTGCAGGCCATGGTGCCCTACACCCGGGTCAACGTGCTCTGCCACGAGGATGACGAGGCGCTGGCGCGCCAGTTGTGCGGCGAGCGCAACACCCACTTCGTCCACGCCGAGATGGATGACATCTGGCTGCGGGATACCGGCGGCGTCTTCGTGCAGGACGAGCAGGGGGCGCTCGGGCTGGTGGACTTCAACTTCAACGGCTGGGGTGACAAGCAGGAGCACAGCCATGACGCCAGGGTCGCCGCCCTGGTGGGCCGGCAGACGGATGCCTATTACCTGCAGAGCGAGCTCATCGGTGAGGGGGGCGGCATCGAGGTGGACGGCAACGGCACCGCCATCATGACCGAGAGCAGCTGGATCAACAGCAACCGCAACCCCGGCCTCACCAAGGCGCAGGTGGAGGCGGAGCTCAAGGCCAACCTGGGGCTGCGCAAGATCATCTGGCTGCCGGGGATCAAGGGCAAGGACATCACGGATGCCCACGTGGACTTCTACGCCCGCTTCGTGCGCCCCGGGGTGGTGGTGATCAACATGGACAACGATCCCGACTCCTACGACTACAAGGTGACCCGCCAGCACCTCGCCATCCTGCAGCAGGCGACGGACGCCGACGGCAACAAGCTGGAGCTGCATCAGCTGCCGCCGCCTCTGGGCGGGCGGGACAACAAGTTCAGCCGCAGCCCGGACTTTGCCGCCGGTTACATCAACTACCTGCCCATCAACGGCGCCGTCATCGCTCCCCAGTTCGGGGATGCCAGGGCCGACCGCCATTGCCGGGATCTGCTGGCCCGCCTCTATCCGGGGCGCAAGATAGTGCAGATAGACATAGACCCGGTGGCGGCCGGTGGCGGCGGCATCCACTGCATCACCCTCCATCAACCTGCCTGATCTTACGCGCAGGCCGCCTCTGGCGGTGTGACGCAGAACAAGGGGCGCCTCGGCGCCCCTTGTTCTTGCTGGCGTTCCATGGCGCCTCGCTCAGATCCCCGTCATGCCGATCTCGTCGAGCTGGACGTGAGGGGGTTGGCGCAGGGTATAGAGCACGGCCTCGGCCAGATCCTCCACCTGCAGCCAGCCGGGCTTGCGATCGCCCGGGCAGGCCGGGGGCGGCACCTGCACCAGTCCGGGACAGAGGGTGTGGACCCGGACGCCCTGGTGCTGCACCTCTTCCCGCAGTGCCCGGGCAAACCCCAGCACCGCAAACTTGGCGGCGCAGTAGACGCTGGCCCTGGCATAGCCGTGCCTGGCGGCCTGGGAGGCGATGTTGATGACGGTGCCGTGGCGGTTTGCCAGCATGTCCGGCAGGCAGGCCCGGGTCAGCAGGAAGGTGCCCTTGGCACAGGTATCCATCACCCTGTCCCACTCCGATTCCGGCAGATCCTGCACCAGGTGGTCGCTGCCGACCCCGCTGTTGTTGATGAGCAGATCGACGGGGCCGAGCCGCTCCCGGATCCGGGCATGGCCGTCCCGCACCTGATCGCCGTCGCACACATCCAGCGCCAGTGCCATGACTCGCACTCCGTATCGCGCCTCCAGTCTGGCCGCTTCCTGCTCCAGCAGCCCCAGACGGCGGGAAGCCAGGATCAGCTCCACCCCCTGGCTGGCCAGGGCCTCGGCGATGGCCAGTCCGATGCCGCTGGCGCCGCCGCTGATGAGGGCCCGTGTTGCTCTCAGTTCGTTCATCTTGTGTTCTCCTCCAATGGTGCAGGCATTGTGGCGGGCGCCTTCGGCAGGGAACAGGGGAGGGGAAGGAGTGACTCGAACCCTGGTTCGTGTTTTGGCGTTCCGGTTCGAACTTTGGTTCTAAACACCGCGACCAGCCGTTGGCTCGATTAGCCGTAAGGGGTAATCGGACGTTCGCGTAAATCAATTCTCCCGCTATAACAGCCATCCATATTTCCCTGCTGCAGATGCCGCTGATTCATGGACACACCGGACAGCGGCATCTCGATCGTCCGATTATGCTTCGCTCATCGAACCTGCATGGGACGGTAATAAACAAAAGAGCCGCCCTGGGGCGGCTCTTTGCATCGGGGATGAATGAATCGTCACGGCGCCTTGGGCGGCTCCACCAGAGCGCTCGCCGGCTGGTCATCTTCCTTGATCCAGGCATCCAGCAGGGTGTAGCCCACCGCCAGCACCACGGGGCCGATGAAGAGACCGATGATCCCCATGGCCAGCAAGCCGCCGATGACCCCCACCAGAATGAGGATGAGGGGCAGGTCGGCCCCGCGCTTGATGAGGAAGGGGCGCAGGAAGTTGTCCATGGTGCCCGCCAGCAGGGACCAGACCAGCAGGAAGGTGCCCCAGGTGGTGTCCCCGCTCCAGTAGAGGTAGCCGACGCTGGCCAGCAGCACCGGGAAGGGGCCTATCTGGGCGACGATCAGCAGGAACATCAGCACCACCAGCACCATGACATAGGGAATGCCGGCGATGAGCAGGCCCAGGCCCGCCACCGAGGACTGCACCAGGGCGGTCACCACCACCCCCATGGCGACGGCACGGATGGCCTGGGAGGCGAGCACCACCGCATTGTCACCGCGCTGGCCCGCCAGACGGTGGGCGAAGCGGCGAATGCCTTCTGCCGCCTTCTCCCCCGAGTGGTAGAGCAGGCCGCAGATGGCCACGGTCAGCAGGAAGTGGACGAACAGCAGGCCGAGGTTGCCCGCCTGGGCCGCCAGCCAGCGGGCGGTCTGGCCGAAGTAGGGGGCCAGCTTGGTGAACAGCACCTGGCCGCCGCTCGCGAGGATCTGCTGCCAGAACTCATAGAGCTTGTCGCCCACCAGGGGCACTTGCTGCAACCAGAGCAGCTCGGGGGGCGGGGATTGGCTGAGCTCGGTGCCCAGCTCGATGAGCATGGGGGCCTTCTCCGCCACGTTGGCCAGCGTCATGAAGAGGGGAATGACGAAGATGAGCAGCAAGATGCTGGTCATCAGCAAGGCCGCCAGGGTGCGCTTGCCCCACAGCAGGCGCTGGGCCATCTGCATCAGGGGCCAGGTGGCGATGGTGATCATGGTCGACCACACCAGGGCGGGCAGGAAGGGGCGCAAGACCATGAAGCACGAGATGATGAGCAGACTGAGGAACAGCAAGCCCAGGGTGATCTTGGCCAAATCCACTTTTTTCATATTCATGGCATTCCCTTAACGAGGGGTTGAGCGCCCGGTTCGGGCACCGTGACGGATAGCGGACAACGACCACCAGAGCCCGGCGCTGAGCCAGAACCCCAGGCAGCCAAAGAGCCACCCTTGTCCCGCGAGGATCAGCAGAGAGCTGCTGGTGAGCGCGGGCACCAGGAACAGGAGCCCTGCCACGACCAGTCCCCCTGCCAGGGTCAGCAGTGCGGCGGGCAGGGCGGGGGTGGGGCTCCGTTCGAGTGATAGCAGATTACCCGATACCAGCCCCAGGGTGAACATGGCAAGCCCGGCCAGGGCGGTGGACTGGGTGAGCCAGGCCGAGAGGGCGCTGGCGATGAGCACCCCGGCCCAGGGGAGCGGGCGTGCCGCCAGCTTCGCCAGCGGGGCGCGCAGTGCCAGCAGCAGGGCCCCCAGGGCAAGGCCGGCCACCACATCCGAGAGGAAGTGGACCCCCAGCCAGACCCGGGCCAGCCCGGCCACGCCGGCCAGCAACAGGGCCAGCAAGGCCCCCTGCCAGGCCCGCAGCGCCGGCAGCCAGCCAAGCAGCAGGCCCCAGTAGAGCAGGGTCGAGGCGGCGTGGCCGCTCGGCATGCCGAAGCCCTGGGCACTCTGGCGGGCCAGCTCGGGTTGCAGGTGGAAGGGTCTGGGCCAGCCGATGCCCGCCTTGAGCAGGTTCACCACCAGGGTGAGCAGCACCATGGCAAACAGCAGGTGGCGCAGCCTGGACCAGCCGAGCAGGGGCAGCAGCAAGGGCAGCAGCGCCAGCTGGAAGGGGGCCGAGCCCAGCAGATTGCCCGCCCTTGGCCAGAGCGCATCCGGCCCTAGCCATTGTTGCAGGCGCTGGATCAGCGGCAACTCGGCGCGGTGCAGCGCACTGGCCGCGTCGCTGAAATCCGTCACCCACAGCACCTGGCTCTCGGGCACCTCGGCCAGCCTCGGGGCTATCCAGTCGAGCTGCGCCGGGAAGCGACGCTGGTCAGGGGGCAGGTCGGCGGCCGCGATCAGCCTGGCGTTCAGGATCTCGCCACCGAGATCCGGGGCCTGGAGCAGGGAGACAAACCCCGTCCCCCGCTGGACCCGCAGGGGCTCCAGGGTCTGGCAGGCGAACACCCTGGCCCGTTGCCAGCGCCCCAGCTCGCCGGTGACGCGACCCTGGAGGCCGGTCTCCTCGAACAGCTCGCGCAGGGCCGCCTGCTCCGGAGTCTCCCCCCTGTCGATGTAACCGCCGCTCAGGCTGTAGCGCGAGGAGAGCCTGTCCTGCACCAGCAGGATCCCTTGCTGGTGGCGGATCACGCAGGCGGCCGCAGAGGGAGGGGATTCGGCGCGGGAGGCGGGCAGGGCACCGCCCAGCAACAGCAGCAGGCAGAAGACAACTCGAAACATGATGACACCCAGGGGCAAGGAGTGGGGACAAGGGTCACAGAAATCAGACGGCCGGGCAATGGCTTGCAGGGGGCACCGACCCTGTGGGGGACGCAAGGATTGCCGTCTGCGCGGGCAGTCCCTAGTATTGGCGGCTATTGTTCTTCTCATTCACTACATTGTGGGGCTCTTCATGCGACAGTTCGGTTTCTTTCTGGGGATTGCCATCGGCGTCATCCTGATACTGTTTGGCAGCATCGTCATCTTCCAGGCCCTGCCTGCGGCGCTGGACGTGCTGGAGATGCCGAGCCGGATCCCCTTCGTGCGCGAGGTGTACACCTGGCTGATGAGCAGCGCCAACGGGCTCACCGCCCAGCTGGAGCAGAACTTCCTGGAGGCATTCCAGACGGTGCTCAAGTTGATCCTGCTCATCACCTTCATGTGGGTCTGCGTCAAGCTGGTCAACATGGGGGTGCTGATCATCCGGGCCGGCGTCGACCTTATCCGCACCGCCATCGAGCACAGCGAAGAGAAGGGTGCCAAGCCTACCGAGCAGGACCGCCATTTCTGATCTTCCCCTGCCACGGGTCAGATAAACAACAGGCCATCATGTGATGGCCTGTTTTTATGGTGGCATGACGCTTAACAAAGTCAGTTAAGCAGTTTTTCCAGCTCCGCTTCGGCATCCGCCCTGGCCTGATCGCTCAGGGTGCCGGAAGTCGCTTCCCGCTTCTCGCCCTGTTGCTGCACCGCCTTGGCCGCTTGCTGCTGTGCACTGGTCGCGGTACTGATGGTCGCGGCACTGATGGTTGCGGCGCTGCTGGCGGCTTGCTTGGCGCTGTCACTCGCTGCCTTGGCGGCTTGCTGCTGTGCACTGGTCGCGGCACTGATGGTCGCTGCGCTGCTGGCGGCTTGTTGCTTCGCCGTGGTTGCGGCACTGCTGGCGGCCTGCTTGGCGGTGTCGCTCACCGCCTTGGTGGCTTGTTGCTGCGCCGTGGTTTCGGCACTGCTGACGGCCTGTTTGGCGGTGTCACTCACCGCCTTGGCGGCTTGTTGCTGCGCCGTGGTTGCGGCACTGCTGGCGGCCTGTTTGGCGCTGTCGCTCACCGCCTTGGCGGCTTGCTGCTGCGCCGTGGTGGCGGCACTGATGGTGGCTGCGCCGCTGGCGGCCTGCTTGGCGCTGTCGCTCACCGCCTTGGCGGCTTGCTGCTGCGCTGTGGTGGCGGCACTGATGGTCGCTGCGCTGCTGACAGCCTGCTTGGCGCTGTCGCTCACCGCCTTGGTCGCTTGCTGCTGCGCGGTGGTGGCACTGATGGTCGCTGCGCTGCTGACGGCCTGCTTGGCGCTGTCGCTCACCGCCTTGGTGGCTTGTTGCTGCGCCGTGGTGGCGGCACTGCCGATCACCTGTCTGGTGGAGTCGGACAGGGCCTTGCTGGCGCTCTGTTGCAGGCCCCCCATCATGGTGCCCAGCAGAGAACTGCCCGCGCCCGTGAGCCCCTGACCGGCACCGGTCAGGGCCGTGGCGGCCGGGGTGGCCTGGGACTGCCAGCCCTGCATGGCGCTGGGCCAGGTCGGGGGGGCGGCCGTCAGGTTTTCCCCGAAGACCTGGGTCGCCCCGTCACCTTTTTGCACCATGACGGCGAGCTGGTTGGTGTCGGCGTTCCAGACCATGCCGGCCTGCTTGGCTACGTCCGGCACTGGGGCGTAGCGGGAGACCACGTAAAAGAGCGGCCCCTCCTGTTGCAGCTCGTCGGCGGTCTTGAGCAGTTGCATGGTGCTCTCGTAGTTGGGCCCCAGCATGGCGGTCATTCTGTCCTTGATCAGCGGCTGCTCGAACAGGTTGGCCTCGTTCGGATCGAAACCGACCAGCGGCTTGAGCAGGGCCCACATCAGCTGGCTGGTGGGGCTCATCATCAGCAGGGGGGCGACACAGGCGGACAACATCAGGCTCAGGCAGGCAGCCTTGAGCAACGGCATGATACGCATTGACAACATATCCAGTTAATTATCTGATTATTAAGGGTTATTCATTACCGCATCCCGGCGATGCCGGTGGGGGCCCACGGCAGAACCCTGACAGGCCTTGGCGGGCGCAGGCAGGCTATCATATTGCTTCCGGAATGCCAGATGAGCCGACATTTATTGGTCAAGTCGAGGGCTCTGCTGGTCGCTTTACACTTTCACTCCCCCGTGACAGGAATTCCCATGATCCGTTGTGCAGGTTGTCTGCTGGCCCTTGGCTGGCTCTTCCCCGCGTTGGCCGCCCCGGCGTCCAACACCCTCAGCCACTCGGTGGGCACCGAGCTGGTGCTGCCCCTTGGTTCGCTGCCCGAGCGGGTGTGCTGGTATCAGGATCAGAAATACTCCCAGGGGGCCCGTATCCAGCAGGGGGAGCTCTGGCTGGAGTGCGCGCCGCAACAGGCGATGGAGACCAATGGCCCCCTGATCTGGCGAGAGGTGACGACGCCGTCACAGAGTGGTGAACCGGAGGGCAACCAGCGGACGATCCGGGTGGGCCAGTGAGCCTTTTCTTGATCCAGCTACAGACACGGGCGTGATCTCTATCGCATAATGCGGCTCTTTCTTCTCTTGACTGGGATCTAAGCAATGGCTCGTCGCTCTTCCAATGCACAACGTCGTCGCAGTAGCTGGTGGTACAAACGCTTGTTGGCAAGGGAGCGGGAAGAGCGCGAAGCGCGTTCCGTCCGGGATTGATACCGCATTGAACAACGGAGCCTCGGGCTCCGTTTTTATTGGTGACTAAAAGTGCATTACCACAGACAGGTTTATTACCACAGATGGACAATGGTGCCGCTCTGCCAGTGCACAACGTCGTTGCCGCCGTGAGCTGGCGGTACAAACCCTTGTTGGCAAATGAGCGGGAAGAGCGCGAGGGCGCTGCGTCCGGGATGGATACGGCATGGAAGAACGGAGCCTCGGGCTCCGTTTTTATTGGTGACTAAACGTGCATTACCGCAGGCAGGTTTATTACCACAGGTGGATAATGGTGCCGTTCTGCCAGTGCACAACGTCGTTGCCGTCGTGAGCTGGCGGTACCAACCCTTGTTGGCAAAGGAGCGGGAAGAGCGCGAGGGCGCTGCGTCCGGGATGGATGCGGCATGGAAAAACGGAGCCTCTGGCTGCGTTTTTCATTCATCAAAGACCGTCATGCGAGAACGGGGGCCATCAGGCCCCCGTTTTGCTTTTGCAGAGGTTGGCTGCCTGCGACTCAGCGTTGCAGGGCGGCCAGGGCCAGCTCGACCCGTTTGGCGTACTCGGGGTCGGCCTGCTCGAAGTGCCTGAGCTGGGCCGCGACGATGGCGTCATCCTCCACATTGATGAGGGAGCGGGCCAGGTTGGCGGCGAGGCGGGCACGCTGCCCCTCGTCCATCAGGCGGAAGAGATCCCCCGGCTGGCTGTAGTAGTCGCTGTCGTAGTCACGAAAATCGTAGTGCAGGGCAGCCCCTTCCAAACTCAGGGCCGGTTCGTGCTGCTCGCTCGGCTGCTGGGTGCCGAAGCGGTTTGGCTGGTAGTTGGGGCTGGCGCCACCGTTGCTGTCCGCCCGCATGGCGCCGTCGCGGTGGGCACCGTGGTGGAACGGGCAGCGCGGGGCGTTGACCGGCAGCAGGCCGTGGTTGACGCCGAGGCGATAGCGCTGGGTGTCACCGTAGGAGAAGAGCCGCCCCTGCAACATGCGATCCGGCGAGAAGCCGATGCCGGGCACCACGTTGGCCGGGGTGAAGGCGGCCTGCTCCACGTGGGCGAAGTAGTTGTCCGGGTTCTGGTTGAGCTCCAGCACGCCCACCGGGATGAGCGGGTAGTCCTTGTGGGGCCACACCTTGGTGAGGTCGAACGGGTGGATCGAGTAGGTCTGGGCTTCGGCCTCTGGCATCACCTGCACATAGACCTTCCAGCGCGGGAAGTCCCCCCGCTCGATGGCGTTGAACAGATCCGCCTGGCTGGTCTCTCTGTCCTGACCGACGACGGTGGCCGCCTCTTCATCGGTGTAGAAGCTGTGGCCCTGCTCGGTCTTGAAGTGGAACTTGACCCAGAAGCGCTCGTTGGCGTCGTTGATGAAGCTGAAGGTGTGGCTGCCGTAGCCGTTCATCTCCCGCAGGCTCTTGGGAATGCCGCGATCGCTGAAGAGGATGGTGACCTGGTGCAGGGATTCCGGGTGGCGTGACCAGAAGTCCCAGGCGGCGGTGGCGCTGCGCAGGTTGGTGCGGGGATCCCGCTTCTGGGTGTGGATGAAGTCGGGGAATTTCAGGGGATCGCGAATGAAGAACACCGGGGTGTTGTTGCCCACCAGATCCCAGTTGCCCTGCTCGGTGTAGAACTTGAGGGCGAAGCCGCGCACGTCACGCTCGGCATCGGCGGCCCCCTTCTCGCCGGCCACGGTGGAGAAGCGCAGGAACACCGGGGTCTGCTTGCCGACGGCGTTGAACAGGTCGGCCTTGCTGAAGGCGCTGATGTCGTGGGTCACGGTGAAGGTGCCGTAGGCGCCCGAGCCTTTGGCGTGCACCACCCGCTCGGGAATGCGCTCGCGGTCGAAGTGGGCGAGTTTCTCCATCAACCAGATGTCTTGCATCAGGACGGGGCCGCGGGGGCCGGCGGTGAGGCTGTTGTTGTTGTCGACGACGGGGGCGCCGTTGGCGCTGCGCAGGGTCTTGTCGGTCATGGCGGGTCTCCTTGTGATGAGTCGCCAGACTAGGGGAAGTGGGGGAGCGGCTCCAATGGAGTGTGCCTAACCCTTTGATTGGTTTCGCTGATGGGGGTGGAAACAGACGCCAGCCTTGCGGCAAGATGGGATTCAGCCAATCAGGAGGTCTCATGTCCATCACCATTCGCCGCGCCGGGCCGGAAGATGCCGCCGCCCTGCGGGATCTTCACGCCATGCCCCATGCCCAGGCGGGCACCCTGCAACTTCCCTTCCCCTCCCTGCAGCAGTGGGAGCAGAAGCTGACCCCGCGGGATGGCATCTACAGCCTGCTGGCGGAGTGCGAGGGGGAGGTGGCGGGCGCGCTGGTCCTGATGGTGGAGCCGGCCCCCCGTCGCCGCCACGTGGCGAGCATCGGCATGGCGGTGCACGATGACTGGGCCGGGCGCGGGGTGGGCACTGCCCTGATGCAGGCTGCGCTGGATCTGGCGGACAACTGGCTCGGCTTGACGCGGGTGGAGCTGACGGTCTGGGCCGACAATCAGGCGGCCCTGGCCCTCTATCGCAAGGCGGGCTTCGTGGAGGAGGGCGTAGCCCGGGATTACGGCCTGCGTCATGGGGTGCTGGTGGATGCCCTCTACATGGCCAGGGTGCGCCGATGATCGACTATCGCGAGCGCCTGACGCCGGTGCTGCGGGCACTGGAGCAGGATCCGGATCTCTCCATCGAGGCGCTGGCGAGTCGCGCCTGCCTCTCCCTCTACCACTTCCACCGGGTATTCACCGCCGTGGTGGGGGAGGCCCCCGGCGAGATGTGCCGCCGCCTGCGGATGCAGCGGGCGGCCTGGCAGCTCTGCTACACCGATGCCAGCGTCACCGCCATCGCTCTGGGGGCGGGGTTTGGCAGCTCCCAGGCTTTCGCCAAGGCGTTTCGTCGTCACTATGGTTGCACTCCGGGGGCGTTTCGCCGCGACAAGGGCAAGAACGGACACCTGGATCGCAAGGAAGGACACGCATGGCAAGGGGCACTCCCTTATGCTGAAGGCCACTCATCAGCAAGGAGCAACACCATGAACACCGTCGAGATGGACGCCCGCACCCTGGCCTATATCCGCGTGACCGGCCCCTATGGCGAAGGGTATGACGCCGTCTGCCATCGCCTTCACCAGTGGGCCGCGCCCCGTGGCCTGGAAGGGGGAGAGTGGATCTTCATCTACCACGACAACCCCGAGGTGACGCCGCCGGCCCAGTGCCGCACCGATATCGGCATCAGCGTGCCGGTAGGTACTCTTGGGGCGGGGGAGGTGGAAATTCAGCTCATCCCCGCCGGACGCTACGCCCAGTCCCGCTACCTCATCACGGATCGCAGCCAGTACGGGGAGCGCTGGCAGGAGCACATCGGCGATATCGTCGCGGCTGGGCTCGCCTTTGGGGACGGCCCCTGCTTCGAGCTCTATCACAGCGTGAGCAATGACCCCCTGCGGGATGACGTGAGCTTCTGCTCCAGCGTGCGCTAGGCAGGCGGCAATAAAACGAGGCGCCCAAGGGCGCCTCGTTTTATTTGGGGTCAATGACCACCGCAGATATCAGGGCTGGCTGGGCACCTTGTTGCGGCGGGACTTCCACCACCAGCGCAGGCGGATCTGGGAGATGAGCATCCCCGCCAGCATCAGGGCGCAGCCGACCACGGCCCGTTCGTCCAGATGTTCCCCCAGCAGCAGGACACCGCCGATGGCGGCGAACACCGTCTCCAGGCTGAGGATGATGGCGGCATGGGCCGGATGGGCACCGCGCTGCCCCACCACCTGCAGGGTATAGCCGATGCCGACCGAGACCAGACCGGCGTAGAGCAGCGCCTGCCAGCCCGCCACGGCACCACTCGCCGTCGGGGTCTCGATGACGAAGGCCGTGGCCAGGCTGAGCAGGCCGCACACCACGAACTGCACCCCGGCAAGGCGAATGGGGGCGACCCGGTTCGAGTAGTGATCCAGCACCAGCAGGTGCACGGCCCAGAACAGGGCCCCGATCACTTGCAGCAGATCGCCGTAGCCGATGGTGAACTCCTCGGTGACGCTGAGGTAGTAGAGCCCGGCCATGGCGATGAGGGCGCCTACCCAGGTGTTGGCCCCGGTCTTGTGGCGCAGGGCCAGGCCGATGACGGGGACCAGGATGATGTAGAGACCGGTGATGAAGCCCGCCTTGGCGGCCGTGGTGTAGAGCAGCCCCACCTGTTGCAGGGAGGCGGCGGAAAAGAGCACGGTGCCGGCGATGAGGCCCCCGGTCAGCAGCAGGCGGTGATCACCGGCAGGCTGGGGCGGCTGGCGTGACTTGAGCCACCACAAGAGCGGCAGCAGGGAGAGGGCGCCCAGCAGGAAACGCAGGCCGTTGAAGGTGAAGGGCCCCATGTGATCCATCCCCAGACGCTGGGCGACGAAGCCCAGCCCCCAGATGGCGGCGGCCATCAATAACATCATGTTTGAACGCATACGGAATCATCCCTGAGAAAGAGTCTCGGCGGCACTCGGGCCCCGCCATTACGATACCTGCGAGAAGGGGCGTTTGTCGTCAGCCATTTGTTGCCGGGCGAGGGCAGGATCAGCGGCTGGCCAGCTTGGCGAGCAGGGGCAGCAGGGCGAGCAGCAGCAGGTTGCCCCTAAGGATCCAGATCACCCAGAACTGCTGCTGGGTGGAGACAAGGGGAGCCCGTCCCTGGCGCAAGGATCGGCGCCAGTGGTGGAACAGCCGGCTGGGATAGCCAAAGCTGATGGCCATGGCGAAGAACATCAGCAGCTTGGTGCGGTAACCCGGATTGGCAAACAGGATGGCCGGTGGCTGGGGATGGGCGACCACCAGCAGCACGCCCGTGATGAAGATGAGCAGCAGGGCCAGGGCGGCCAGGCTGTCAGCCAGCAGCAGCTTGCGCACCTGCTCGATGGACATGCCGCGCCGGAACAGGAAATACTCCGAGGTGATGGCACCGGTCAGGGTGATCACGGCGCAGTAATGGAGGGCAGTCAGCAGTTCCGGTTTCAACATCCAGGCCAGTTCCTTCTCGTTGGCCACCTGATGCGCTTCCCTTTGGACGCCATCAGGTGGGGCTGATATTCTGACACTACACGATGTCAGGGGATAGCATGGAGTCAGGGTTGGATAAGCGAGCAGTCTCCAAAAAGACCTGGTCCCTGGTGGCACGGATGCGCTTGGGCCTGCTTCTGCTCTTCATTCCCGTCCTGATGCTGGGCGCGATCTACTACCTGCACATGGAGCGCAGCCTGCAGCGAGAGCTGCAACAGCGCCTGCTCGCCACCAATCACCAGTTGCGCCACGTCTTCATCGAGCCCTACCTGAACGAGATGGAGCGTCAGTTCTCCCTCATCTACGACCAGGTCAAGGTGGAGGACATCAGCGGCCCCCGTCTGCGCAACACCGACTCCTATCTCAGGGAGTGGCGTCTCTACAAGGGGGTGATGGCGGATCTCATCTACATCTATGTGGGCACCGCCGAGCGCCAGATGCTGATCTACCCCGAATGGCAGGCGGATGCGGACTTCGATCCCAGGCTGCGCCCCTGGTATCAGCTGGCCAGCCAGCATGTGGGCAAGATGGTCTGGACCGAACCCTACTACGACTACACCAACGGCACGCTGGTGATCGCCCTGGCGCGGGCCATCACCGACAAGGAGGGCAAGGTGCGGGGGGTCTTCGCGGTGGATGCCATCCTGGCCCCCTTCTCCGCCCAGCTGAACCGGCAGTGGAACAGCGGTTACCAGATGATCGTCAACCAGTCGGGCAAGGTGCTGGCCCACCCCGATCCCTCACAACTGCTCAAGCCCATGACCCACCCGACCTGGCTCTCCCGCTTCAGCGGGGAGGACGGCATCTTCCTGGATCAGGCGTCTCGCCAGTTCGTGGCCTACAGCCGCCTGCCGGACCACAACTGGGTGCTGATCAGCGTGTTGCCCGCCTCCAGCATCCAGGCGGTGGTGGCGAGTGCCTCCCTCAACGTGCTCGGGATCATCGTGCTGGCCAGCGTGCTCTACATGGTGCTGGCACTGATCTGGTCCCGTTATTTCAGGCGGATGCTGGACGAGATCTCCACCGTGATCCGGGCCAGCCGGACCCAGCCTGACGAGGTGCACCAGGGGGGGATGCGCGAGCTCAGGCACGTCTATGCCGAGCTGGCGGAGGTGAGCAAGGATTATCACGAGGTGCGCCAGCAGGCGAACCTCGACAAGCTGACCGGCCTTTACAACCGGCGCTTCTTCGACGAGCGGTTGAATCGGCTGCTGCTCGATCAGGAGAGCTTCTGCCTGGCCATGATCGATCTGGACGGTTTCAAGCGGATCAATGACACCTATGGTCACCAGACCGGGGACGTGGTGCTCAAGCGGGTGGCCAGTTTTGGCGCCAAGCTGCTGGGGGATCATGGCTGGGTATGCCGCTATGGCGGGGAAGAGCTGGTGGTGCTGTTTGCCAATCCCGATATCCACTTCTGCCAGATGCTGCTGGAGCAGTACAGGATTGGGGTGGCCTCCCTGCACTGGCGTGAACCCGGTCTTGGGATCACCTTCAGCGGCGGCCTGGTGGCGAGTGCCCCCGGGCTTGGGGCCAGGAGCCTGCTGACCATGGTCGATGCCGAGGTCTATCGCGCCAAGGGTGACGGCAAGAATCGCATCTACATGGTGGATCCCCTGGCTCCCCGGGACGACTCGCCCTCAGGGGATGGCATGTTGAGCAAAGAAGAGGCCTGAGGGCCTCTTCTTCATTGCGCGGATCAAGGGTGCAACTGCCAGGTCCAGAGGGGCCAGCCCAGCTCCTCGGCGCACTGGCGCAGGGCGGGGGCCGGATTGACCACATGGGGATGGCTCACCGCCTGCAGCATGGGCAGATCGTTGTGGGAATCGCTGTAGCCGAAGCTCCCCTGCCAGAGGTGTTCCTTTCCGGCAAAGAGCTGGTTGATGCGGGCCACCTTGCCTTCGCGAAAACTCAGGGTGCCGCGGGTCTGGCCGGTCAGCATGCCGGCTTCCTCGTCGAGCAGGATGGCCACGCAGTGATCCATCCCCAGCATCTGCGCCATGGGGGCCACCAGATGCTCGCCGGAGGCGGAGATGAGCACCAGCTCGTCGCCACGCTGGCGGTGCCACTCGATGCGAGCCAGCCCCTCTGGATAGATGCGCTCCCGCAGCACCTGTTCGGCAAAGCGGGTGCAGAGGGAGTCGAGCCACTGGCGCGTCCTGCCTGCCAGCGGTTGCAGGGTGAAGGCCATGTACTGGTGCATGTCCATCTTGCCCTGATGGTAGAGGGACATCATGGCCTGCTCCTCGGCCACCATGCCCGCCGGGGCCAGCTCCTGGGCCACCATGTACTCCAGCCAGAGGCTGGCGGAATCCCCCGCTATCAGGGTCTCGTCCAGATCAAACAGTGCCAGGGCCATGGCTGCTCCTCGGGTTGGCTGCCAGCATCGGGGTACTGGCTGAAAAATGAATGGGATTCATGGCGTTATGCTACCTCACAGAGTTGATCCCGGGCCACCACCAGGGTCACGGCGTTGCCCACTGGCAGCAGATCGCCGGCATGGCGGTTGAGGCAATCCACCGTCAACAGCCCCGCCTCGCACTCCACCTGATAGCGGATGACGTTGCCGAGCAGCTGCTGCTGGCGAACGATGCCGGGCAGGCTGGGCTCGTGGCTGACCGCCCCTGCGGGCAGCAGGGTGATGGACTCCGGCCGCAGCGCCAGCTTGCCGCGAAAGCGCGGGCCGAACAGGGATTTGGCCTGCTCGCCACCCAGCAGGTTGTAGTTGCCGATAAAGCCCGCCACGAACTCGCTGGCGGGGCGGGTGTAGATCTGCTCCGGCGTGCCGCTCTGGACGATGGATCCCTTGTTCATCAGGAAGATCCGATCCGACAGGGTCAGCGCCTCCTCCTGATCGTGGGTCACGAAGATGGTGGTGAGCTCGAGGCGCTGCTGGATCTCGCGGATCTGCTGGCGCAGGCTGCGGCGGATGCGGGCATCCAGCGCCGAGAGCGGCTCATCCAGCAGCAGGATCCGTGGCTGCACCACCAGCGCCCGGGCCAGCGCCACCCGCTGGCGCTGGCCGCCGGAGAGTTCGCCCGGATAGCGGCGCTCGAAGCCGGTCAGCTCCACCAGCGCCAGCGCCTCCTGCACGCTGGCGGCGAGATCCCGCCCCGGCTGGGGCTTCATCTTGAGGCCGAAGGCGACGTTGTCCCACACCGTCATGTTGGGGAAGAGCGCATAGCTCTGGAACACCATGCCGATGCCCCGCTTCTGAGGTGCCTGCCAGGTAATGTCCTCACCGGCCACCCGCACCTGACCGCCATCCACCGGGATGAGCCCGGCCAGCGCCCGCAGCAGGGTGGATTTGCCGCAGCCGGAGGGGCCGAGCAGGGTCACCAGCTCCCCCTTGCGGATGCCGAATTCAATTCCCTCGAACACCTTGGTGTCGCCGTAGGATTTGTGCAGTTGATTCACTTCTAGATGGAACATGTTGATTCACCGATGAAATCTGTTGGCTGCCCAGGTGAGCAGCAGGGTCAGCAGGAAGTAGCTCATCACCAGGGCGCTGGTGAAGTGGCCCGAGGTGGCACGCATGTTGTAGAGGTAGACCTGCAGGGTCTCGTAACGGGTGCCCACCAGCATGTTGGCAAACACGAACTCGCCGAGCAGGAAGGACAGCGAGAGAAACAGCGCCGCCAGCAGCCCCTTGCGCAGGCAGGGGATCACCACCAGCAGGAAGGCGCGGGCGCTGCTCGCCCCCAGCAGGTGAGCGGCATCCATCAGATCCTTGAGCGGCACCCCTTGCAGGCTGTTGGCCAGCGCCCGGTACATGAAGGGGAGGACCACGGTGAACCAGGTCCCGATCAGGATCCAGGGCGTGCCGATAATCGGCAGCACGCCGTCGGCGTAAATCTGCAGCAAGCCCACCGAGGAGACCACGGGCGGCACCGCGAAGGGGAGCAGGATCAAGAGGTTCATCCAGGGATCCAGTCTGGGGAAGTAGTAGGCCACCACCAGCACGGTGGGCACCAGCACCAGGGTCCCCAGCAGCAGGGTGGCGAAGCAGACCAGGAGGCTTCGGCCAAAGGCCGCCAGAAAGCGCGGGTCGCCCCACAGCTTGAGATACCAGTCGAGGGTGAAGCCATCCGGCAGCAGGGTCGCCCCCCAGCGGGTGGAGATGGAGTAGAGAAAGGTGGCCAGCAGCGGCAGCAGCAGGGTGGCGACCAGCGCCCCCAGCACCCATCTGGGCCAGCGCGGTGTCAAATCATGCATGGGATTGCCCCTTGTTCACATAGCTCTTTTTCAGCAGCCACTGGTTGGCGGCTGTCACCACCCCCAGCAATACCATCAGGATCACCGCCAGCGCCGCCGCCAGGTTGGGTTCGAGGAAAATGTCGCCGGAGACCAGACTGGCCACCCGGATGGTCACCAGATTGAAGTTGCCGGTGGTGAGGGCGTAGGCGGAGGCATAGGCCCCCACCGCGTTGGCAAACAGGATGATCAGGGTGCCGAGCAGGGCGGGGGTGAGCACCGGCAGCGCCACGTGCCACACATACTGCCCCTTGCTCGCACCCAGCAGGGCGGCGGCCTGGGGCCACTCCTCCTGCAGGGCGTCGAATGCCGGGTAGAGCAGCAGCAGGGCGAGGGGGATCTGGAAGTAGGTGTAAATCAGGATAAGGCCGCTGCCCGAGTAGAGGTTGAAGCCATCGATGAGGCCCCAGGATTTGAGCAGCAGGGTCACCGCGCCATTGATGCCGAGCACGATGATGAAGGCGAACGCCAGCGGCACGCCGCTGAAGTTGCCGGTCATGGTGACGAAGGCCAGCAGCACCCGCTTGACCCGCTCGCCGCTGTGGCGCAGCGCCGCCGCCCCCAGGGTGCCGATGGCGAGCCCCGCCAGGCTGGCGATGCCGGCGATGCGCAAGGAGTTGCCGAAGGATTGCAGATAGAAGGGGGAGCTCAAAATCTCCCGGTAATGGTCGAGACCCCAGCCATCAGGGGTCTGGACGCTGCCCACCAGCACCCACACCATGGGGGCGAGCTGAAACAGGATCATCAAGAGGACAAAGGGCAGCAGCACCAGGGCCGGCAGCCAGTGGCGGCGCACCCGGCGTGGCTTCACCTGTTGATCCGCGAGGATCTCGGTGGTGGCAGGCATCATCAGTGCACCTCGCGCATAAAGGCCGCCTTGAGCAGCGGGGGGGCTGCCGGCTTGTCGTGGGGAACTCCCAGCAGATCCGCCATCAGGGCGCAGAGCTGGGTCTGGGCGATCGCCACCCCATCCGGCCAGCGCTCGACGAAGGCATCGCCAAAGAGCCAGAGCGGCACGGTGCGCTCCTCGGCCAGGGTGCCGCCATGGCTGAGATCGTTGTTCATGCCGTGATCCGAGGTGATCACCACCTGATACCCCTCTGCCAGCCACTGGGGCAGCAGGTCGGCCAGCAGGCTGTCCATGCGGCGCGCCTGATTGCGGTACTGGCGGGAATCGAGGCCAAACTGGTGGCCCGCATCGTCCACTCCCATGGGGTGGATCAGCAGAAAATCGGGGTCGTACTGGCTGCGCAGCCACTCGCCGTCCATCAGCAGGTGGCTGTCGGGGTAGGCGTCATCCCAGTAGAAGCAGCCGTGCTGGATGGGCAGTTGCTCATCGTGAGTGAAGCGATCGCGGGCCGCCAGCCAGGGGCTCTGGTTGTAGAGCTCGCTCACCCAGTGGTAGGCCGCCGCTGCGGTGCGTTTACCCGCGGCCCGGGCCAGATGGAAGATGGAGTCGTGTTGGCTCAGGCGCGTCACCCCGTTGTGGGTGATGCCGCTCGCCACCGGCGGCAGGCCGGTCAGGATGCACTCGTAGAGAGGGCGGGAGAGGGAGGGCAGGGCGGCACTCAGGGTCGTATGCAGGCCGCGCTCTGCCTCCACCATGCCACAGAGGTAGCCCATGCAATGGGCTACCTCTGCTGCCAGGCCATCCACAAGTACCACTATCACCTTGTGTTGCACTGGCCACTCCTTACTGCATGTTGATCATGACGGTTTCCTGCCACTGGCGCGGCAGGGCCTTGGAGCTCTGCTCCCAGGCGGCGTGATCCTGCACCGGCTTGGCATTGGCATACTGCTCGGCCGGCAGCAGCTTGGCTTTCACGTCATCCGGCAGGGTCACGTTGCTGCGGATGGGGCGGGCGTAGCCACGGGCCAGGTTGATTTGACCGGCATCGGAGAGGATGTATTCCCGCGCCAGCTTGGCGGCGTTGGGGTTCTTGGCCCACTTGTTGATGATGGTGGTGTAGCCGGCGATGACGGAGCCGTCGCTCGGGATCACCACATCAAACTTCTTGGGGTCGATCTGGTCGCGGTAGTTGAGGGCGTTGAAGTCCCACAGCACCCCCACTTCCACTTCGCCCTTCTCGATGTTGGCGATGGTCGGGTCGTTCAGCGACAGACGGCCCTGCTTGGCCAGCTTGCCGAACAGATCCAGGGCGGGTTTCAGATTCTTCTCGCTGCCGCCGGTGGCATAGGCCGCCGCCAGCACGCCGTTGTTGGCCTGGGAGGCGACGCCCACGTCACCCAGGGTCACCTTGTAGTCGCCACCCAGCAGGGATTGCCAGCTGGTGGGGGCGGCCTTGACCAGATCCTTGTTGATCAGGAAGGCGATGGTGCCGGTATAGGCCAGCATCCAGTGGCCGTCCGCATCCTTGGCCCAGTTCGGAATGTCGGCCCAGGTGGAGGGCTTGTAGGGCTGGGTGACCCCCTGCTTGACCGCGACCGGGCCGAAGGCACCGCCCACGTCGCCGATGTCGGCGGTGGCGTTGGCCTTCTCGGCGGCGAACTTGGCGATCTCCTGGGCGGAGCTCATGTCGGTATCCTGATGCTTGATGCCGTAGATGCTGCCGAGCTGCTGCCAGGTATCCTTCCAGTTGGCCCAGCTGTCCGGCATGCCGACGCTCTGGAGCTGGCCCTCACCGCGGGCGGCTTTTTCGAGATCCGCGATGTTCTCGGCGGCAAACAGCGGTTGACTGATGGCCACCAGGGCCAGTGCACTTGCGATCACGCTTTTCATCATCCCATCCCTCTGGACTAGGTCAGTTAAGGTTCGAGAGGGATGCTAGAGGGGAAATATGACGGTGGCGGGGCGCTTTGATGGCAGTTTCGTGACAATCGCCCTGTCATGGCGCTGTCATCAGGGGCGGTTACAACTCGGGGTCGACAACCTCTGGTCTACTCCAGTGGTGTGCAAACCCGAATGACCGACAGGGATGTGACAGTGACAGAGCGATTGAGTGAACAGGGGATGGCCGATGGCCGCACACCCTCCAAGTGCGAACAGATTTGCCGGACCCTGCGCCGCTATATCGGCAGCGGACACCTGGCGGCGGGGCAGCAGCTGCCCGCCGAACGGGCGCTGAGCGAGCGCTTCGCCACCACCCGCATCACCATCAAGGAGGCGCTCTCCAGCCTCGAGGCGGACGGCCTCATCTACCGGGCCGAGCGGCGCGGCTGGTTCGTGGCGCCGCCTCGCCTCACCTACGATCCCGCCATCCACACCCACTTTCACCAGTGGATTGGCGAGCAGCAGCGCACCGCCGAGACCCGGGTGCTGGCTCATGGCAACCAGCTTGCCAGCAGCGAGTTGTGCCGCTGGATGGGTCTGGAACCCTTTACGCCGCTCTACGAAATCCGCCGCCAGCGGCTGATCGACGGTCGCCCCGTGCTCCACGTCAGCCATCACCTGCTGGCGAGCCGCTTCCCCGGCATCGCCAGCGCTCCCCTGGCCAGCTCCCTCACCGAACTCTACCGGCAGCGCTATGGCATAGGCCAGGGCTGGGCGAGCCTCGAGATCACCCCGTCGGCGGCCCGGGGAGAGATAGCCCGCGCCCTCAACCTGGCCCAGGGGAGTGCCGTGCTGCGGTTGGTGCGGGTCAATCATGACGAGGAAGGGAAGCTGGTGGATTGCGACATCGAGCACTGGCGACCGGACGCCATCCGCATCTGCCTGGATACCCGGGCACTGCAACCGCTCGCCACCGGCGCGCGGCAGGTGCAACTGGCAGAGTAGCGGCGTTCTGGCGACCTGACATGGCGGATCCCGCAGGATCCACCGGGATCAGTTGTCGATGTTGGGGATCAGATCGTCGAAGCTCTGGTAGCCGCAGTCCGCCAGTTGCAGCGACATGGTGTAGGTCTTGCTGCCCTCCCGCTGGCCGATGGCGGGGCGGTTGAGCTTGAGCTCCTGATGCCAGTACTCCTTCATGCGATCGATCAGCGCCATGGCCTCGCTCTCTCCCAGATGGAGCTGGCACAGCGCCATGTAGTTGTTGGGCCTGTGCATGTTCTCCACCAGATAGTCCCCCAGCACCGACATGGCCTGGCGCGCCTGCTGGCGGGCGAAACGGCTGTGCTGCTCGAAGCTGATGCGCTCGCTGATGAGGAAGTGGTAGCTGTTGTCGATGCCAAGCTGCAGGATGCCGAGTTTCTCCAGCTTGCGCAGATAGAGGTAGCAGGAGGCATCGGTCAGGCCGTACTCCCGCTTGAGATCGATGAGGGTCTTGTCGCGCCAGAAGATGTTGGCGAGAAAGGCATAGAGCCCCGGCTCCTTGTGAAACGCCTCATCCTGCTCCTGGGTAAAGACGGCCCGGCGGCTCTGGGCATCCTGGGTCCGGTCCAGCAGCTCTTCGAAGGAGAGTCCCACCAGATGGCAGATCTCCAGCAGGGTGTCGAACGGCAGGGAGGGCTTGTTCATCATGCGCTTCACGGTGGCGATGGAAACCCCCATGGCTTCTGCCAGGGTCTGATAGCGGATCCCCTTGTCAGTCAGGGTTTTCTTCAGGGTGTCGAGGATATGATTGGCCAGTGTCTGGCTGTAGGTCATGCAACTATTCCTTTATCTGCATTTTTAGTCGTGTCAGAAATTGAGTGGTTTGTCTGTATCGGGCTCAAATTTTGACACCTAGAAAAACCAGAGGAGGGTAACCCGGTGATAATGGCGGAAATGGCCTGACCAGTTGTGGTGCAAGGTGGCAGAAAATGACACTCGGTGGTGCATATCCTTCAACCTTTCAACATTTTGCTGGTGATGCATATTACATCGCACATAATTCAACACGAATCGGATTCAATACCTTCCTGGTTGAGAAAACGATTGTTTGCTTCCAATTTAAGGGTTTTTTTAACCGCAAGGTTTTATTCTTTCCTGGCATTGAGCGGAACTCGCAAGAGGTCCGCTTTTTTTCTTTTCTCCGAATCTGAGCCCGTCGTCAAGAATGGGGCGCAGTTTTGGTACTTCCTGCGCCACCGACCCCGGAAGGCAGTCCTTTATTCCCCCTGACCGGCAAACAGCTTGGGGATCTCCCGCACCAGCCAGCTCTTGGCCTTGCCCATGGTGTCTCGCCGCCAGGCCAGCACGACCTGGATCTGGTGGCGATATTCGGGACTGATCACCTTGAGTCTGCCCGCCTTGATGTCCTCTTCAATCCAGCGTTGCGGCATGGTGCCGATGCCGAGCCCCGCCAGCAGGGCGTCCCGCTTCTCCCCCATGGTGCTGACGGTCAGGCGCGGCTGCTTGTCGAGCAGGCGGTAGGTGAGCACCGGCTTGCGCAGCGCCGTGTCGGCCACCGCGATGGCGCGATAGCGGCGCAGGGTCTCGTCCGCCAGGGGCTCGGGTTCCTGATGCAGGGGGTGATCGGGATGGGCGACGTAGAGCATCACCTCCTCCCTGAGCACCTGGTGCTTGATACCGGTCATGGCGATATCGGCATTGAGGGAGGAGATGAGCAGGTCGGCGCGGCCATCCTCCAGGCACTCCCAACTACCCGCCAGCACCTCGGCGCGAAACCTCAGCCGGGTATCGGTCTGTTCGGCCAGCCGATCCACCAGGGGGTAGAGAGCCTGTACCGGCATCAAGGCATCGACGGCGATGGTGATGTCGGTCTCCCAGCCACGGGAGAGGGCCCGGGTCTCCCCCACCAGGTGCTCGGCCGCCTCCAGCAGCACCCGGCCCCGCTCCAGCAGCATGCGGCCCGCCGGGGTGAACTTGGTCCTGTGGCCGCTGCGGTCGAACAGCATGGCGTCCAGCTCGTCTTCCAGCTTTTGTACCGTGTAGCTCAGTGCCGAGGGCACCTTGCCCAGCTCGTCGGCCGCCGCCGCGAAGCTGCCACGACGGTCGATGGCGTCCAGCACCCGGATCGCCTCCAGGGTCAGCGCCCGCTCCTTGTTCGATTCCTTGGCCATATCCAACCTTCAATTTTTTTGAATGTGTTTACCAGATTATCTCGCTAACAACTTAGGGGAAGTCACTTTAATATTCAATCAACGCTTAGGCAGGAACGCCTGGCAGCCAAATAAAAGGTAGTTCCGGGCTGAGGCATCCCCAAACACGATGTCTGATGTCAGCAAAAGAACAACATAGTATTTGAATGATCTCTTGCATGGATGCATTGATTCGGGCCCAAGGGGCCTTGGCAATGACATAAAACCCAAGAGAGTGAATGAACATGAAAAACGTAATCAAGATGCTGGCCGTTGCAGGCCTGATGACCGCAGGTGCCGCCCAGGCTTCCGTTCCCGCTGACTTCAATGCCGCCCCGGGCGTGCTGTTCGTCAACTGGAGCGCCACCGCCGCGATGGACGGCAAGGCCAACCCCATGCTGGAGGTGCGCGACGAGTCCGGTGATCTGCTGGCTTCCGTCCACGCCAACCTGATGGGCACCCAGCAGGTCGCCATCCCGAGCCGTACCCAGGGCAAGCTGACGGTGAGCCTGGGCAACGAAAGCAGCAGCTACCGCATCCCCTTCGGTCTGGGTGACGGTCGCCAGCGTTAATGAACCAACTTGGTCAGTGAGGAGCACACCATGATGAAATTGAGAGCCGCAGAAGCACGGGGCAAGGCCAACTTTGGCTGGCTGGATGCCCGTCACAGCTTCTCCTTCGGTCACTACTATGACCCGGAATGGATGGGACACTCTGCCCTGCGGGTCATCAATCAGGATCGGGTGGCGCCGGGTGGCGGTTTCGCGACCCACCCTCACGCCAACATGGAGATCCTCACCTGCGTGCTGCAAGGCACCATAGAGCACAAGGACAGCCTCGGCCACGCCGAGCAGATCCCAGCGGGGGATTTCCAGCTGATGAGCGCAGGGTCCGGCATCCGGCACAGCGAGTACAACCCCTCGCAGACCGAGCCGCTCTCCCTGCTGCAAATCTGGATCGAGCCGAATGAACACGGCACGACCCCGGGTTATCAGCAGAAGAAGATTGAAAACAAGCCCGGGATGACGCTGGTGGCGTCACCGGACGGCGAGGCGGGATCATTCAGGATCCGCCAGCAGGCCCGCGTATGGCGGCTGCAGCTTGCCGAAGGGGAGACCCTGGAGTGGGCATTGCAAGGGCGTCATGGTTACCTGCACATGATTTCAGGGGAGCTGACCGGCAACGGTCTGGCTGCCCGACCCGGCGACGGGCTGCTCAGCCGCGACGAGTCGAGCTGGGTGCTCACCGCCTCCAGGGGGAGTGAAGCCCTGCTGTTTGACCTGCCTTGATAGAAAATCTTGGCGAAATGAATGAGTTAACAATTAGCTTTTACACTGTAAATACCATGATGGTAAGCAAAGGAATATGACGATGGACAAGATGAAAGATGTGGCACTGCTGGTGGGTCGTGTACTGCTGGCGCTGATGTTCGTGATGGCTGGCTGGGGCAAGATCGGCGGTTACGCCGGTACCCAGGGTTACATGGAAGCCATGGGCGTGCCCGGGTTCATGCTGCCCCTGGTGATCCTGCTGGAGCTGGGTGGCGGTCTTGCCATCATGCTGGGCCTGTTTACCCGCAGCCTCTCCGTGTTGCTGGCCGGTTTCACCCTGATGGCCGCCTTCATCTTCCACTATCAGCCTGCCGAGCAGATGCAGATGCTGATGTTCATGAAGAACGTCTCCGTGGCCGGTGGTTTCCTGGCCCTGGCGGCGGCCGGTGCAGGGGCTTTCAGCCTGGATGCCCGCCTCGGCAAGCACTGGTAATACCCTGACGTTTCAAGTTTTCCAACGCCTTTTGGCCGGTGCCCTGCACCGGCTTTTTTGTGCCCGCTTCCCGGGGATGTCATCTGTGTGACGGCGCGCAGTCCGGAGGCCACAAGTGCCTTTTGCATCTTATCCCCCGATCCCCGACAATCCCGATTCGCGTGCCGTGACGGGAATGCCAGAGAGTGCCCCCCCGCGCACCCCCTCTTCATGAAATTGGCGGGAGTCGTCCATGTTTACCCTCTACCACTCCAATCAGCTGGACCTGCTCAAAGAGCTGCTGGTGAGCCGCATCCGGCAGGCTCCGCTCTCCCACCCCTTCGATCGGGAGCAGATCCTGGTGCAGAGTCCCGGCATGGCCCAGTGGCTCAAGCTGGAGCTGGCCAAGGCGTTCGGCATCGCCGCCAACATCGACTTTCCCCTGCCCGCGAGTTTCATCTGGGAGATGTTCACCCGGGTGCTGGCGGACGTGCCGCGCCAGAGCCCCTACAACAAGGGGGCCATGAGCTGGCACCTGATGACCATTCTGCCCACTCTGCTCGGCAGACCCGCCTTTGCGCCCCTCGCGGCCTATCTGGGGGGCAGTGACGGGGCGGCGCCGGAGCAGGTGCGGCTCTGGCAGCTCTGCCAGAAGGTGGCGGATCTGTTCGACCAGTATCTGGTCTACCGGCCGGACTGGATCGCCCGCTGGGAAGAGGGGGAAGGATTGAGCCAGGAGCTGGCCGGAGTGAGCGGTCAGGATTGGCAGCCCGAGCTCTGGCGCGAGCTGGTGGCCCGCACCCTGGCCCTCAGCCCCAGCGGCTACCACCGCGCCAACCTCTACGAGGCCTTCATCCACGAGCTGGAACGCACCCGGGATCTGCCGGGCAGGCTGCCGCAACGGGTCTTCGTGTTCGGCATCTCGGCCCTGCCGCCCCGCTATGTGGAGGCACTGCTGGCCCTCGGCAGCCGCCCCGAGGTGGAGGTACACCTGTTTGTGACCAACCCCTGCCGCTACTACTGGGGGGACTTGCTCGATCGCAAGACCCTGGCGCGCCTCGAAAACAAGCTCAAGCCCGGCACGGATCTCGAGACCCTGCAGGGCCCCGCCAACCCCTTGCTCGCCTCCATGGGCAAGCTGGGGCGCGACTACCTGCACCAGCTGATGGAGCTGGAGGTGCCGCAGATCGAGGCCTTCGTCGACATCGAGGATCGCGACGATGAGGGCAAGGTCACCTTGCTGCGGGCCATCCAGAAAGACGTGCTGGAGCTGGCGGAACGGGGGGCCGGCGAGTTCAATCTCGATGCCAGCCACCACAAGAGCCCTGTCAGCCTGGATGACGGCACCCTGCAGATCCACGCCTGCCACGGCCCCATGCGGGAGCTCGAGGTGCTGCACGACCGGCTGCTGGCCCTGTTCGAGCAGGATCCCACCCTCACCCCCAAAGACGTGGTGGTGATGATGCCGGACGTCAACAGCTACGGCCCCTACATCCAGGCCGTCTTTGGCAAGGAGGGCGGCAAGGGGCGGGGCGGGGCCCGCGGCCAGATCCCCTTTGCGATCTCCGATCGGGCGGCGAGCCAGGAGAGCCCGCTGCTGCAAAGTTTCCTCGCCCTGCTCAGGCTGCCGAACGCCCGCTTCGGGGCGGGGGAGCTGCTCGCCATCCTGGAGGTGCCCGCCGTGCTGCGCCGCTTCGAGCTGGACGACGACGAGTTCAACGTGCTGCGGCGCTGGGTGCAGGAGACCGGCATCCGCTGGGGGCTGGATGACGACTATCCCGAGCGCTTCGCGCTGCCGCGTCTGTCCGGCAACAGTTGGCTGTTCGGCCTGAGGCGCATGCTGCTGGGCTTTGCCATGGGGGACGGGGAGCCGGTGGCGGGGATCCTGCCCTATGCGGACATCGAGGGGCAGCAGGGGCTGATCCTCGGCAAGCTCGCCTGGTTCGTCGACTCCCTGGCGGAGTTTCTGCCCCGGCTGCAACAGGCGCAGCCGCTGGCCGAATGGCACGCCTGCCTGCTGGCGCTGCTGGAGCGCTTCTATCTCGCCGACGAGGATGAAGAGCGCCAGCTCCAGCTCATCCGCAGCCAGCTCACCGACTGGCAGGCCCAGCTCGGCGAGGCCCGCTTCGAGCAGGCCATCAGTGCCGACCTGTTGCAGGACTACCTCGGCAGCGTGCTGGGGGAGTCCCGCTCCAGCCAGCGCTTCCTCGCCGGTCAGGTCAACTTCTGCACCCTGATGCCGATGCGCTCCATTCCCTTCCGCCAGGTCTGCCTGCTCGGCATGAACGACGGCGTCTACCCGCGCACCCTGCCCCCCATGGGCTTCGATCTGATGGCGGTGGCCTCGCGGCGCGGGGACCGATCCCGCCGGGATGACGACCGCTACCTCTTCCTTGAGGCGCTCCTCAGTGCCCAGCAGGGGCTCTACATCAGCTATCAGGGGTTCAGCGCCCAGGACAACAGCGAGAAGGTGCCCTCCGTGCTGCTGGCGGAGCTCATCGACTACGTGCGCCAGGGCTTCGTGCTGGCGGGGGATGAAGATCTCGACGATGACACCTCGGGCCAGCGGCTGCTCGAACACCTGATCGTGGCGCACCCCCTCACCCCCTACAGTCCGGCCTACTTTTACCCCGAGCCCGGCTCCGGTCTCTTCACCTATGCCGCCGACTGGCTGCCGGCCCTGAGCCCGGAGCGGGGGGCCGCCAACTTCCAGAGCGGCGATCTGCCCCTGCCTGCTGAGTGGGGCAGGGAGCAGGGGCTGGAGCTGGCGGAGCTGCTGCGCTTCTATCGCCAGCCAGCCAGGTACTTCCTCAACCGCCGCCTCAAGGTGTGGTTCGAGCTGGAGGAGGCGACCATCGAAGACAGCGAGCCCTTCGAGCTGGACGGCCTGCAGCATTATCAGCTCAAGGCGCTGCTGCTGGATGCCCATCTGACCGAAGGGGAGAGCGAGGCCCGTCGCCATCGGCTGCAACTCTCCGGCCTGTTGCCGCAAGGGTGGTTCGGCAGCCTGCTGCTGGAGGAGATCGACGGCGAGATGGGCAAGCTGGCGGCGCGGCTGCGCCCCTGGACGGGGGACAAACAGGCGGTGGAGATCGACATCGCCCTGGCCCAGGGGCAGCTTCAGGGCTGGATAGACACCCAGAAGGGACGAGCGCTGGTGGTCAAACCCGGCAGCTTCAACGGCAAGGATCTGCTGCTGGCCTGGATCCAGCACCTTTGCCTCTCATTGAGCAGCGCCCCCGGCGATACCCTGTTGTTCGATGCCAAACAGAGTCTGCGGCTGCCAAGGCTTGCGGCGGACGAGGCGCGGCCCAGGTTGGCGGCCCTGGTGGCCCTCTGGACCCAGGGGATGAAGCGGCCGCTGCCCTTCTTCCCGAGCACCGCCTGGGAGTGGTTCAAGGGGATCGAGAAGGATCCGGCAAAGCCGGAGGAGGCCGACAAGGCGGCACTTGCCCGCTTCAACGGCGGCTACATGGTGACGGGAGAGGGGCAGGACGTCTATGTCGCCCGCTGCTTCCCCGAACTCGATGACGAGGTGCTGGCCCAGTTGCAGGGGTTGGCCCGTGAACACCTGACCCCGCTCCATCAGGCGCTGGAGGAGTTGCAATAATGGCTAACCCGCTCAATCCCCTGCGTTTTCCCCTCTATGGCGAGCGGCTGATCGAGGCCTCCGCCGGGACCGGCAAGACCTATACCATCGCGGGCCTCTATCTGCGCCTCTTGCTGGGCCACGGCCCGGTTATCGAACAAGCAGGCGAGGAGGGGGGAGACGCCGGTCAGCCCTGTGCCCACGAGCGGCCCCTGTCGGTGACCGAGATCCTGGTGGTGACCTTTACCGAGGCGGCCACCGCCGAACTGAGGGGGCGGATCCGCGCCCGCATCCACGAGGCGCGCCTCGCCTTTATGCGCGGTCACAGCACGGATACCCTGCTGGCCCAACTGCTGGTGGAGGTGGAGGATCACGACCTAGCGGCCCGTCGCCTGCTGGCCGCCGAGCGGCAGATGGACGAGGCGGCGGTCTTCACCATCCACGGCTTCTGCCAGCGGATGCTCAGGCAGAACGCCTTCGAGTCGGGCGCCCTCTTTGAAACCGAATTTTTGACCGACGACAGCCGGCTCCGGCTGCAGGCGGTGAGTGACTACTGGCGCGCCGAGTTCTATCCGGTGGATCAGCCCCTGGCCCGGGCGGTGCGAAGGCTCTGGCCGAGCCCCGCCGCCCTGCTGCGGGAGATGGGGAGCTGGCTCGACAACGACGAGCTGGAGATCCGCCCGGTGGCGGGGGACGAGACCCTGGCGGCGCGGCACAGCGTCGCCATGGCCCGCATCGGGGCGGTGAAAGCCGGGTGGCTGGCGCAGACGGACGAGATCCGCCGCCAGACCGAGGGGCAGATCAGCCGTTACACCGGCAAGAACTACGAGGGCTGGCTTGCCAAGATTGGCGACTGGGCGCAGGACGAGGCCAGCGGCTACGTCCTGCCCAAGGAGCTGGAGCGCTTCGGCCAGCAGGCGCTGGAGGAGAACCTCAAGAAGGGGGGAACGGTGCCCACCCTGCCGCTCTTTGGCGAGATAGACGCCCTGCTGGCGAGCCGACCCGGCATCCGGGATCTCGTCTTGCAGCGGGCGGCCAGGGTGGTGCGCAGCCGGATGCAGGAGAGCAAGCGCCAGGCCCATCAGCTCTCCTTCGACGATCTGCTGCGGGATCTCGACGGGGCGCTCGGCTCGGGCCTGGGGGAGCGGCTGTGCGAGCGCATCCGCGCCACCTACCGGGTCGCCATGATCGATGAATTCCAGGATACCGACCCCCAGCAGTACCGCATCTTCCATCGCCTTTACGGCGGTCACCAGGACACGGCGCTCCTGATGATCGGCGACCCCAAGCAGGCCATCTACGGCTTTCGTGGCGCCGACATCTTTACCTACATCCAGGCGCGGCGAAATGTGAGCGCCCACTACACCCTGGGGCGCAACTGGCGCTCAAGCCGCGCCCTGGTGGCGGCGGTCAACGGCCTGTTCGAGCGGGCGAAGGATCCCTTCATCTACGAGGCGGACATCCCCTTCCTGCCGGTGGAGGCGCAGGGCAAGAGCCGGGCACTGCTGATCGAGGGGCAGACCGCCCCCGTGCTGCACTGCTGGCAGCTCACCGGTCAGCCCACCTTCAACAAGGGGGAGTACCAGAGCAGGATGGCCCGCGCCACGGCGGCGGAGATCCATCGCCTGCTCACGCTGGCCCGGGAGGGCAAGGCGATGCTCGGCAGCGAGCCGGTCAGGGCCGGGGATATCGCCGTGCTGGTGCGCACCGGCGCCGAGGGCAAGCTGGTGCAGCAGGAGCTGGCGCGCCTTGCCATCGCCTCCGTCTATCTGTCGAACCGCGAGAGCGTGCTGGCCCAGGTGGAGGCGCGGGAGATCCTGCTGATCCTGCACGCCTGCCAGAACCCGAGCGATGAGCGAAGCCTGCGGGCGGCGCTCGCCACCGGCCTGTTCGATCTCGATGCCAGGGCCCTGGACGCGCTGGCCTCTGACGAGCGAGCCTGGGAGAGCGCGGTGCAGGAGTTCATGGGATACCGCGCGGTCTGGCATCGCCACGGGGTGCTGGCCATGCTGCGGGCCCTGATGCACGGGCGCAACCTCGCCGCCTCCTTGCTGGCGAGCTCCTACGGGGAGCGGCGGCTGACCAACTTCCTCCATCTCGGCGAACTGCTGCAACAGGCGAGCGGCGAGCTGGACGGGGAGTACGCCCTGCTGCGCTGGCTCGGGGAGGCGGTGAGCCAGCCCAACGGCCAGGACGGGGAGCAGATACTTCGCCTGGAGTCCGAGCGCAAGCTGGTGCAGATCGTCACCATCCACAAATCCAAGGGGCTGGAGTACCCGCTGGTCTTCCTGCCGTTCATTTGCAGCCACCGCGCCGCCGACACCCCCCTGTTCCACGAAACGGGGGAGGCGGGCAATCGCACCGTGCTCGATCTCACCGGCGCCGAGGAGTCCCTGGCCGAGGCCGACAAGGAGCGCCTCGCCGAAGACTTGCGCCTGCTCTACGTGGCCCTGACCCGGGGGGTCTATGCCACCTGGCTCGGGCTGGCGCCGGTGCGCTCCGGGGCGGGCAAGTCGGAGAAGACCGACCTGCACCGCACCGCCATCGGCTACCTGCTGCAAAAGGGGGAGGAGGGGGACGCCGGGACACTGGCGACCGCCCTCACCGACCTGGCCCAGGCCCTGCCGAGGGTGGCCGTCGGTGAGCCCTCGCTCACCCGCCCGGCCCCGCTGCCCGCCGAAGCGGAGAAGCCGGGGGAGCCCAGCGTGCGCGCGTTCCAGGGGCAGCTTGAGCGGGACTGGTGGATCAGCTCCTACTCCGGGCTGGCGGCCCAGGGGAACGGCCACGGCAAGGGGGTCTTGGCGAACCCCGGCTTCGATGACGAAGTCGTGACCGAATCCGCCAGTGCCGAGGCGGTGGAAGAGGCGCCAGCGCCCTCCATCTTCACCTTCCCGAAAGGGGCGCGTCCCGGCACCCTGCTCCACAGCCTGTTCGAGACCATCGATTTTCAGAGCGCCGCTGGCGAGTCGTTGACAGAGCATATTGCCACCCTGCTGGCGCAAGATGGCTTCGACGAGAGCTGGGCCGAGGTGTTGCAACGGCAGGTGGAAGCGGTGCTCGATACGCCCCTTGAAACCGGCCTTGGGGATCCGGTGCGGCTGCGGGACTTGAGCGCGGATCGCAAGCAGGTGGAGCTGGAGTTTTTTCTGCCCATGGGGCGGGTGACGGCACCGGCGCTCACCGCACTCTGCCAGCAGCACGACCCCCTGTCGCGGGGCGGCAAGCCGCTCGGTTTTGCCACCGTGCAGGGGATGCTCAAGGGCTTCATCGACCTGGTGTTCGAGTGGCAGGGGCGCTGGTATCTGCTCGACTACAAATCGAACCACCTTGGTATGAGCCCCGCCGATTACGGCCGCCCGGCCCTGGAGCGGGCCATGGTGGAGCATCGCTACGATCTGCAATACCAGCTCTATTCGCTGGCCCTGCACCGGCTGCTCGCCTTGCGGCTGCCGGGCTACGATTTCGACCGGCATTTTGGCGGGGTCTTCTATCTCTTCCTGCGCGGCATGCCCCAGGGGGGCATTTTCCATGCCCGGCCCAGCCGGGAACTGGTGCAGGGGCTGGACGAGTTGTTTAGTAAAGGTGTGACGTCTGACGATCATCGTTTAGAAAAATCGAACAAGGCAGAGGCATGAGGGGCGAGATGAAGGGCGAAACCATGATAGAGCGGCTGAAAGCCTTGGCGCTGGCGGGGCGCATCCGCCAGCTTGACCTGCAATTCGCCAGGCTGGTGGCCGACCTTGGCGGCAGCCCCGAGCTGGTGCTGGGGGCCGCGCTCGCCTGCCATGAGCTGGGCCGCGGCCACGTCTGCCTGCCGCTGGCGATGCTCGCTCAGGGCGGTGACGGGCAGGGATCCTCGCGCCCCTTCGGGCTGGATCCGGATCAGAGCCGGGATCTGCTGGCGGATCTCGCGGATCCCGCGAGCTGGCCCGCCCTCTTTGCGGCCAGCCCCCTGGTGGGGAGCGAACAGGAGGAGGGGGAGAGCCCCCGCTGGCCCCTGCGGCTCTGGGGGGATCGCCTCTACCTCACCCGCTACCACGACTTTGAGCTGGGGGTGGCCCGCCACCTTGGCGCCTTGAGTGAACGGGCCGAATGGCCGGAGATTGCCCCGGCCCTGTCACGCCTCTTTGCCCGCGACTACGGCCTGGTGTTCGGGGCCCTGCTCAAGGCCCGCCTCGCGCCGGATTTCTCCGTCCGCCACTTTGTGGAGAAGTACCTGGATCTGGTCTTCCCCCATGAGGTGGAGTGGCCGGCCGTGGAGACCCTGCTAAAGAGCGCCCAGGCGGCCAGCGAGCTGGAGCGGCTGGATACCCTGGTGCCCGAGGCGCTCTGCTGCAACGGCCAGAAGCTGGCGGCGGCCACGGCGGCGGCGCGCCCCTTCGCGGTCATCTCCGGCGGCCCCGGCACCGGCAAGACCACCACGGTGGCCAAGCTCCTCGCCATCCTGGTGGAGACCGGCCTGCAAGGGGGCAAGGCCCCGGCGATCCGGCTGGTAGCCCCCACCGGCAAGGCGGCGGCGCGCCTCACCGAGAGTATCGGCGCGGCCCTGCAGGCCCTGGATCTGCCCCCCGAGTGGGTACAGGCCATCCCCACGGAGGCGGGCACCCTGCACCGGCTGCTTGGGGTCATTCCGGGGCGCAGCCAGTTCCGCCATCACAGAGGCAACCCGCTGCACCTCGACCTGCTGGTGGTGGACGAGGCCTCCATGGTGGACCTGCCCATGATGGCGCGCCTGCTGGACGCGCTGCCCCGCCATGCCCGCCTGATCCTGCTCGGTGACAAGGATCAGCTCGCCTCGGTGGAGGCGGGGGCCGTGCTCGGGGATATCTGCAGCTTTATCGAACAGGGCATCAGCCCAGCGCAGGCGGATTGGCTCTCCCGCCAGACCGGCTATCGCCTGCAAGGCACGCCAGCGGGGGCCAGCGTGCGCGACAGCCTCTGTTTGCTCTCCAAGAGCTGGCGCTTTGACCAGCATTCGGGCATCGGCCAGTTGGCGCGGGCCTGCAACAGCGGCGACGGGGCGGCGGTGGAGGCGGTCTGGGGCGCAGGATTTGGCGACATCCGCCTGCACCCCTGGGCGGGGGAGGCTTACAACGCCCTGATTGCCGAGGGCGTGGCCGGTTATGGCAGCTACCTCAAGGCGGCCCGGGCCGGCGAGGATCCGGCGGCGGTGTTCAAGGCGTTCAACGGCTTCCAGATCCTCTGCGCCCTGCGGGACGGCCCCTTCGGGGTGATGGGGCTCAACGAGCGGCTCGAACTGGCCCTCGCCAAGGCAGGGCTGATCCAGCGTGACGGCGACTGGTATGCGGGCCGCCCGGTGATGGTGGTGCGCAACGACCACGGGGTCGGCCTCTACAACGGCGACATGGGGCTCTGCCTGCCCGATGACACCGGGCGCCTCAAGGTGTGGTTCGAGCAGCCGGACGGCACCCTGCGGGCCCTGCTGCCCAGCCGGTTGCCCCCCCATGAGACGGTCTACGCCATGACCATCCACAAATCCCAGGGGTCGGAGTTTGCCCATACCGTGCTGGTGCTGCCCGACAGCCCCAGCCCGCTCCTGACCCGCGAGCTGGTCTACACCGGCATCACCCGCGCCAAGGCCCGCCTCGATCTCTACGGCGATCGCGCCCTGCTGGCACAGGCGGTGCGGAAAAAGACCGAGCGTTATTCCGGATTGGCGGATAGGTTGAGGGAGTGATTGTGGTTAGCAGGCGTAATTGCCTGCTAACCACATGATTGAAGTTAATTTTTCTTAGGTGGTGGAGGTGGTGTTGGCGATGGCTTTTCATATCTTGTTGGGGGTGGTGGATTTCTACTGTTCTTTTGTGTATCTGGGCCTGGATATGGTTTTTTATCAGACATAAATCACCATCACTTTTTAGTTGGGGTTGGAGGGGTTGGTGTTGGTTTTGGTTTTACATAATTTGATGGCGGTGGTGGATTTTTTCCTGATTTTTCAACGGGCTTTTTATGGTCATTGCTCATTAAAATTACCCTCTTTCAAAAACTCAACGAATTCTATTTCTTCGGCCTTTATTACTATAAATTGTGCGCTCGACATAGGGATATACTCACCATCTTCTGATATCCACTCTGGATTTTGTAGAACAATATGACCTTTGGATGGGTCTGATGGCCACACACTAGGCCAACCAAAAATTCTTCGTCCATCCTTTAGGTCTAAAATTACAAATGATGTCACACTATTAAATATGTCCTCCCACTCGCTATTAAATGATGACTGGTTAGTTATTTTTAATTTTTGTAGGAGCCCATGAAACTTAGAGTTGTTTGTGTAATAAGACAGAACTAAGCCCAACAGAAATGCAAGTATGATCGAAGTCGCTAGCTCTTTCCCTGTAGACCATTCAAAAACTTTATAAAAGCTGCCAATATAGATAGTTATTTCTTTGAATGAATCAGAAAGAACCTTAACCAATAGTGTGAAAATTAAAGCTTGTATTACTCTTTCGAACTGAGATTGTTTAGGATATGCGGTTAATGCGTGGAAAACCCATGCAGTTAAAAAGCCAGGTAATAGCTGTCTCAATAATTCTAGTAACTCAGAACTAATATCCATATCTTCAAGCTCTTGGCTATATTGTGGTTTTTATGATTTATTTATAAGGCAGTATCACCAAAAAATACTTGATGAGTCAATATGTATTTATATGAAAATGTTAGTTTTTCATTTCTTATATGCGGAATTATAAAATTTTTCGAATTGTCTATATCGCCTGTGTTGTGTTTCATTGGTTCAGCATCAACTGTATCGGCCATATAGGTTATGACTGAACGAAGCGAAGCCCAACGTTTACCGCGAACTCTTTTTTCCTGCCCCTCATCCCCAACCCTTCTCCCGGAAGGGGAGAAGGGAGCAATGCCGTTACCGCTGTCCGATTACGCTTCGCTAATCGAACCTACGTAGCTGCTACCTCGATTATTTGATTCGTCCAGACAGGGGCCGCTTGATTGCTCCTCCCCCTACCAAGGGGGAGGCGGGGAGGGGGTCATGGCCCCATCCGTCAATCGGCACGGCATACCCCGACTCTCCCCTTGCAAAGGGGAGGGGGCAAAGCAGGTGGTTCACCGGCTGCGTGGCAGAGTGGCATCACTCGAACCGTCCTCCTGCCTTCAGGGGCGCCGAGCCGCCAAAAAAACGGGGCCCGGGGTGTCCCCCGGGCCCCACATCCGATGGCCGTGTCAGATGCTGGATTTGACGCTGACGAACTCGGGGTAGGCATCGATGCCGCACTCGTGGACATCCACACCCATCATCTCTTCCTCTTCGCTGACCCGCAGGCCCATGGTGGCCTTGAGCAGGCTCCAGACCACGAGGGAGACGACAAAGACCCAGCCGAAGATGGTGGCAGCACCCAGCAATTGGGCACCGAAGGTGGCGCTCGTGTTGGAGAAGGGCACCACCATCAGGCCGAACAGGCCGCAGACGCCGTGTACCGAGATGGCACCGACCGGATCATCGATCTTCAGGCGATCGAAGGCGACGATGGCGTAGACCACCAGGGCACCGGCCAGGGCGCCGATCAGGCTGGCGAACAGCGGGCTGGGGGAGGCCGGGTCGGCGGTGATGGCGACCAGACCACCGAGGGCGCCGTTGAGGATCATGGTGAGATCCGCCTTGCCCCAGGTGAGCTTGCTGACCAGCAGGGCGCCGACCACACCGGCGGCCGCGGCGGCGTTGGTGTTGACGAACACGGTGCCGATGGCGGTGGCGTCAGCGGCGCTGGAGAGCGCCAGTTGGGAGCCACCGTTGAAGCCGAACCAGCCCATCCAGAGGATCAGGGTGCCCAGGGTCGCGAGCGGCAGGTTGGAGCCGGGGATGGGGTAGATCTCTCCTTGCTTGCCATATTTGCCGCGACGGGGGCCGAGCAGCAGCACGGCGGCCAGGGCAGCGGCAGCGCCCGCCATGTGGACGATGCCGGAGCCTGCGAAGTCGGAGAAGCCCGCCTCTTTCAGGAAGCCGCCACCCCAGCTCCAGTAGCCTTCCACGGGGTAGATGAAGCCGGTCATCACCACGCAGAACAGCAGGAAGGACCAGAGCTTCATCCGCTCTGCCACCGCACCTGAAATGATGGAGGTGGCGGTGGCGACGAACACCACCTGGAAGAAGAAGTCGGAGTGCAGGGAGTGGCCCGCGTCGTCCGCCTGGCTGCCCATCAGGCTGCCAAAGCTCGGCAGCCAGCCGCCGGCGCTGTTGTCCACGTACATGATGTTGTAGCCGACCAGCAGGAACATGATGCAGGCGATGGCATAGAGCAGGATGTTCTTGGTCAGGATCTCGGTGGTGTTCTTGGCGCGGACCAGGCCGGCTTCGAGCATGGCGAACCCGGCGGCCATCCACATGACGAGCACGCCGGAGATCAGCAGGTAGAAGGTGTCGAGTGCATAGCGCAGCTCACTGACGGATGTGATCAACTCTTCCATGTCGTATTCCTCAGTTCCAGTCGTATCAAAGGGCGTCTGCGTCGGTCTCGCCGGTGCGGATGCGCACGGCGGCCTGCAGGTCATAAACGAAGATCTTGCCGTCACCTATCTTGCCGGTGTGGGCGGCCTTGCTGATGGCTTCGATGATCTGCTCGACGTTGTCGGCCAGGGTGGCGATCTCCAGCTTTACCTTGGGCAGGAAATCCACCTGGTATTCGGCACCCCGGTACAGCTCGGTGTGCCCCTTCTGGCGGCCAAACCCCTTGACCTCGGAAACCGTCAGCCCCTCGACGCCGAGGTTGGCGATGGCTTCGCGCACGTCGTCGAGTTTGAACGGCTTGATGATGGCGGTGATTAATTTCATGCAATATCCCCAATCCTTGTGGTTCACCCAGATAAAGGCAAATATTGCGCCAGAAAAGTATTTTTCTTTTTATTCATGCACTTACTTATTAATCGCAGTCCTGGTCAGCGAGGCTTGCCCAATATGGGCAGGGCTGCGCCAAAGGTGTGCACCGCCGTGGTGCAATCTGGCCGGCAGAAGAACGGAAGGGAGCGTGACGGCGCGCAAGACTCGAAAGTGTGCGGGCTGCTACTGTTGTTCAACAAGAGAGCAACCTGGCCGATAACCCGTCATGACGGGGTGTCGAGGCCAGTCGCCCCCTTGAAGGCTCGACCGGCAGGCCCGGTTTTCCCGCCAGGTCAACAAGCGGATCCGTGCCGCCGAGTAGCAGAACAAGGAAGGTTTTCATGCTGCATGACAATGAGATGACAAGGCAACCGGCCCTCGACGAGGCCGTGATGAGCGGCATGCTAGAGGTCGTGAGCGACGGTCTCTGGGACTGGAATGCCAACACCGGCTATGTCCATCGCTATCCCGGCTGGTATCAGATGCTGGGGTATGAGCCCCACTCCCTCGATAACACCGTCTTCACCTGGGAGAACCTGATCCACCCGGACGATCTGGCGCAGGTCATGGAGAGCTTCGATGCCTGCCTGAGCGGGCGGGCGGCGGACTACCGGGCCGAATACCGCTGCCGTTGCCGTAACGGTGACTACCTCTGGGTGGCGGATTGTGGCCGCATCGTCGCACGCAACCCGGACGGCAGTGTCGCCAGGATGGTGGGGGCACACCGCAACATCCACGCCCAGCGGGAACTCTACGCCAGGCTGGAGCTGCAAAACCGCACCCTGGAGCAGCAGGTGGCGCAGCGTACCGCCGAACTGGAGCGGCTCAACCAGGCATTGCAGTTCCAGGTGGAGGAAAACCGCCGCCTGGCGGAGACGGACTCCCTGACCGGCGCGGCCAGCCGCTATCGGCTGGAGCAGGCGGTGCGGCTGGAGCATGAGCGCGCCAAGCGCTTCAAGGAGCCCTTTGCCGTGATCGCCATGGACGTGGACGACTTCAAGCAGATCAACGATCGCCATGGCCACGGGGTGGGGGACCAGACCCTGATCGATATCGTGCAGCTGACCCGGGGCTGCATCCGCGAGATCGATCTGCTGGCCCGCTGGGGGGGTGACGAGTTCATGCTGGTGCTTCCCAATACCCGGTTGCCCGACGCCCGGGTGGTGGCCGAAAAGCTGAGGCAGCGCCTGAGTCATGCCAGGGTCAAGGGGATCGAGCCCGTGACCTTGAGTTTCGGGCTGGTGGAGTCCGACCCCGACGAGCAGGTGTCCCACCTGATGGCACGGGTCGACAGGGCGCTCTACCGGGCCAAGCTGGCGGGCAAGGACCAGCTCAGCGGCTGACATGGGCACTGGTCGGAGCCGCTACGGGGCTTTTCCCCCCCCGAATACGGCTTGACCAAGGGATTTTCTTGACTCCAATTCATCCCGCTGGTTTCATGCGCGCTCTTTTCATTCTTGCGAGATGTATCTTCATGAAAAAGTCCTTGCTGATTGCCCTGACCGCCCTGCCTCTGGTTGCCCACGCCGGCCTGATGGATTCCCTGACCGACACCGTGACCAGCAGCGTCACCAGCACCGCCAAAGAGATGGCTGGCAACGCCATGGACACCGCTTCCAACGAAGCGATCAAGAAGGCTCTGGACATCAAGGAAGGTGGCTCCAACAAGCAGGCCATCAAGGACAAGCTGGGCGCCCCGGCCAGCACCAAGACCGACGCCGGTCTGGAAGTGTGGACCTATGACCTGGACGCTCTGAACAAGGCCTCCCCGCTGCTGGCCGAGACCACCAAGTCCCTGCTGAAAGACTCCGAAGTGGCCCAGAAGAACGTGGTCATCAAGTTCGAAGGCGAGACCGTGAAGACCCTGAACCTGGCCAACAAGGCCTGAGTCCTGGCAAGGTGAATGAAAAAGGGGCCCGCGGGCCCCTTTTTGCTGCCTGGCGTTCAGGCTCACACCTTGAAGCGGTGCACCAGTGCCAGCAACTGGCGGTTGGACCCCAGCAGGGTGGCGGCGCTCTGCTCCGTGTTGCCGCCGTTCTCCACCAGGAGGTTCAGCATGTCGCGAATGCTCACCATGTTGCGGTTGATCTCCTCGGTCACCCGGCTCTGCTCCTCGGCAGCGGTGGCGATCTGGCTGCTGAGATCGTGGATCTGCACCACGGCGTCGGCCATGGTGTCGAGGCCGCCGGTGACCTGACCCGTGGTGTCGGCCGCCGCCTGGCAACTGCGCTTGGTCTGCTCCATGGCGACCACGGCCTCGGCGACCCCCTGGGTGAGCCGTGACAACATGCTGCCCACTTCGGCGGTGCTGTTCTGGGTGCGTGCCGCGAGGGCGCGCACCTCGTCGGCCACCACCGCGAAGCCCCGGCCCTGTTCACCGGCCCGGGCCGCCTCGATGGCGGCGTTGAGCGCCAGCAGGTTGGTCTGGGCGGCGATGCCGCCGATCACCCCGAGCACGCTGCCGATCTGCTGGGCATCTTCCTGCATCTCCAGCACCTTGGCGGCGGCGAGATCCACCTCGTCGATGAGGGCCACCACGCTGGCGGAGGCTGACCCCACCACCTTGCGGGAGCTGGCCGCCTGACCGTTGGCGGCCTCGGTGAAGCTGGCGGAGTCGTTGGCGTGGCGGGCAACGCTATCGGCGGTGGAGCTGAGTTCGTTGAGGGCGGTGACGACCTGATCGGTTTCGCTGGCGTGTTCTCCCAGGATCCGCCTGGCCTGCCCGGTCTGCTGATCGAGCTGGGCCAGCTCGCGGGTGATGAGGTCGGTGGCGGCGGTCACCTGCACCATCATCTGTTGCAGGAAGGCGATGAAGCGGTTGACCGACAGGGCGATGTTGTCCAGCTCGTCATGCCCCTTGACCTGGATGCGGGCGGTCAGATCGGCGTCGCCGGCGCTGAGGGCGTCGATGTTGAGCTTGAGGGTCTGCAGGCGGCTGCCAAGCTGGCTGATGGCCAGTACCATGAGCACGAACAGCAGCCCCGCCAGGGGGAGCTGGATGCTCGCCAGGGTGGCGAGCACATCCCGGCTGTCCTGGGTCAGGGTTCGGGTCGGCAGGGCGGCGGCCAGCAGCCAGGGGGTCCCTTCGATGGCCTCCATCAGCAGGGTCTGTTCCTCACCCTGATCCTGGAAGGTGGTGCGAAGCTGCCCCTTGCTCGCATCCTGGCCCAGCAGGCCGCTGATGGCGAGGGCGAAGGGATAGTCGGCGTGGGCGGAGAGGTTGCCGAGCACCACATCCCCGGTCAGACGGGCGTTGCGGCTCAGGATCTTGCCGTCAGCCTCGATGATCATCACCTGACCGCCGATCTCCTGCTCTTTCTTGGCCACCAGGTCGTTGAAGAAGCCCAGGGTGACGTCTATGGTCGACACCCCGTAGAGGGCGCCATCCTGGTAGATCCCCATGGCGCAGTTGGTTCTCGGCTGCTGGCTCGCGCCATCCTTGTAGGCGGCGGCCCAGGCACAGACGCCACGGGGCGCCTGTTGGCCAGCCTTGTGCCAGGGCTGATCGAAATAGTTGGGCGCCTCTGCCGAGTTCCAGTAGGTGTTGGGAATGAGGGCGTTGGACGCATCCCTGTGGAAGAAGGTGCTGAACTTGGCGCGCCCCGCCTCCCGCTTGTCCGGCAGGGGCCAGATGCCGCCACCGAAGACCATGCCGTTGCCGTACTGGTCGATGAGGGCCGGGAGCTGGGCGTCTATCTGCTCGCTCGGCAGTTGTGCCACCAGCTGGGTGATGCTGCGCGACTGGGTCTGGACCCCGTTGAGCTGGTCACGGATATCGGTCGCTATCTCGCCGACTCGCAGCGCCACGTTCTCCTCCCCCGCTTTTTGCAGGGCGGGGGTGATCCAGATCTGGATGCCGATCACCGTCAGGGCGCACACCAGCGCCATGAAGCCCAGAAAAACGGTGGTATAGCGCCCCTTGATTGTGCCCAGATTCCATCCCATAACGACTCCTGTCCACTGTGCCCGGGATCGTGCCCGCGTCTGTTGTGTGAGGGGCCATTATGATTTATTTCGAAAGTAAAACGTTTGTTATCGCTCACATAACATGATGCGGGCAGGCAGGAAAAGGTGAAAAAATTGGGGGGGGAGACAAAAAAAGGGTGGCTTGCGCCACCCTGTCGTTTTCGCCGGTGTCGGGGCAGGGCCCTGCCGGATCACGGGTCTGCTTCGGCAAACCGCTTCATTACGTCGATTTACTGGTTTGCTTCTGCGAACTGCTTCATCACTTCGACTTACTGATTTGCTTCTGCGAACTGCTTCATCACCTCGGCGTGCTTGATCATACCGTCGGCACGCAGACCAAGGTTCTTCACGAACTCCGCCTTCTTGGCCGGATCTTCAATCTTGTCGTAGCGCTGTTGCAGATGGGCCTGGATCTGTTCCGGGGTCATGTTCTTCATGCGGGCCATCTTGTCGTGGCGGCCGCCATGATGCTTGCCGCCCATCATGCCGGTACCGTCCATGGGGCAACCGGTCGCCGTGGCCTGGGTCGGTTGCGCGGTGGAGACCGCCTCGCTGGCGGCATAGGCGCCCAGCGGCAGGCCGAGGATCAGGGTGGCGGTCAGCAGGGTCTTGGTCAGCTTTTTCATGGGTAACTCCTGTCGGATGTGTACGGGTAGAGGCTCTTTCGCCTTGGTATCCAGTAAACACCGTGGAAGTGTCTGAAATTTGCCAGTAGAAGCCTATTTTGTAGCAGAGTGTGGCACAGGGGCGTGCTGGCACACTTTGACACAACCCGCCCGGTTGATTTTCGTATAATCGCCCCAGCCCGATAACGGAGAGATGATGATGAACCAAGGCAGCCCTCATATTCTGGTGGTCGATGACCACAGCGAGATCCGCGATCTGCTCAAGCGCTTTCTGGAGCAGCATGGCATGCGCGTCAGTTGCGCCCGCGATGGCAAGGAGATGAAGCGGCTGCTGGATGAGCGGGAGTTCGACCTGCTGGTGCTGGATCTGATGATGCCGGGGGAGGATGGCCTCACCCTGTGCCGCGAGCTCAGGGTCAAATCCCGCCTGCCGATCATCATGCTGACCGCCATGGGGGAGGAGACAGACCGCATCATCGGCCTGGAGATGGGGGCGGACGACTACCTCTCCAAGCCGTTCAACCCGCGGGAGCTGCTGGCCCGCATCAAGGCGGTGATGCGCCGTACCCAGGCGGAGAGCCTGCCCGTGCCGGAGACCCTGACCCGGGATCTGCGCTTCGATCGCTGGCTGCTCGACGTCAATCGCCGCGAGCTGGTGGACGAGGAGGGGGTGGGGATGAGCCTCTCCACCGCCGAGTTCGATCTGCTCAAGGTGTTTCTGGAGCGGCCCCAGCGGGTACTGAGCCGGGATCAGTTGCTGGATCTGGCCCGTGGCCGGGAGGCGGTGGCCTTCGATCGCGCCATCGATACCCTGGTGAGCCGGCTGCGGCGCAAGCTGGAGCGGGATCCCAAGAATCCCGAGCTCATCAAGACCATCTGGGGTGGCGGTTACCTGTTCGCCGCCGACGTGACCCAGGAGTGAGGCCGACATGATCAAGCGCGTCTTCGCCAGGCTGCTGCCCAAGGGGTTGACCGGCCAGATAGTGCTGGTGGCCCTGGCGGGGCTGGTGCTGATCCAGCTGCTCAGTATCCAGATCTACCGTTCGGACAGGGAGGAGGCCCTCGGTTACGTCAACAGCCGCAACGCCATGCAGCGGATCATCTCCGTGGTGCGCCTGCTCTCCCTCTCCCCTCCTTCCCTCTATCATGAGATCCTCAAGGCGAGCCGCAGCGAGACCCTGCTGCTGCGTCTGGCCGACGAGCCGTTGCAGCCGGACAACCGCAGCCCCCGCTTCGAGAAGCTGGTGCGGGCCAAGCTCGGCTATCCATCCTCCCTGGCGGTGGAGATCAGCGCCGAACTGAAGCAGGACATCCAGCGCAGCCGGGCCTGGCAGCACCACAACCGCATGATGAAGGATCGCAACGGCATGCCGCCGCCCCAGGACATGCGGCTCTACGGCTCCATCGAACTGCCCAACGGCGGCTGGCTCCAGTTCAGCTCCCTGGTGGACAAGGAGACGGCGAGCTGGTCCTGGCAGACCACCCTCAACCTGCTGCTGGTGGCGAGCCTGGTGATCGGCCTGATGATCTGGCTGTTCCGCCGGGCGACCCGTCCCCTCAAGCAGCTGGCGGCCAACGCCGACAGGCTGGGGCGTGGTGAGGACATCGAGCCCCTGCGCGAGGAGGGGCCCACCGAGATCCGCGAGTCCATCCAGGCCTTCAACCGGATGCACACCCGGCTCGATCGCTTCGTGCAGGACAGAACCCGGATGCTGGCCGCCATCTCCCACGACCTGCGCACCCCCATCACCAGCCTGCGGCTGCGCAGCGAGTTTCTGGCGGACGGGGAAGACAAGGATCGCTTCCAGCAGACCCTGCAGCAGATGGAGCAGATGCTGGCGGCGACCCTGAGCTTTGCCCGGGAGGAGGGGCAGCAGGAGGCGACCCGGGAGCTGGATCTGGTCAGCCTGCTGGAGAGCCTGTGTGACGACTATGCCGACATGGGCCAGCCCGTCACCTGCCTGGCCGAGGGCAAGCAGGTTTACGCCTGCCGGGCCAACACTCTGCGCCGGGTACTGCAAAACCTCATCGGCAACGCCATCAAGTACGCAGGGGGGGCCGAGGTCTCGCTAGTGCGTGGTGACGGCGAGTTGCTGATCCTGGTTCGCGATCAGGGACCGGGGATTGCGGAGAGCCAGCTGGAGGAGGTGTTCAAGCCCTTCGTGCGCCTGGATGAAGCCCGCAACACCGAGTCTGGCAGCGTGGGACTGGGGCTCGCCATCGCCCGCACCCTGGTGCACCAGCACGGCGGTGAGCTCAGCCTTCACAATCGCGAGGAGGGGGGGCTGGAGGCGCGGATCAGCCTGCCCCTGTAAGGAACCTGACCAGGAAATGGGGCACCACCAGGGTGCCCTTTTTGCTGCCCGTGGCGAGAGGGAAGCAGGGCAACACGCCGGTCACCCGGAAACGGGCAACAAAAAACCCGCCGAAGCGGGTTTTTTCAATTCTTGCTGAGGCCCTTGCCCAAAGAGGGGAAGGTGCTCCGGCTTGAATTACTGCGGAACGACGTTCGCAGCAGCCGGGCCTTTCTGGCCTTGCTCGATGGTGAACTCAACGCGCTGACCTTCTTCCAGGGTTTTGAAACCGTTGGACTGGATGGCGGAGAAGTGAACGAACACGTCTTTGCTGCCGTCAGCCGGGGAGATGAAACCGAAGCCTTTCTCGGCGTTGAAGAATTTTACGGTACCAGTCATTTTGGACATGATAATTTCCTTGAGTAGTGATTAGTGAAACGCCACCGGAGCGGCAATCCATGATTTTTCGTCAGAAATACGTATGGGGAGCACTAAAGAAGGAGAATTATCTGGCAAGAATTATCGGGGATAACTGCCTGCACAAATCACTGCTTTAAGATGACTGCCTAACATAATCAGGTCTGAACTACCGAACCATCGAAAACGATTAGAACACGCACACCCTGTCATGGCAATCTTTATCTTGGTATTCGTTTCAGTCAGTGATGGCTGGATAGGCGTTTTATCCGGGTGTGCATCAGCTGCCAGGCGCCTCCTGCTGCCCTTTTCAGGGGCATGACATGACGCTCTGCCAGCCCCCTTTTTTGCAGCAGCGTCATCTGCGAGCATTCATGCTGCCGTTACCGTCTGCCACGGTATTTGTTGCTGACGGAATCGGACCAGCTGAAGGTGTCGGGCAGCACTTGGGCGTTGGCTCGCTCCTTGGCTTTTTCCCGCGCCAGTGCGGAAGCCGCCTTGGCGGCCTGGGCGCGATCGGCGGCGATCTTCTGGCGTCCTGCCTCGCGGATCTTGTTGCGCTCCCCGTTGGTCAGGGTGTGATCGGCATTGGCCTGGGCCTTTTGCACCAGCAGGGCAATCTCGGCTTTCTCGGCCTCGGTCAGATCCTTCATTTCCAGCTTCTTCATGACGCGCTCCTGCGATCGTTGAATGCCCACCCTAACACACATCCATCGGAGACAGGCTGACCATCCGTTCCCGGATGCCAAAAGTGTCGCCCGGTTGTCATTTCCCGGGGGAGCACGCCGCGGGGCGCCTGGCAGACAGGCGTTGCCGGGAGGCTGGATCCCGGCGGAAGATTGGGAGTATGCTGAGGCCAGTGCGATCCCCGATCGTCACTGTTGGCGTACTGAAATCCACGATTCGGCTGACATGCTGGAACACCCGTTCCAACTGTCCAGGTAACCTTTTTGGAGTCTGATGATGAGCAACAAAGAACAGCATCACGGCAAAGATGCCAAGAAAAAACCGCAGATGTCACTGAAAGAGAAACGCGAAGCCAAACGTCAGAAAGCAGAGCTGAAAAACGGCAGCGCGATGAAGTAACGCTCCATCCACTGCGGCTCCCCGGAGCCGGTATCAAGCCAGTCCATCATGGGCTGGCTTTTTTGTCTCCGGCAGTAGAGGTGGTGCCATAGGCGGCAAAAATTCGCTCATAGCGCCCGTCCGCCTTCATCTTGGCGAGCTGTCTGTCGAACCATTGCCGGTGGCCCGCCTCGCGAAAGGCGAAGTGGTAGTGAGTCGGGGGGAAGAGGTCGTGCTGTCTGACCTTGTCCTTGGGATAGCGGTCGCCCTCCTGGTCATCCCCGAGCAACTGAGCCAGATAGTAGTAGAACACCCGCTGTTCCAGGATCACGGCATCGGTGCGCCCGAGCAGGAGCCGCTGTACCTGTCCCTCCTGCCTCGCCACCTCTTCATAACGGGGATTCTGGTCGACGATGTCGGAGAAGGTCGTTCCCAGAATCTGCCGTGCACGCTGGAAGGCACTGACTCGCAGGGTCTGCAAATCCTTCATGGTGTGGACTGCCGTCGGCGCCAGGGTAAAGACACGGTTGTGGAAGGTGATCACCGGCTGTGAGAGGTAGGCGCTTTCCAGCATGCCGGGTTTGACGTTGATGATGGCGTCCAGCTTGCCTTCCTCCAGCATCCTGAAGGTGCGCTCCAGGGGAAGATAGACGACCTGCAGCTCATGGGGGCTGCCTGCGAAGGCCTCTCGCATGAGATCGAGTTCGATGCCCCTGTCTTCGTGGCTGATGACATAGGGAGGAATGGCAAAGCTGACTCCCACCCGCAGCGGCTCCGCGGCAAGGTGGCCGCCGAACATCAGCAGGGCGAGGCACAGCAGACGGCTCAAGTAGTTCATGCAGGTTCCCGAAGGGAGAAATCGTCTCGATGATAGCCACAAGCCTGGACGAAGGGGACGTAAAGCGCGGGAAAGTGGCAGCAACATGGTCGTCGGGGGAGGTGAATGCGTCAGAAACAGGTAAAAAAAGGCCCTGATAAATCAGGGCCTGCCGCAGGGGATCAGAACGGAATATCGTCGTCGAAATCCATCGGCGGTTCGTTGTAGACCGGCGGGGCGGATTGCGGCTGCTGGGCCGGACGGCCGTAACCGCCTTGCGGTTGCATGTTCTGCTGCGGGGCAGCAGGACGTTGCATGTTCTGTTGCGGTGCAGCCTGTTGCGGCTGGCCCCAGTTGCCCTGGGATGACTGGCCGCCCATGCCCTGGCCACCGCCCTGCGGACGGCCACCCAGCATCTGCATCACACCGGTGAAGCTGTCGACCAGCACCTCGGTGGTGTAGCGCTCCTGGCCGCTCTGATCCTGCCATTTGCGGGTCTGGAGCTTGCCTTCCACATAGACCTGGGAGCCCTTCTTCAGGTACTCGCCGGCCACTTCGGCCAGCTTGCCCATGAAGACGACACGGTGCCATTCGGTGCGCTCTTTCTGCTCACCGGTCTGCTTGTCGCGCCAGGTATCGGAGGTGGCCAGGGTGATGTTAGTCACGGCACCGCCGCTCGGCATGTAGCGCACTTCCGGGTCTTGCCCCAGGTTACCGATCAGAATGACTTTGTTGATGCCTCGACTGGCCATAATCTATCTTCCACCCTTATGTATACCGGCCAGGCCAGATGCCTGGGCCCATTCAATAATGCGTTTGTTTGCAACGAGATGTGCGCCCTGGCTGGGTGTCATCTCTCTTCAGTGTCCTGGCTGCGCCGGAGCTTGCCGGCAGAGGCGTCATGGATCGGCCGCAGCGTTTGGCCGCCATAGTACCAGTTGGCGGGCATGAGCGCACATCTTCCCTGCCACTGTGGCGTCAATGGATCGCCACAGCCTGAGTAACTTACCCGAGGTAAGGTGTCACCAGCAAGGGGAGGCGGCTGGGGCAGGCTGCGTGAAGAGGGCGGAGCTGTTATGGTGCGCACCGGCACTACTTGACCCCCCAAATGGGGGGGGCGTGCTAGCCAATTGTATTGGCTGGAAAATTGCTGGGCTTCAAAGGAGCCACCGATGCGTCTAATACTTTTTTAATGCTGCAGCCAGGAGGGGGATTGGTACTCTTCCTTGCCAAAAAGCCCCGACTCGAATGTGCAAGGAAGTTCTCTTGATGACGCCCGACTCCCTCCTGGTGCTGATCACCGAAAATAACGCACAAGCCTCCCGTTTCCAGCGTCACCTCAGTGAAGAGCTTGGTCTGCCCATCTTGCTGGTGGGGGAGCTGAATGACCTGCCAGACGTTGCAGAGGGCGCCCCCAAAACCTTGCTGCTGATCGATCTGGACTACCTCAAGTCGACCCAGCAGGAGCTTTGGAGCAATGCCATCTGCCAGCGCTTTGGCGAGGCCAGTGCCGTGTTGCTCAATGCCCCGACCAGCACCAACAAAGAGCTGCTGCTGATGTGGCCCCATACCAGCGGGCTCTTCTTTCGTCAGGACACGCTGGACAGGCTGGTCTTCGGCATCCGCAAGGTGTTGCAGGGGGAGTACTGGATCCCGCGCCACCTGCTGTGCGACCTGGTGGACTACTACCGCAAGGGGAGCGGGCAACCTCAGCGTCAGCAGACGCTGCTGACCGCCCGCGAGCAGGAGATCGTGCGTCACCTGATGACGGGGGCCTCCAACACCGAGATCGCCGACAGCCTGTTCGTGAGTGAACACACCGTCAAATCCCATCTCTACAACGTCTTCAAGAAGCTGAACGTCAAGAACCGGTTGCAGGCGGTGAGCTGGGCCAAGGAGTATCTCTGAGGAAGGGGGCACGGAAGGAAAGACTGTCTATTCATCCAGTAGTCTCTATGCCATACTGGCCCGCTCTGGTTCCCGTATCGAGCGCGCAACAAGATGGAAAAAATCGTGATCCGGGGTGCCCGCACCCACAACCTCAAGAACATCAACCTGATCCTGCCACGTGACAAGCTGATCGTGGTCACCGGCCTCTCCGGTTCGGGCAAATCCTCCCTGGCGTTCGATACCCTCTATGCCGAGGGGCAGCGCCGCTATGTGGAATCGCTCTCCGCCTATGCCCGCCAGTTCCTCTCCCTGATGGAGAAGCCGGACGTGGACCACATCGAGGGGCTGTCGCCTGCCATCTCCATCGAGCAGAAGTCCACCTCCCACAACCCGCGCTCGACCGTCGGCACCATCACCGAGATTTACGACTACCTGCGGCTGCTGTTCGCCCGGGTCGGCGAGCCACGCTGCCCGACCCACGCCATTCCGCTCGCGGCCCAGACCATCAGCCAGATGGTGGATCAGGTGCTGGCCCAGCCCGAAGGCGCCAAGCTGATGCTGCTGGCCCCCGTGGTGCGCAACCGCAAGGGGGAGCACACCAAGCTGCTGGAGAACCTGGCGGCCCAGGGTTACATCCGCGCCCGCATCGACGGCGAGGTGTGCGATCTGTCGGATCCTCCCGCCCTGGAGCTGCACAAGAAGCACACCATCGAGGTGGTGGTGGACAGATTCAAGGTGCGCGATGACCTGGCCCTGCGCCTGGCCGAATCGTTCGAAACGGCGCTGACTCTCTCCGGCGGCATCGTGCTGGTGGTGCCGATGGACGGGGAGGATGGGGTTGCCCCCATGACCTTCTCCGCCAACTTCGCCTGCCCCGAGTGCGGTTACTCCATGTCGGAGCTGGAGCCCCGGATCTTCTCCTTCAACAACCCGGCGGGGGCCTGCCCCACCTGTGACGGTCTCGGGGTGCAGCAGTATTTCGATCCCGCCAAGCTCATCCATGATCCGGGCCAGAGCCTGGCCGGCGGCGCCATCCGTGGTTGGGACAAACGCAGCTTCTACTACTTCCAGATGCTCAAATCCCTGGCCGATCACTACAAGTTCGACCTGGAGACCCCCTGGGAGGATCTGCCGCTCAAGACCCAGGAGGTGATCCTGCGTGGTTCCGGGCGCACCGAGATCGAGTTCCGCTACATGAATGACCGCGGCGACGTGGTGGTGCGCAAGCACCCGTTCGAGGGGATCCTGCACAACATGGAGCGCCGCTACCGGGAGACCGAATCCAACGCGGTGCGGGAAGAGCTGGCCAAATACATCGCCAACAAGTCCTGTACCAGTTGCGGTGGCAGCCGACTGCGGGAAGAAGCCCGCCACGTCTTCGTGGACAATCGCAACCTGCCCGCCATCGCCGAGCAGTCCATCGGCGATGCCCTGGCCTTCTTCGAAGGGTTGAACCTGTCCGGTCAGCGTGCCCAGATAGCGGACAAGATCCTCAAGGAGATCGTCGAGCGGCTCGGCTTCCTGGTGAACGTCGGCCTCAACTATCTGAGCCTGTCGCGCAGCGCCGAGACCCTCTCCGGTGGCGAGGCGCAGCGGATCCGGCTGGCCAGCCAGATCGGGGCTGGCCTGGTGGGGGTCATGTACGTGCTGGACGAGCCTTCCATCGGCCTGCATCAGCGGGACAACGAGCGGCTGCTCAAGACCCTGACTCACCTGCGTGATCTCGGCAACACCGTGATCGTGGTGGAGCACGATGAGGATGCCATTCGCCTCGCCGACCATGTGCTCGACATCGGCCCGGGGGCTGGCGTGCACGGCGGTGCCATTGTCGCCCAGGGGACGCCGGAGGAGATCATCGCGAACCCCGAGTCCCTGACCGGTGCCTACCTCTCCGGGCGCAAGCAGATCGCCATCCCGGCCGAGCGCACCCCGCTCACCGGCAAGTGGCTGAAATTGAAAGGGGCGAGCGGCAACAACCTGCGCAACGTCAACCTGGATCTGCCCATCGGAGTGATGACCTGCGTCACCGGCGTCTCCGGTTCCGGCAAGTCGACCCTGATCAACGACACCCTGTTCCGCATCGCCCACCGCGAGCTGAACAAGGCCACCGAGTCCACGCCTGCGCCCTATCGCAGCGTCGAGGGGCTGGAGCATCTGGACAAGGTGGTGGATATCGACCAGAGCCCCATCGGCCGCACCCCGCGCTCCAACCCGGCCACCTACACCGGCCTGTTCACCCCGATCCGCGAGCTGCTCTCCGGCACCCAGGAGGCGCGTTCCCGTGGCTACCAGCCGGGCCGCTTCTCCTTCAACGTGAAGGGGGGACGCTGCGAGGCGTGCCAGGGGGACGGGGTCATCAAGGTGGAGATGCACTTCCTGCCGGACGTTTACGTGCCGTGCGACGTCTGCAAGGGCAAGCGCTACAACCGCGAGACCCTGGAGGTGAAGTACAAGGGCAAGAACATCCACGAAATCCTCGAGATGACGGTGGAAGATGCCCGTGCCTTCTTCGATCCGGTGCCGGCGGTGGCGCGCAAGCTGCAGACCCTGATGGACGTGGGCCTCTCCTACATCCGGCTCGGTCAGTCCGCTACCACGCTCTCTGGCGGCGAGGCGCAGCGGGTCAAGCTGGCGCGGGAGCTCTCCAAGCGGGACACCGGCCAGACCCTCTACATCCTGGACGAACCGACCACGGGGCTGCACTTCCACGATATCCAGCAGTTGCTCAAGGTACTGCACCAACTGCGGGATCGGGGCAACACCATCGTCATCATCGAGCACAACCTGGACGTCATCAAAACCGCGGACTGGATCGTTGATCTGGGCCCGGAAGGGGGCGCTGGTGGTGGCCGTATTCTGGTGACGGGTACGCCTGAGGAGATGAGCCGTTGCAAGGAGTCCCACACGGCGCGCTTCCTCGCTCCTCTACTGGAGAAATAAGCGTCACTCGAGAAAAAGGGGCCAAGGCCCCTTTTTTGTTGGCCGGTGGGCGAGGTGCGCCGGTCTGGCGCCCGGCCAGGGATGAGAGGGAGAAAAGAGGGACTCGTCCGGCAGACTCAGTGTGTCAGCATCAGGAAGGCGAGGGCGAACAGGAAACCCAGCAGAATGAAGAGGAAGGAACCTATCCCCCAGATGGCGGCAAGAATGCCGAGAATTTTGTCTTTGCGTGTCTGTGGTTTCATAAAATTCAAATTACAGCGTGGTTACATCGCATTAATAAAATACGCCCCGGGGCATAATTAAACAACAATTGAAAGGTGATATGAAGGTGCTTAAGGTGTATTTAATTGGTATTTTACATTTCATGCTGATGCGGTAATTTAAGGCATCATCATGTATTTGAATGACTTTTTATTTTCATCTGCTGTTTGATTGTCCAATCAAAGCTGCCGTGTACATCTATCTATTTCTTGATAACTATTGAGCTAAATCAATAACCGGCCATTCACATCCTTTTATAGTTTTCGGGCTTGCAACATAGAAAGAAAACAAAAAAGGAATAATGTGATGAAAAAGATCCTTCCTCTGTTAATCGCAGCCGCTTTTGCTTCCCCCGTCGCCATGGCACATCAGGCCGGTGACATCCTGGTCCGTGGTGGCCTGGCGTTCGTCTCTCCCCAGACCAGCAGTGACAACGTGCTGGGGACGGGCGAGCTGGAGATCGACAGCAACATGCAGCTTGGCCTGACCCTCTCCTACATGTTGACGGACAACTGGGGTGTCGAGCTGCTGGCCGCGACCCCCTTCTCCCACTCGGTGTCGACTGCCGGCCTGGGTGAGGTCGCCAAGGTCAAACACCTGCCGCCGACCCTGATGGCGCAGTACTACTTCGGTGATGCCAACAGCAAGGTGCGCCCCTATGTGGGGGCCGGTATCAACTACACCACCTTCTTCGACGAGGAAGGGCGCGGTGCCCTGGCCGGGACGGATGTGAGCGTGGACTCCTCCTGGGGGATGGCGGGTCAGGTGGGCCTGGACATGGCGATCAATGACCGCTGGTTCGTCAACGCCTCCGCCTGGCTCATCGACATCGATACCGATGTGCATACCGCCGTGGGCACCATCAACACCTCCATCGATCCGGTGGCCTTCATGTTCGGCGTCGGCTACCGCTTCTGATGACAAACGTGGCCGGTGCTCGGCCATGACAACCAAGCATGTCTCTTTGGCCCGGCTCTGTTCGGGCCCTTTTCTGCCTGCCATGTCACGCCAACTGTGATCTGGCCCGCCATCGCGTCACGAACCGCTATTCCATTGCACCCCGCTGCCGATAACCTCGGCATTCACCCCTTTCCCCAACGAGTGAGGATGCCTCCATGGGTTTATCTATTGTGCAGCGGATCATCGCCGGCTTCGTGCTGATGCTGTTGTTGCTGGTTCTGCTCGGCTTCATCAGTATTCTGAAGATCCGGGGGATCAACGAGGGGCTCTCCCAGGTTTCTGATCGTGCCACCCCCCTGGTGATCGCGGTCGCCGGGCTCAAGGGCGCACTGCAGGACAGCAACCGCTGGGTGCTCACCTACAGAACCAGCGAGGAGGCGGCCCAGTTGCCGCAACTGGCCAGCCAGTTCAAGGCGCAGCAGGAGCGTTTCCTGGCCCAGAGCAAGGAGATGGCCCGGTTTGACGGGGTGGCGGAGGCGAGCGAGCGGTTCCGCCAGGTCGACGGGGCGACCCGCGAGTTCTACGGGTTGGCGGATCAGGTGCTGACCCAGCACGGCCAGTGGGTGGCCGCACTCGATCGGCGCCATGAACTGGAGCTGGCGTTCATCCGGCTGGAAGATACCTACCAGTGGGCCGCCGACCTGTTGTTGCAGCAGACCGCGAGCAAACGCTCCATGCGCAACAAGGCCGAACTCATCACCTCCGGCATTGCCCGGGATCTGAAAAACATCCGCCGGGCCGATGCCAAGACCGATCTCAATGAATTGGAGAAGGTGCTCGGCAAGGATATCGAGATGGCACGCAAACGGCTCGAACGGGTGCAGGTGCCCGATGACGTGAGGCAGCGTTTCATCGTCAACCTCGATCGGATGCAGGAGCTGGCCCTCGGCCCGAAAGGGTTGCTGGCGACCATGCGCAATGGCCAGCAACTGGCGGCCTCGCTGCAGTCCCTGAACCAGCAACTCGACACCAGTCTGGTCAACAGCCTGGCGCTGCTGGACGAGATGGCCAAATCGGCGGGCAGCATTGCCAGCGCGAGCCGGGTCGGGGCGGATGACGCCGTCAGCAGCGCCAGCGCCTGGATCCTGATCGTGTCTGCCATCTCCGCGGCCGCCGCGCTCCTCATCGGTTACACCACGGCCCGCAGCATCCAGCGTCCGCTGCAACTCATCGATCGGGAGCTGGATCGCATGGCTACGGGTGACATGACCCGGCGCATCGACTACCAGAGCCGCTGCGAGTTCGGCAGCCTGACCCGCTCCATCAATACCCTGGCAGACAAGACTGGCGAGCTGCTCGCCCAGATCAATGCCGGCTCGCGCCATCTGGTGGACGAGGCGAGCCGCGCCGCCGAGATAAGCGAGCGGGCCATGTCACGGGTGCAGGATCAGAAGAGCCAGACCGATCAGGTGGCTGCCGCCATCACCGAGCTGGAGGTGAGTGCCACCGAGGTGGCGCGTTCCACCGATGGCACCAAGCGCGAGGTGGACCTGGCGGACGAGGAGGCCCGCGCCGGACGCAAACAGGTGGCGACTACTCGCCAGATCACCGAACAACTGGCGGGTGCCATGGAAGAGGCGGTCGGCATCACCCACAAGCTGGGGGAATTCAGCGACAACATCGGCAGCATCCTCGACGTGATCCGCAGCATCGCCGAGCAGACCAACCTGCTGGCGCTGAACGCGGCCATCGAGGCGGCCCGCGCGGGGGACGCCGGTCGCGGCTTCGCGGTGGTGGCGGACGAGGTGCGGGCACTTGCGAACCGGACCCAGACCTCGACCGAGGAGATCCAGGCCATGATCGAGAACCTGCAAAGTTCCAGCAAGCACGTGGTGGCCGTGATGGCACGCAGCCAGGAGCAGACCCAGGATTGCGTGGCCCAGACCCGGGTGATGGACGAGGCGTTGCAATCCATTGCCGAGCGGATGAGTGCCATCAAGGCGATGGCGGATCAGGTGGCTCATGCCGCCCAGGAACAGATCTCCGTGAGTCAGGGGGTTGCCCGTCATGTCGCCGGCATTGCGGATGTGGCTTACGAGACCGAGCGGGAGGCGCGGGAATCGGCCAGCAGCAGTGAGGTGCTGGCGGATCTGGTCGCCAAGCAGCAGCAATTGATCGCCCATTTCAAGGTGTAGGAGGACTTATGGCTAACAAGTTGATCGGGGCCCTGAGTCTCCTGTTGTGTGGCCAGCTGATGGCCAGTGAGCTGGTGATAGAGAGCTGGCGCATTGATGACAAGGCCTTGTGGGAACAGAAGATCATTCCTGCTTTCGAGGCCGCCCACCCGGGTATTCAGGTGAAATTCAACGGGGTGCAGAACGTCGAGTACATGCCGACCCTCTGGGCCAGCCTCAAGGCGGGCAAGGCGGGGGATCTCATCACCTGCCGCCCGTTTGACGACTCCCTGGCCCTGTTCAAGGCGGGCCATCTGGTGGAGCTGAGCGAGATGGCGGGGATGGAGAACTTCCCGAGCTTTGCCCAATCCCCCTGGCAGACCGACAGTGGCGCCCAGACTTTCTGCGTACCCATGGCATCGGTGATTCACGGCTTCTTCTACAACAAGAAGATTTTCAGTGAGCTGGGGCTGACGGTTCCCCAGACCCGCGAGGCATTCTTCGCGGCCCTGGACAAGGTGAAGGCGGATGGTCGCTATGTTCCCCTCGCCGTGAGCGGCTCGGAGAGCTGGGTTGCCTCCGAGCTCGGTTTCCAGAACATAGGCCCCAACTACTGGAAGGGGGAGGATGGTCGATTGGCGCTGATCGGGGGCCAGGAGCGCTTCAACAACCCGCAATACGTCAAGGTGTTCGAGGAGCTGGCCCGCTGGCGTGACTACCTGGGGGAGGGGGGCGAGAGCCGCGACTACGCCACCACCAACGAGCTGTTCACCTCGGGTAAGGCTGCCTTCTATGCAGCGGGATCCTGGGAGATCGCCCCCTTCACCGGCAAGGTGGACTTCGGTGTCATGCGCCCGCCCGTGGCAAAGCAGGGGGATGGCTGTTTCTTCACCGATCACACCGACATCGGTATGGGGATGAATCCGGCCAGCAAGAACAAGGAGGCCGCCATGACCTTCCTGCAGTGGCTGACTACTCCCCAGTTTGCCGAGCTCTATACCAACTCGCTGCCCGGCTTCTTCTCGCTCTCCAACCACTTCTTTGAAGCCACCAATCCGGCGGCCAGAGAGATGATGGAGTGGCGGGATCAGTGCGATTCCACCATCCGGGTTGCCACCCAGATCCTCTCCCGCGGCACTCCCAAGCTCGGGGATGAACTGGCCGAGGTGAGCCAGCAGGTATTGCTGGGAACCGTGGCACCCAAGGCGGCGGCCGATCGCCTGGAACAGGGGTTGAAAGGGTGGTATGCCCCCCATCAGGGCAACCAGGGCAAGGGACAGGAGTGTCAGTGTGAGGCGAGCGTGCCTGCCGTCCCTGTGTCGGGTGCCATCGGGACCGAACCTGCTGCACCTGTGGTGCCGGATGGACAAGCGCCTTCCGGAGCAAGCGCGACCCAGCCTCCGTCAGTACCGGTGTCCGGAGCCGTCGCTCCAGCGCCTCCTGCCGAAGTGGAGGAGGCGCTCGCCAGCGAACTGGAGGGGGCACAGCCCTGATGGTTCACCATGAAGAACGGGAGGCCTTGGCCTCCCGTTTTGCATCTGCGTGATGACCTGTCATTCCCGTGGCCAGCGGCACAGGCTGCCGATACGGGCCACCGGCACGAAACCCAGAGTGCGATAGACCCGCTGGGCGTGATAGTGCTCGTCTGCCACTATGATGAGCGAACTGGCCCGTGCCAGTCCCTGGCGTGCGACCTGGCTCAGCAACAGACGACAGAGCCCCCGGTTTCGCCACTCTGCGTGCGTGCGCACCAGTTGAAAGCGTCCCAGGGTGCCGGTGAAGAAGAGTCCGCAGCTGGCAACCAGTTGATCCTGGTGCCATAACCCCCACCACTGTCCGAGCCCGTCATCGATCATGGCCTGATAGAGCTGGCGGCGTGACAAGAGATAGGGAAGATAGCGCTCCTCCGAATGGGCTGGATCCCGCTCTGCCAGCTCGAAGGCGAGCCACTGATCCCAGTCCGCCGCGGTGAACGGGCGAGCCGGGGCCATGTCGCTGCCGGTGGGGGCTTGCCACTCCATTGCACCCAGCGCCAGTACTACGCACTCCATGTATTGGTACCCCGCCGCCACGAACCCGGCGACCCGGCTGTTCTGGCCTGCGGCGAGGGGCCACTGGAAGGTGCGGTGGCGGATACGGGGATCCCAGCCAATCAGCCTGTCGAAACTGGCCTCGAGCCAGCCCTTGTCACGATCGCTTGGGGGGGTGGGCAGCAACAGGTAGTTGCCGAAGTAGTAGTCTGGAGAGCCCGGGGTGCGCACGGTCCAGAACGCATCATGATCCGTCACCTCGCCCTGATAGCGATCGAACAGCAGATCGGTGGCAAAACCGGGGTGATCTTCCATGATGGGGCTCCTGCAAACGCTTGAATTGCTTATCGGCAGGCGGGGAAAGAAGTTAAAAAAAGGCCGGGAAACCCGGCCAAACAATCACACGCAGATTCAGAACGTCCAGGACGATCCGCCCGCATCATAGCGTGCCTGACAGCATTTTGGGATGGGGTCGCTCATTACTTAGGTTGAATTGCAAAATAAAAAAATCGGCAATCCCCCTTGTCGCTGACAAATCGGTATTGACTTTGATCCGTTTTCTCATAAAGATAGAAAGACGTTTAGACGTCCAAACATCCGTTTTGGCGTGAAGGAATGGGTTGCAGGACAGGGAGAGAGCACATGGGATTTCACAGCGCGCGTCAGGTTGAGGCACTCAACCAGAGTTTGGCGGATCTGGGTGGCGACATATCGGTCAGTTTCGAGTTTTTCCCGCCCAACAGCGAAGGGATGGAGAACACCCTCTGGCAGTCCATCGAGCGCCTGCAGGTGCTGGAGCCCAAATTCGTCTCTGTGACCTATGGCGCCAATTCGGGCACCCGGGACCGCACTCACAAGGTGATCAAGGACATCAAGGAGCGTACCGGCCTCATCGCCGCCCCGCACCTGACCTGTATCGATGCCAGCCGTGACGAGTTGCGCACTATTGCCCGTGACTACTGGAACAGCGGCATTCGCCACATCGTGGCCCTGCGCGGAGACTTGCCTCCCGGCCTCGACAAGCCTGACATGTATGCCACCGACCTGGTCGCCTTGCTCAAATCCGAAGCCGATTTCGATATCTCGGTCGCCGCCTATCCGGAAGGCCACCCCGAGGCTCGCAGTGCGCAATCCGACCTGCTCAACCTCAAGCGCAAGATAGATGCCGGTGCCAACCGGGCCATTACCCAGTTCTTCTTCGATGTGGAGACCTATCTGCGTTTTCGGGATCGCTGCGCCGCCATCGGTATCGATGCGGAGATCGTGCCGGGGATACTGCCGGTCTCCAACTACCAGACCCTGGCCAAGTTTGCCGGTTTCACCAACGTGAAGATCCCGCGCTGGATGCACCAGCGTTTCGAAGGGCTGGAAAACGATCAGATGACGCGCAACATGGTGGGAGCCAGCATTGCTATCGACCAGGTGCGTGTGCTGAGTCAGGAAGGGGTGAAGGATTTCCACTTCTATACCCTGAACCGCTCAGAGCTGACCTACGCCATCTGTCACACACTGGGTGTGAGGCCGAAAGGTCAGGCCTGATCCGCGGCTCTGATACAGAAAAGCCAATGAGTCTTCTCATTGGCTTTTTGTTTTGAGCGACAGTCAGGGCCGGGTTGGCTGGATCTCCCTGGGCTCGAGATCGATGACTGCATTGCCGGCGGCACCGGGATACTGGTGATAGCTCTGGTCCTGCTCCAGGGTATAGAAGGTGTCGAGGTAGTCGTCGTTGTTGGTCATCCAGGAGTCCGGAAGTGCCTTGACGATACGACCGCCGAGGTCGAGGAAGGGCAGGGCCTCGGGTACGCCGCCCGCAGTGAAGCCGAGTTTGAGTGCGTCAATCAGGAGGGCACTCAGCTCCTTGTAATTGACGTTGTCATCCTGCTCCATCATGACCACGTCGACGGCTCCCCAGCGGTAGCGATCCCAATAGACCAGGATCTGGTTGGGGGTGTAGTCGGTGTTGTCGTAGTCGAGATAGGGCATGTCGACGATATCTACCACGGGCTCGTCCCTGCCAGGATTGACCCCGGCCACGACGGCATAGACCTCGGCGGCGCCCAGCAGCCAGGGCTCCTGATCATCGTTGAGCCTGATCTTCTTGAGAATGCTGGTCTTGAGGGGCGTGGCGTTGCTGGTGGCACGGGGCGTCACCTGCATGTCGGCGGCAGCCAGCGCCTTTCGCATCACCTTCAGGCCGGCATTCTTGGCTTTGACCGGATCGGCCTCCACCACCAGTACCGGCCGCGCCGGCGGCTGGTTCACATCGAGATAGATCGGGCTGCCGGCGCTGTCGAACGCCTCGATGGCGCTCCAGCTCTTTTCGTCACCACTTGGTATGTAGGCAACCAGTGGCTCAACCCCTTGTTGCAGTGCATCCGCCTGATCCGGATTGGCCAGCCGCAGTTGCATCAGCTCCCTGACCTCGCCATCCAGCCCTTGCCGACTGATGGCTGCCTGGTTGGCATCCCGAGCCTGGCGCTTCAGGCGCGGGCTGGCCTTCTGCAGCAGGTTGGGCAGCGGGCTCTGGTATTCCTGATTGTTCAGGAGTGGCAGCAGGTTCTTCTGCTGCAGCGCGAGCTGGCGTGCCAGCTCCCGATCGGTGTCGGCAGCCTGGGTCGTGGTGGCGCCCAGCAGTGCCAGTAACAAAATGACAGCCTGATTCCTCATCTTCGTTCTCCAGTATTGAGTCTGACAACGGCGCTTGTCGGGCAGGATCTGCGCCGTTTTGTCACTAGAAAGGAATAAGGTTCATATGTGAACGTTCTTCTCAGAATTATGTGCTGCGTCTCACTGGAGTCTCCCCAGATGGTCAGGTCAGGCGCGGAGCCGGTTGACTTGATGCAATGTCACTCCGATCAGCAATCCCCAGCAGGCAGACCCGACCCCGAGCAGGGTAATCCCCGAGGCAGTCACGAGGAAAGTCAGTAGCGCGGCTTCCCGCTCCTCGTCCTGCTGCAAGGCGCTGTGCAAGCTGCTGCCTATGGTGCCGAGCAGCGCCAGCCCGGCCACGCAGGTGACCAGCACCGCAGGGAATGCGCTGAACAGGGCAACCACGGTGGCACCGAAACAGCCTGTGAGCAGGTAGAAACATCCAGCCCACACGGCAGCAGGCCAGCGTCGAGTGACATCGTGATCCACTTCCTTGCCCATGCAGATGGCGGCTGTGATGGCGGCCAGGTTGAAGGCGTAACCGCCGAACGGGGCCAGCAGCAAGCCGGTCAGGCCGGTCCAGGTGATCAGGGAAGAGGTGGCGGGTTGATAGCCATGGGCACGCAGGATGGTGATGCCCGGCATGTTCTGCGACGTCATGGTGACGAGAAACAGTGGCAGCGCTATCCCCAGCACGGCATTGATGGAGAAGGAGGGCGAGATCCACACCGGGCTGGAGAGTTGCCAGTGAACCTCGTTGAGTTGCAGCTCGCCCCTCAGGGTGCAGAGCAGCATGCCGGCCGCCAGGACCAGCACCATGGTGTAGCGGGGCCAGAGGTGGCGACCCAGCAAGAAAGCCAGTAGCAAGGTGCCAAGCAGCAGAGGATCTTGCGGTGCCACCTTGAAGAGATCCAGCCCGAACCTGAGCAAGACTCCGGCCAGCATGGCGGCCGCCAGTGGGGCGGGAATGTGACGCATCAGCCTGTCGAACCAGCCGCTGATGCCGCAGAGGGTGATCAGCAGTGAAGAGATGATGAAGGCGCCGATGGCCTCCGCCAGACTGAAGTTCCCCAGGCTGGTGATGAGCAGGGCGGCACCCGGGGTAGACCAGGCCGTCAAGACAGGCACCCGGTAATAGAGGGAGAGGCCGATGCAGCTGACCCCCATGCCGATACCCAGTGTCCATAACCAGGAAGAGACCTGGGCTGCATCGGCACCGGCGGCCGTGGCAGCCTGGATGATCAAGACGACAGAACTCGTGTAACCCACCAATACGGCGATGAGTCCCGCGACCATGTGGGGGAGGGCTAGAGGCATGGGAAACTTCCTTGTGGATGCTGATAGCTTGTGCGCTATTGCGTACAATGTGGTTTGGACTATAACGCTGTGCGTTATGGCGCACAATATGGGTCGAAGTAATCGGAGAACAGATGCAGGAGATGAGTCGCTATCTGGCCCGGCGATTGAAAGGGCTGCGCACTGAAAGAGGATGGAGCCTGGATATGGCCGCCCGTGAAACGGGGGTGAGCAAGGCCATGCTGGGACAGATCGAGCGAGGTGAATCCAGTCCGACGGTGGCAACATTGTGGAAGATTGCCACCGGTTTTCGGGTCTCTTTCTCCAGTTTCATTGAGCCGACACCAGAGGCACAGGGAGAGACGGTATACCGTATTGCCGATGATATTCGACAGCAGCCGGCGGGAGAGGGGATGCAGGTTGCCCCGCTTTTCCCCTATGAGGCCCGCTTTGGTTTCGAGTTGTTCGAACTGACCCTGCTACCTGGCTACCAGCGGGAGTCAGAACCCCATGAACCCGGGGTGACCGAACATGTCATCGTCATCAGCGGTGTGATGGAGGTGCTGGTGGACGGGGCGTGGCGTTCCCTCGATCAGGGTGAGGCCGTCCGGTTTGCAGCGGATCGTCCCCATGGCTATCGCAATCTTGGGGTCGCTCCCGCCATCTTCCACAATCTGATCCACTATCCGGCCATGGCCACGCGATGACTAGCCGGGGCGGCCATCCGCTCTGGGACTGGTCAGTATGGGGGTATAGACCCAGACAAAGAGACCGTAGGCGGCAACCCAGCTCCATCCGCTGAGGTTCCATCCCGTGAGGGTGAGGTCTGGCCAAAAGAGGGGGAGCAAGACCCGCAACAGTGCGGACAGGATGACCAGTGCAAATGCCGCCGTGATCCTGCGTCCTATCTGCAGGGCTCTGCCACTGTGTCCGAGGGATACACGGGCTATCATCCCGAGGATCATGGCCCCCATGCTGCCCGCGCTGAACAGATGGCTGGCCAGTGACAAGGCAATCGGCCAGCCAGCCGTGCGTGCCGCCAGGGCGGTCAGCCCCAGTGGGATAAAGAGGTATGCCAGGTGAAGCGACCACAGCAGGGGCTGGGCCACCGTGGTTCCGGGTCGCCAGCGCAGCTGCCTGTAGAGGTGAGCCCCTGCCGCCACTATATATAGAGGGAACATCTGAATTCCGATGACCCACTGGGTCGGGAGTACTAACCAGAGCAGCAGGATGAGCCACAGAGACGCGAGGGCAATGCGCTCCAGCCACGGCAGTGGGAGTGCTTTTTCCGCCCCAGTGGCTCTGGCGGTGAAGAAGGGAATGACACGTCCTCCCATGACGGCAATCAGGGTCGTGAAGAGGAGCACGGTTGCAAGCAGGATATGTTCCACCAATGGCCATTCGGCATGCCACCGCCAGCAAGCGGTATTGAGCAGGGTCAACACGAGAAGCAGGGGAACAAAAAAGAGATTGCGCCACTGGCGCGTCACTATGATGGGTCTGGCGAGAAACCACGTACAGAGGGGCAACCAGGCCAGGTCCATGACCATCAGAGTGACATTGCTTTCCCCAAACCAGGGGAGAAGGCCTCTCGGGATGGCCCACAATCCCACGACCAGTGCCAGCGGCCAACCGCGTACACCTGGGTGAGCGGTCCAGTTCTGGACGGCGGTAAGCAGAAAACCCGCCACTATGGCGGCACCAAAGCCGAACAGCATTTCATGTGCATGCCACCAGATGGGGTTGGCAATCCCGGGCAGAGCGAACCAGCCGTTGAGTTGCCCCAGCCAGCCCAGCATCGCCAAAGCCGAGAACAAGGCGCCGAACAGGAAGAAAGGCCGAAACCCGAGGCGGAACAGAGGAACGATTCTCTCCTCTTTGCGGCTATCCAGGATCTGGTGCATGAATGAAACCTTAATTGAACATTTGAAAAGCCAATTATAAAGTGGCTTTTCAAATGTTCAATTTAAATCCAATGACAGCCCGAAATGGTGGTGATGCGAACGAAATAGAACCGCTTTGCTGTATATCTGAGCGAACGGTTCTTTTCGGTGAAAAAGCCCTTGTCATCACGGCGCGGCTCCCTATAATGCGCCCCTACCAGCACGGCGGACCACGCCAAACTGATGAGCTAGCCTCCTGATGAGGTGGGCGCCGAAAGAAAAGCGAAAACAACCGCTTGACTTTCGAAGTGGGGGGCGTAAGATGCGCCTCCTCAACGCGATAAGCGTGACGCTCTTTAACAATTTGAATCAAGCAATCTGTG
>NZ_MKUI01000029.1:0-78217 GCF_001898585.1 Aeromonas sp. 62-46 | reverse complement strand
CCCTGGTGCTGACGGTGACCCTGCCGAGCGTGCCGGGGCGCATCGAAGCCCACACCCAGGCAACCCTCGATTACCAGGTGACGGTACACACCAACCTGGATCACGGTGCCGACGACAAGCTCAACCTGAGCCTGCCGGTGAAGGTGACTGACAGCGATGGCAGTGTGATCACCGGCAGCACCACTGCGGTGATCACCGATGCGGCGGATCCCGTGATCACAGCCATCGAGGGGGTGACCGTCAAGGAGTCGGACCTCAACGGGGGCAGTGGCCAGCATGGGGGCACCAGCCCGTCAGGCACGGGAGAGGTTGCCATCGGCCAGGTGACGATCGCCGCCGGGAGTGACCGGGTGGTTTCCCTGCAACTGGATGTAGCCCGCTTCAACGCCCTCAATACCCTGACGTCGGGGGGCAAGGCGGTCACCATTGGGGCAGACAGCCAGCCGGGTGTCTACCTTGGCAAGGACAGCGCAGGCAAGCTCATCTTCAAGCTGACCCTGGATGTCTCCGGCCGCTACACCTTCGAGCTGACCGGCAATCTGGATCACAGCGTCCAGGGCAAGGATCTGCTGGATATCCAGCTGCCATTGCAGGCACGGGACAGTGACGGGGATCTGAGCGCCGAAGTGATCGGTCATGTGAGCGTGCAGGACGACGTGCCGGTGGCCGTCGATGCCGGCAAGACCCTGAATGAAGGGGCGAAAGTGACCGGCGATCTGCTGGCCACTGCCAGCGAGGGGGCGGATGATGCGGTGGTGAGAGCGGTGACCATCAATGGCACCGAGCACCCCATCGCCGCCACGGGCAACACCACCATCTCGTTGACAGACGGCACGGGGCAGATCATCGGCACCCTGGTGATCAATGCCGAGGGTGACTACAGCTTCACCGCCAAATCGGGCATCGATCACAGCAACAGCACCCTGGTACAGCAGATAGGCTTCCACCTTGTGGATGGCGACGGAGATACCGACGACGGTCTTCTGACCCTGACCATCCGGGACGAGGCTGGCAAGCTCACCGTGAGCGCAGTCACTGGCCAGGAGGATGCGGGGGCGAGCGATCCGGGCCAGGGGATCCCCATCACCATGAACCTGGATGTGGGGGATTTCGATCGGGGCGAGCATGTGGAGCAGTTGCTTATCCAGGCGCCAGCCAACGCCCAGGGCACCTTCTATTTCAACGGCGTCGCACTGACCACCATCACCCAGGGGGGCAAGACCTGGTATGAGGTGCCGCCGGCGGCCATGGTGGCGGTGGCCAACACCGATGACAAGTTCCAGCTCACCGGTGTCACTTTTGTGCCGAACCACGACTACTCGAGCTACAACAACGGAGGTGCTGCGCTGCGCTTCCCGGTGCAGTTGCAGGTGGGGGTCACCGAGGGGAGCAAGCCCCCGGTGCTGACCGGCAATCTGGACATCACGGTGCAGGGCATTGCCGACAAACCCCTGTGGGATGCGGGCAGCACGCACCAGCACTACACCACGGACGAGGACAGCAGCGGCATCGCCCTCAACGTCAAGGCGGGTCTCACCGATACGGACGGCTCCGAGACCCTGAGCTACCAGATCAAATGGGCGTCCGGCCAGGGCACGCTGACCCTGAACGGCAAGGTGCTCACCCCGGGGGCGAACGGCCTCTATACGGTGGCCGGTGGCGACATCAACAAGGTGACGGTGGTGCCCGGCAAGGACTACAGCGGTGACATCAAGCTCATTGTGACCCCGGTCAGCACCGAGAAGACCCCGGTGGTGACCGGCAAGGAGACGGCCCTCGGCGATCCGCTGGAGGTGATTGTCAACGTGAACCCGCTGGCGGACGACGCCAAGCTGACGGTGCGCGAGATCCAGGGCAAGGAAGATACCCTGATCGATCTGGGCAGCAAGATTGGGCTCGCCCATCTGGGAGACACCACAGATGGCTCCGAGCAGCTGTTCGTGCGCATCAGCGGCCTGCCCGCCGGTGCCACCCTGCTGCTGGGTGGAGTGGCGGTCACCCTGGATGCCAACGGCTATTACGAGGTGCCCTATGGCCGCATCAATGACCTCAAGTTGCAGCCGCCCAAAAACAGCAACGTCGATTTCGATCTCACCATCAAGGGGGTGGTGAAGGACACCGCCATCCTGACCGATGCCAGCGGCCAGACCCACACCGTGGTGAACGAGAAGGAGACCGGCAGCCAGAGCCTGCACGTGGATCTGGTGGGGGTGGTGGATGAACCCCATTTCGATCTCAATACCACCGACTGGACCCAGGATGGCAACGGCTACAGCATCACCATCCAGGAGGATGGCCGGGCGCCCCTTGACTTCAAGCTCACCTCGGGGGAGTGGACGGATACCCCGCTCGATCACTCGGAAACCCTTAACCTGGTGCTGGAAGGGCTGCCGGAAGGGGCCAAGGTATTCGACGGCAGTGGCAAGGAGCTGACCCTGACCTTCGCCGGGCTCGATGGCAAGGGCAATCCCCTCTATCAGGTGGATGTGACCAGCCTTGGCAACCTGCAGATCCAGCCGCCCCCCAACAGCACCGCCGATCTGCACCTGGTCGGCCACGTGGTGGTGACCGAAAATGACGGCGACCACAAGAGTTTCGACGTGCCCCTCACCATCAAGGTGGAGCCGGCCATCGACGCCACCGACTATGCCAAGACCAGCCATGGCCTGGAGGATCAGTTCACCGTCCTCGACTGGCAGCCTGACCTGACCGACGGCGCCGAGAAGGTGACCCACCTCAGCCTTTCCGGTATCGAACCCGGGTATGAAGTCTGGATCCGCGTGGGTGGGGTCGAGACCCAGCTGACCGTGAGCGGTGGCGCCGTGGACTTGAGCGACGCCGAGCTGCAAAGCCTGCTCGGCGGTGGCCAGCTGCTGGTGAAAGGGCCCGAAGACAGCGACAGGGACACCACCCTCCAGAGCCATGTCACGGTGACACAAGTGGATGTGGACTCCAGCGCCACTGCCCAGAAGGTGATCGACGGCACCTTGCATGTGGATATCCAGGCGGTGGTGGAGCCTGATGGCAACCTGGTGCAGACTGGTCAGCTGGAGAGCCCGGACGGGCACGACATCCCGCTGGACGGCGTCTTCGTGTTCGAGGATCTGGACCCCAGCAGCGATGAGGTCATCGACTACCTGGTGATCAGCGATCTGCCCCCCGGCTTCGTGGTGGTGGGCGGCATCAACGATGGCAAGGGCAACTGGACGGTGCCCCACGACGCCCTCGGCAGTTATGCCTTGCGCTCGCCGGATGGCTTCACCGGCACCGTCACCTTCAAGGTGAGCGCCAGGGTGGTCGACCTTGGTGACAACAACGAGGGGGATGTGAGCGCCCCGGCCTATCGGGAGATCACCGCCAGCGCCGACTTCCATGGCGCGACCCACTCGGGTCAGGTGGCCGCCGATGTCGATTTTGACAACAGTACCCCCATCACCGGGGTGGAGGATCACGGCGTCAACTTCGGCAGCCAGCTCAAGCAGATGGTGACCCTGGGCACAGCGGACATCGGGGACGATGAGCTCAGCATCGTCATCACTGGTCTCCCTCCGGGCGTCAACGTACAGGGGCTCACCTATGACTTCGTCAACGGCGAGTACCTCATCAAGCTGCCGGGCGGCCTCGATGATCTCGACCGCCTGACCCTGACCCTGCCGCAAGACTATGCCGGTGACGGCCTGCACTTCAATGTGCGCCTGGTCAACACCGACACCGTGAGCGGTGACACCAAGATGGTGGAGAAGGACGTCACCCTCTCCATCACCCCGGAGGTGGACATCAACGGCGGGGCGGACGGCCTGCCGGAGCTGCAACTGAACGTGAAGGACGTAAACGGCGACGGCCAGCCTGACAACCTGGAAGACACCGACATTCATCTCGATCTCTCGGTCAAGCTCGCCGACATCAGCCCCTCGGTGGCCGATGGCGGTTTCGAGACCGTGGAGCAGGTGGTCGTGACCGTGGATCCCCAATATGGTCACTTCCTCGACAAGAACGGCCAGCCGGTCTCCACCCTCACGGTGAACGACCCGGCTGATCTCAAGGATCTGGTGTTCGTGCCCAAGCAGCACTTCAGTGGCCATGTGCCGCTCGATGTGAAGGTCGATATCCTCGACACCGCCACCACGGGCACGGATCGGGGGAGCTGGAGCGGCAACGTGAGCTTCGAGGTGCTGCCGGTCAACGATCCGGCCAACCTCACGGTCCAGAACGTCACGGGCCAGGAAGATGGCAGCGTGAGCCTGGGGGGGCTGGGGGCCAGCCTCATCGACAACGATGGCTCCGAGCAGATCGTCGGGCTGCAGATCAAGGGGGTGCCGGATGGCTTCACCCTGTCCGCCCCGGCGGTCAACAACGGCGGTGGGGTGTGGCAGGTGCCTGTGGGCACCGACTTCTCCAAGCTGACCCTGATCCCGCCTGCGGACTTCAGCGGCACCGTGGATCTGACCCTGAGCGCCTTCACCCTGGACAAGGGGCTGACCCTGCCCCTTGAAACCAGTGCGGGCTTCACCGTCACCGTCAATCCGGTGGGGGATGCGGTCATCACCGACATGCAGGAGCAGGCGAGCGGCACCGAAGGGGATGTGATCACCCTGAACCTGGGGGTGGAGACCCGGGATACCCAGGCTACCGGCGGCAATGCCGGCAATGTGCACGAGAACGGGCCCGAGCAGGTGCGCGTCACCCTGGAAGGGGTGCCGGACGGGGCAGAAATCCGCCTGCCGAGCGGGGTGAGCGGCACCGTAGTGGATCTCGGCGGTGGCCGCTGGCAGGTCACCACGGATGGGGGCAAGCTCGACGCGGTGGAGCTCGTGACCAACGACGCCAACGGCGCCATGGCGATCAAGGTGACGGCCCAGAGCCTGGACAACGGTGCCCTCGGCCCCGAAGTGAACGGCACCATCCATCTCGATGTGAGCCCGGTCAACGACGCCCCCGTCAACGTGCTGCCCGATGATCCCCAGGTGGCCCAGGAGGACGAGCCGTTCGTCATCCAGGGTCTGCAGGTCAAGGACGTGGATGCGGGCAACGGCATCATGGAAGTTCGCCTCTCGGTGGAGCACGGCACCCTGACCCTGCCGGCCGGGAGCGGCGTGACCCTGACCGGCAACGGTACCGGCGATGTGGTGCTGACCGGCAACGGTACCGGCGATGTGGTGCTGACCGGCACGCTGGCGGATCTCAATGCCCTGCTCTCGGGCGGCGTCACCTATCAGGGCGACCCGGACTTCCATGGCAATGACGCCTTGACCATGGTGACGGACGATAGGGGCAATACCGGCAGCGGTGGCGCCCTGAGTGACACCGATGTGCTGCCCATCCTGGTACAACCGGTCAACGATGCCCCCGTCAACCAGCTGCCAACGACGCCCCAGGTGGCGCAGGAAGATCAGCCCTTCACCATTCACGGGCTGCAGGTGAGCGATGTGGATGCGGGCAACAGCCCCCTCTCTGTCACCCTCTCCGTGCTGCACGGTACCCTGGAACTGGCGGCGGGCAGTGGCGTGACGGTGAGCGGCAGCGGCAGCAACACCCTGGTGCTGAGCGGTTCCCAGGATGCCATCAATGCCTTGCTCGCAGGGGGCGTGACCTATCAGGGCGAGCAGGACTTCAATGGCCAGGATGCCCTGACCATGGTGACCAATGATCTTGGCAACACCGGCAGCGGTGGCCCCCTGAGCGATACCGACGTGCTGCCCATCGAGGTTGAGCCAGTCAATGATGCCCCTGTCACCCAGGTGCCGGGCTCATTGCAGGTGAAAGAGGATGGCTCCCTGTCGCTCACCGGGATCAGCGTGAAGGACGTGGATGCGGGCAGTGCGCCCATCTCCATGGTGCTGCGGGTGGAGCACGGTGTGCTGACCCTGCTGGGGGCGGCAGGGGCCGTCTCGGTGCAGGGGGCGGGGACCAGCGTGGTGACCCTGGTCGGGTCGCTTGATGATCTCAACGGTCTGTTGGCAGGCAACCTGCACTACGAGCCAGCCAGGGACTTCTGGGGTCAGGACAACCTGAGCATCACCACCTCGGATCAGGGCAATACCGGTGCCGGTGGCGTCCTGACCAACAGCGCCCAGATTGCCATCCAGGTGACGGCCGAGCCGGACGATCCCCAATTGGGGGTCGGCACCCACGATATCCTTGCGTTGCAAGGGGCCTGGGTGCCGCTCAACCTCAGCGCCAGCGTGGTCAATCCGGCCCCGGGTGAGCTGTCGGTGCGGATCCAGAACCTCGGCAGCGCCCAGGTGGTGGACGAGCACGGCCAGAGCGTCGGCCACGCGGATGGCAACGACTGGTTGCTGCCGATGGACCAGTCCGTGCCCATCTACCTCAAGGATCTGCCGGCGGGGGATCATGCCCTCACCCTGAGTGCCGAATCCAGCCTGGGTGGCGGCACCCTGAGCTCGGCCACGGAGACCATCACCATCCACAGCCAGAGCGGTCACGATCTGCTGGGCTCGGATCAGGGGGACTGGCTGTTCGGCTCCTCCGGCAATGATCGCCTCCTGGGCGGCATGGGAGATGATGTGCTGCGGGGCGGTCAGGGCAACGACATCCTGACCGGTGGCGCCGGCAGCGATCTCTTCGTGTGGGGCAGTGGCGACGAGGGGACGACGGCCTCTCCGGCGATAGACACCATCACCGACTTCCGTCCCCAGGAGGGGGACAGGATCGATCTGGCGGACCTGCTCAAGGGGGTGACCGACAACAGCGTGGATGGCCTGCTGGGTCATCTCCAGGCATCGGTGACCAGCACCGGCAATGGCCTGAGTGACGTGAGCCTGTCGGTCTCCCCGGCGGGGGATGGCAATGTCACCCAGCAGATCACCCTGAAGGACGTGGATCTGAGTGGCTGGAACCTGAGCGGTTCCTCCTCTCACGACATCCTGCAATCCATGCTGGATCAGCACAGCCTGATCATCCAGCACCCCTGATGGGGTGAGATGATGCAAAGAGCCGGCGAATGCCGGCTCTTTTTTTGGCTGAATATGCTGGCTTGATATTTCCTGGTGGTGGTAATGGGATATGGTTTTTAACAGAGTGGGTGTTGTTGCTGCTTTTCACTGTGTGGGTGGTTCAAACAACCAAAGGAATTCGCCGCCCGGGCCTTGCCGCGCCGATCCCGGTCAATGCCGGCCAGAGGGGGAGCTGACATTGACCGGGGTGTGTCGCTTCCAAGCCGGTGCCCGTGATGATGGGCGGACCGGGGGGATGGCGGTCAGGCCAGCGCCCGTGCCAGCAGGTGCACCGGGTGTTCGCAGCGAAACGACGTGCTCATCTCGATCTGCCACTTGCAGGTCTCGCAGTCGGTGATGACCAGATCGGGTTTGAGCCGGTTTATCTGATCAAACAGCCCCTGACCGATGGCCTGGCTGGTGTCGTAGTTCTCGGACTTGAAGCCGTAGGTGCCGGCGATGCCGCAGCACTGGGAGTCCAGCACCGTCACCTTGACGCCGGGGATGGCCCGCAGCAGCTCGAGGGTGTAGATGACGCCCCCCATCTTCTCCAGGTGGCAGGGGGTGTGGTAGGCGATGTGCAGATTGAGGGGCTTCATGGCCGGTTTGTTGCCCCGATCGAACTCGTTCCACAGGAAGCGGGTCACCAGCGAGATGCGATCGCGCACCTTGTGGTTGTCCTGCTCCAGCAGGTGGGGATATTCGTCCCGCAGGGTGAAGCCGCAGGTGGAGGAGGTGGCCAGCAGCGGCATCTCGTTGCCGAGCAGGGTGTTCTCCAGCTGTTTGATGTTGAAGGCCGCCTGCTGCTTGGCCTTGTCCATGAAGCCGTTGGCAATCAGCGGCACGCCGCAGCACTTCTCCCGCTCCAGCAACTGGACGCCGATGTTCATGGCGTTGAGCACCTGCACCAGCTCCTTGCCGAGTTGCGGGTGGTTGTAGTTGACGTAGCAGCCGTGGAAGTAGGCGATCTGGCGCGCAAAGCGGGCCTGAGTCGCTTTCTGCTTCTTGTACCAGCCGCGGAAGGTACCCTGGGAGTATTTGGGCAAGTCCCGGTGGGAGGAGACCCCCAGCGCCTTGTCCAGCACCTGCTTCATCGGCTTGAGGCCGGTGGTGAAGTTGACCACCGGGGCCATCAGGGTGGACATGCTGCCCATCAGATCCGTGTGGGAGAGCACGAACTCGCGGATCCCCGGTTTGAAGCCGCTGTACTGGTGCTTGGCCTTGGCGATGATGTCGCCGATGCGCACCCCGCTCGGGCAGGCCACTTCGCAGCGCTTGCAGTTGGTGCAGTATTTGAGGGCGCTGTCAAAGAGCTCGGGACTCTTGATGCGCAGCCGCTCCCCATCCGGGCCCGCCTGCTTGGGGCCGGGGTAGGCCGGGTTGGCCTTGGCCACCGGGCAGTAGGCGGTACAGACGGTGCATTTGATGCACTGATCGAAAGTCTGGTTGGCATGATCCAGTAGCATGTCAGTTCTCCTCCCGTTGGGTGTGAAGGCACGGGATATGGGGCGAAATCATCATCGGGCTGAACTCAAAATGTGACCGGCGGCCTGCCAGCCGGTGGCGACCGCGACACTTGAGCCAGAGCCCTCTTTGGATTGGGCATCGTCGTGGGCCAGCACGCCGTGTCGTTGGAGTGGGAATATGTGATTCATCTCAGCCCTCCGCCAGAATATGGCCAGCGGCTTGCCAGCCGGTGGCAACGGCCACGCCGGAGCCGGAACCTTCTTTATTGGGGTCATAGTGCGCCAGCACGCTGCCCGCGCCGTAAAGGTTGGTGAGGGGCCTGCCGCCGCGCAGCACCCGCAGCCGCTCGTCGGTCTTGACCCCGAAGCCCATGAAGGGGTGGTGGTCGAACAGGCGGCGGCCGGCCCAGGCGTCGCGCTCGGCAAGGCTCAGTACGTCGGCATCGAAGATGGGTTCACGAATGCCCCCGAGGCGCGACTCCAGTCCGCGGCTGAAGAAGCTGCCGGAGGCGAGCACGAAGTGGTCCGCCTCGAACAGCTGATCCTCCCCGTGCTGGCTGTGCACCCCGATCACCTTGTCGCCGTCATAGCGAGCGCCCAGCACCCGCTCGCTGGTGAGGAAGGTGCCGCCAAGGGCCATGAAGCGGCGCTTGAGGGCCTCCTGCATCCGCATGCCGATGAGGGACGGCGGCATGGTGGCCACCTCCTTGATGGTGCAGCCGGTGCGCCGTTCCAGCTCGCTCAGACGCGGGCCGACCAGCCCCAGCGACAGGCAGGCGGGCAGCACGATATGGCGACAGCCGGGCATACCGCATCCCTGCACCATGCGGCTGATCTCGCGGGCCAGATCCGCCAGCAGGTCCTGCTGGCCAGGCCCCTGCTTGTCGAACAGGCGGGCGATGTCGGCGGAGCGAAACTCGTGGGGATTGCGGCTGAACTGGGCGAGCTGGGGCAGGCGAATTTCCCCGGTCAGGATGCGGCTGTGGGCAAAACGGGCGTGGATCGCGAGATTCGCCGCCGCGAGCGCCGGGTGAAAATCGCGAAACCCTTCCAGGGTGGCGAGCAGGATGGCGTCCGGGGCGGGGGCATCGGTCATGCAGGCGCAAGTGTCGGGGGAGAGCCAGGTGGATTTCAGGGTGCCGATGGGGGTCAGCCGCTGGTGGTTGTGCTCCTGGCGCATCAAGGGTAGCCCCTCTTCTGCGCAGTGGCGTTGCAGGTCGGCCAGACTCCCCTCGATATTCTGCATCCCCACCTTGCTGTAAGGGTGATCCGGATGGGCCGCCATGAAGGCGGGCAGGGCGGCGCGGGGATCCCCGTCGCTCTCCAGCAGATCCACCGAGCCGGAGGAGAAGTGCAGGGCGCTCTGGCCGGAGGCCATCAGCAGGGTCTTCTGGCCCGCCTCGGCGAGGCGCAGGGCTGCGGAGAGGCCCGCCATGCCGCCGCCGATCACGATGCTGTCAAATTTCATGGCTGCGCTCCTTGGTGGAATTGGCGGTGCTGGCATCGAGCGGGAAGGGGGGCTCGCTCACCAGGTGGGGGGCCGTCCACTCACCAAGGCCGAACAGCCCTTCATAGATCCAGTAGGTAAATTCGGCTTCCCGCAGGGCATCGCCCCACAGCACCGGCCGGGTGCCCTTGTAGCGCTCCTCCAGGAACTGGCGCAGCATGACGCAGGCCTGACGACCGTCCGCCTTGCCGTACTCCTGCATCAGGCCGGCGGCGCGATAGGCGCACAGCTCCCCCTGACAGGGGCCCATGCCGAGGCGGGTGCGGCGGCGCAAGTCCACCAGGTTGTCCACGTCGAGCTCCCGCAGGGCATATTCAATCTCGCCCGCGGTGACCATCTCGCACTCGCAGATGAGGGCGTTGGCCTTGGGGTTGTCGCGGAAAAAGGCGATGACCCGCTCGCCGTGGCGGTACTGGGCCGAGCCTTCGGCGGGTACCGAGAGACCGGGGGCGGAGACCTTCTCCGGATCCCGCGAGCCGGGCAGGCTCAGCTCGGCGGTGCGGCAGGGCTTGCTGTTGCCAAGCTTTTTGGCAAGCAAGTCGGTGGCCCATTCGGCCATCAGCCGGTAGGTCATCAGCTTGCCGCCGGTGATGGTGTTGAAACCCTGGAGGCCATCTCGCTCGGCGTGATCCAGCAGCACGATGCCACGGCTGATGTTGCGGCCGGACTCGTCGCCATCCACCGCCACCAGGGGGCGAACGCCGGCGTAGGCCCGCAGCAATCGGGTGCGGGCCATGATGGGGGCGAGCTTGATCCCCTCGCGCAGCAGCACCTCCACCTCTTCGGGCTCGACGGTGAGCTGGTCAATCTTGTGGTAATCGATACGGCTCGACGTGGTGCCAATGAGGGAGATGGTATCGCCCGGCACCAGGATGTCCGCGTCCGCCGGTTTGCGGCAGCGGTTGAGCACCAGCTGGTTGAGGCGGTAATCCATGATGAGCAATGAGCCCTTGGCGGGGAACATGCGGATGCCGAGGTCGGCATACTCGCAGATCTGCTGGCCCCAGATGCCGGCGGCGTTGATCACCTCCTGGCACTCCACCTCGAACGCTTCGCCGGTGCGGGTGTTGATGGCCTTGACCCCGTGCACCCTATCCTGGGTGCGCAAAAGCCCCAGCACCTTGCTGTGAGTGAAGATGCGGGCGCCGTGCTCCTTGGCGTCCAGCACGTTGGCAGCGGCCAGGCGGAAGGGGTCGACCGTGCCGTCCGGCACCTGGATGGCACCGATCAGCGCCGGGTTGACGTTGGGTTCAAGGCGCAGCGCCTCGGCGGGATCCAGCTGGCGGGCGTCGATGCCTGCCAGGGCGCAGGCGTCCATGAAGGTATTTTGAAAATGGATGTCATCTTCCGGCAGGGTGATGAAGAGGCCGCCGGTGTCCTCGACGCAGTGGCTGGCGATCCTCTTGAGGATGCGGTTCTCCTGAATGCATTCGCGGGCGGACTCCTGATCCGTCACCGCGTAGCGGGCGCCGGAGTGGAGCAGGCCATGGTTACGGCCCGTGGTGCCGGCGGCGATGTCGTCCCGCTCAAGCAGGATGCAGTCGATGCCGCGCAGCGCGCAATCGCGCATGATGCCGGCGCCGGTGGCGCCCCCCCCTATGATGACGACTTGTGTGGTGATTCTTTTCATTCGTGCCCGTCTCATCTCTTCCAGATGAGGCCAGTGTGGCGCCTCCACGACGTAAAATGTTTGATATGGGCCAAATTAATGTTCGTAAACGCTCATTAAGTGTGAGGTGATGAGCGAAATGTGATGAACCTCACGTCACCGTCGAGGCGGGCAGGGGAAAGCATGACGGGAGGGGAGAAGGCCAGCCCGGGGGCTGGCCAGAGGGCGGCGTGGGGGAAACCTCAGCCGCAGCACTTCTTGAACTTCTTGCCGCTGCCACAGGGGCAGGGGTCGTTTCGCCCGACCCGCAGCGGCGCCGGATCCTGCTCGCCGTCGGTGTAGACCCAGCGCCCCTGATGGCGCACGAAGCGGGAGCGCTCATGAAGGCAGTGACGTTCGTCCCCCTCAAGGAACCAGGCTTTGAATTCCACCATGCCGAGGATGTCATCGGGGCCGCCCTGGCTGGCGAGGATCTCGAGGCCATCCCAGCGGGTGTCGGCCGATGAGAGGTCGGCCGCGGTCAGCCCGTTCAGATAGTCCGGGTGCCAGCTGTGTACCAGATATTCTCCCAATCCCAGCACGAAGGCGCTGTAGCGGGATCGCATCAGCTGCTCCGGGGTGGCGGCGGGCTGGCCTGCGTGGAGTACACCGCAGCACTTGGCAAGAAAAAGAGAGGAACCGCAAGGACATAGGTTCATGAGTCAGCTCATCTGGTCGATAATTAAAGGTGGCGGGATTGTAGCGAACGCACTTCCCTTTCGGCCAGCTTCCCATGCCGTTTAGGCAGACATCATGCAGCAATGAACACAGCACAAAGGGTGACACAATGACACTTAAGCAGAAGATCCTGTTACTGGGGGCCATCCCCGTGCTGCTGATGGCCCTGGTGGTCAATCTCAGCAACTACCTGGTGGCCAGGAGCGATCTGGAATCGGATCTGGTGGTGGCGCGGGAGAGGGCAATCAAGGAGCGCAAGGCGCTGCTCAGCAGTTATCTGATGCTGGCCAAGACGGCCATCGAGGGCAGCTACGGCAAGCCTGACAGCCCCGAAGTGCGCCAGCAGGTGAAGGAGATATTGCGGCCGCTGCGCTATGGCAGCGACGGCTACTTCTTTGTCTACGACTATCAGGGCAATACCGTACTGCTGCCGACCCGGCCCGAGATGGAGGGGAAGAACCGCTGGCAGGACAAGGATACCAAGGGTGCCTTCCTCATTCAGGGGATCATCAAGTCGGCGCGGGAAGGAGATGGCTTCTCGGAGTACTGGACCAACAAGCCCTCTATCGGGCGGGATGCCCCCAAGCTCTCCTTCAACCTGGTGCTCGACAAGTATCAGTGGGTCGTGGGCACGGGCTTCTACATCGACGACATCGACAATGAGCTGGCCACCCTGCGCAGCGAGCGGGAGGAGACCATGTATGGCTCCCTGAAAACCGGGGTGCTGTTCATCCTGGTGATCCTGGGGGTGACCCTGGCGGCCACCGTGGTGATCGGCAACCGGGTCACCCGCCCGCTGGCGGATGCGGTTGCCGCACTCAATGACATCGCCGACGGGGACGGGGATCTGACCCAGCGCCTCAAGGTGCAGAGCAAGGACGAGGTGGGGCAGCTGGCCGCCGCCTTCAACCGCTTCGTCGAGCGGATCCAGTCGGTGGTGAGCCAGGTGGGGGAGACCAGCCACCAGTTGCTGGGGGCCGTGGATCGGCTGCATAGCCTGAGCGAGCATGCGGACAGACAGATGCAGGGCCACGGCAAGGAGACGGATCAGGTGGTGACAGCGGTGACCGAGATGAGCTCCACCGCCCAGGAGGTGGCGGCGAGCGCTTCCAACGCCGCCAGCGCCACCAGCGATGCGGCCCGCGAGTCCGATGCGGCCCGCGGCGTGGTGAACAGCGCCATCGGCAGCATCAACCGGCTGGTGGACGAAGTGCATGTGGCGGCCGGGGTCATCGAGCAGCTCGCCCATGAGACCGGCAAGATAGGCTCCGTGGTGGAGGTCATTCGCGGCATCGCCGATCAGACCAACCTGCTGGCCCTCAACGCCGCCATCGAGGCGGCCCGGGCGGGCGAGCAGGGGCGCGGCTTTGCGGTGGTGGCGGATGAAGTGCGATCCCTCGCGGGCCGTACCCAGCAGAGCACCAAGGAGATCAACGAGATGCTCCAGCGCCTGCAGGGCGGGGTGAAGCAGGCGGTGGAGGTGATGCAGGCCAGCGAGGCACGCAGCCAGGAGACGGTGCAGGAGGCGAGCCACATCGCCAGCTCCCTGGACAGCATGGTAGCGGCGGTCGGCACCATCAACGACATGAACATCCAGATCGCCACGGCCGCCGAGGAGCAGCACGCGGTCTCCGAGGAGATCAACAAGAACCTGGTGGCCATCCAGCAGATCGTCAGCGAGCTGACCGAGGCGTCCGGGGAGTCCAGCACCACCACCCGCGCCCTGGCAGGCACGGGTGACAAATTGCGCCAACTCGTCTCCCGCTTCCGTTACTAATCACATTTTTGCCGTCTGGACAGGATTTCCAGACGGCAAATTTGGGGATCGGCGCAGAATGTGTGAAAATCGCGCCATTCGTTCCTTTCGTTAGCCCCAACCCTATGAATGAGATCGTGAAAGGCAGTATCGATTTGATCCGTCAGCTCAACTACGGCCTGGTGTATGCCAGCCTGGAGGAGCACAAGGAGCTGTCCCGTACCGATCTGTCCCGTCTGACCGGCCTGTCGCCGGCCAGCATCACCAAGATCACCCGCGAGCTGCTGGACGGCGGCCTGGTGGTCACCTGCGGCGAGAGCTCGGTGGGGCGTGGCCGTCGCCAGACCCTGCTGCGCATCAACGAGCGCCGCTTCCAGTTTCTCTCCATGCGTCTGGGGCGCGGCTATGTTGACATGGCCCTGTTTGACCTAGCTGGTCACTCCCTGGCGCGCCATCGCCATGTCTTCAACGAGGCGGAGCGTGCCGAGCTGCTGGCCAGCCTGGTGCGGGCCATCGAGGGCTTTTTGCCCAAGAAGGCGCTGCGTCTGGCCTGCATCGCCCTCTGCCTGCCCGGCCAGGTGGAGCGCCACTCCGGCATGGTCAAGCATTTTCCCTATTACGATCTGCGCAACTGGCCCCTCGGTCCCACCCTGCAGGAGGCCTTCTCGGTACCCGTGCTGGTGAGCGGCGACGTGCGCACCTGGATCCAGGCCGAGCGGGAGTGGGGCGCCGCCAGGAACTGCTCGGATGCGGTGCTGGTGTTCGTGCACAACGACATCGGGGTCGGCATGGTGGTCAATGGCCAGCTCATCGAGAGCGAGTCGGCTCTGCTCGGGGATCTCAGCCACCTGCAGCTCGAACCCTATGGCCAGCGCTGCTACTGCGGTGGCTTCGGCTGCGCCTGCACCCTGGTGACCAATCAGGCGCTGGAGGCGCAATATCGGGAGCTGCGCGAACGGATGCAGGAGTTCGATCTGCCCGAAAGCGTCACCATCCGCGAGCTGTGCGAGCTGGCGCTGGCGGGCAACAGCCTGTGTCAGGACATCCTGCAGCAGGCAGCAGGCCGCCTTTCCCGGGTACTGGCGAACCTCATCTGCCTGCTCAATCCGGGCAAGCTGCTGCTCGGGGGGGAGATCACCCGGGCCGATCGACTGCTCTTCCCCATGTTGCACCAGTCCTTGGCAAGCCAGTTGCCCGCCGAGTACCTGGTGCGCCTGCAGATTGAATCCACCCACTTCTACGAAGATCCCACCAAACCCACCTCGGTGCAGGTGCACAAGGCCCTGCGCGATGGCAGTCTGCTGCTCGACTTGTTGCGAGGCGACAAGGAGGCATGAGGCTCGGGTTGCAAGGACGCTTCCTGCTCATTCTCTGTCTGGTCAGTCTGTTGCAACTGGTGTTGCTGAGCGGGGCCAGCTACTACTATGTCGCCGAGCAGCGCTACCGTGAGGTGGGGGATCAGGCCCTGGATGTGGCACGGCTGGTGGCGCGGGAGTCCGGCGTCATCGCCGGGGTGAAGCGGGCGGATACGGTCCGCCTCAATGCCCTGGTGGAGCGGATCCGCGCCGAGGTCGGGGCCAGCTACATCGTCATCGGGGACAGGCAGGCACGCCGCCTGGTGCACCCCAATGCGGACCGGATTGGCAAAGCCATGGTGGGGGATGATCCCGAGCGTGCCCTGCAGGGGGAAGCCTATATCTCCAGGGCCCAGGGGTCCCTTGGGGTCTCGGTGCGCGGCAAGGGGCCCATCCGGGACGAGATGGGCAAGATCATCGGGGTGGTGTCGGTCGGCTATCTGGTGCGGGACATCGATGCGGATCTGCAGGGCTATTTGCGCTTCGGCCTGGCCATGACATTGCTCATTGTGGTACTCAACAGTGTCGCCGCCGCCTGGCTGGCCCGACGCTACAAGAAGGCGATTTTCGGCTTTGAACCCGAGCAGATGGGGCGTCTCTATGCGGAGCTCGACTGTACCCTGCGCACGGTGCGCGAGGGGATCCTCACCATCGACGAGCAAGGGCGCCTCACCTCCCTGAACCCCAACGGCATCAAGCTGCTGCGCCTGGACGACACCACCGCCAGGAGCGCCATCGGCCAGCCCATCGGTCACCTGCTGCCGGGCAGTCGCATGCTCTCCATCCTGCAAGAGCAGACCCCCCAGTTTGACGAGGAGATAGTGCTCAACGGCCAGTCCCTCATCGTCAACCGGTTGCCACTGGTGCGCGAGGGCAAGCTGATCGGCGCCGTGTCGAGTTTTCGGCGCAAGGACGAGCTGGCGGAACTCAGCGCCCAGCTCTCCCAGGTGCAGGCCTACAGCGATCTGCTGCGGGTGCAGACCCACGAGCACAACAACCAGCTCGGGACCATCGCCGGCCTCATTGAGCTCGGGGCCACCCGGGAGGCGCTCGCCTTCATCGGGCGGGAGGCGGCCACCGAGCAGACCCTGCTCGGCTTCCTGATGGGGGCCATCGCCAAACCCAAGGTGGCGGGGTTGCTGCTCGGCAAATACCACAGGGCCCACGAGCTCGGTCTTGAGCTCGTGATCGATCCCGATGCCCGTCTGCACGACATTCCTGCCCGTGTCAGCGGTTCCCAGCTGGTAACGGTGCTGGGCAACCTCATCGACAACGCCTTCGAGGCGACCCGCCGCCACGGTGCGCCCTATCAGCCCATCCGGGTTTCCCTGAGCGATCTGGGGCAGGATCTGGTGCTGGAGGTGGAAGACGGGGCTGGCGGCATCGACCCGCAGTTGGCGGACAGGTTGTTCGAACAGGGGGTCAGCAGCAAGCCCGAGCCAGGACACGGTATCGGGCTCTCCCTGGTGCGCAAGACCCTGGATGCCCTGCAGGGGGAGATCACCATCGAAGCCACGACGCAGGGAAGTTGCGTCGTCTGTTACATTCCCAAGGAGGTGTGAGTGATCAAGATCCTGATCGTCGAGGATGATCCCGCCATTGCCGAGATCCACCGCCGCTTCGTGCAGCGCCTCACCGGTTTCGAGGTGCTGGGGGTGGCGTTGACCCTGTTCGATGCCAGGGAGCAGATAGGGATCCTCCGGCCCGATCTGGTGCTGCTGGATGTCTGGTTGCCCGATGGAGAGGGGTTCTCGCTATTGAGAGAGCTGCGCCAGTCGGGGGCGAGTCTGGATGTGATCCTGCTCACCGCTGCGCGGGAAGCCGCTGCCCTGCAGGAGGCGATGCGCCTCGGGGTGGTGGATTTCATCTTGAAGCCCGTGGTGTTCGAGCGGCTGCGCGACACCCTGGAGAAGTACCGTCAGAGCATCGCCGCCCTGGCGGCGTTGGCCGACATCGACCAGCAGGCGGTGGACACCCTGTTCGGTACGCCGTTGCAGCAGGTGGCGGCAGAGGGACTGCCCAAGGGCATCGATGCTCTCACCCTGCAGCGGGTGCTGGCGGCACTGACTCCGGAGGCCGCCAGTGCCGAGGAGATAGGCAGCCGGATAGGGGTGAGCCGGACCACGGCGCGCCGCTATCTGGAATTTCTGGTGGGGCAGCAACTGGCGAGCCCAGAGCTCGAATATGGCACCGTCGGGCGGCCGGAGCGGCGTTACCGCAAGCCGTGATCCGGTCGCCCGGAACCTGCTGTCCAGACAAGAAAAGAGCGCCTTTCGGCGCTCTTTTTATCAGGGTTTGCTTCCCGTGGGCATCAAGGTCTCTGCGCGTGATGGGCAGGGTTCAGAGGTGGCAGAGGCTCATCGATTCAGTGGCTGGTGGCAGGCTCCCCCTTGGGGGCCCGGCGAGCCTGCCACCACTGCCAGACGGGCAGCAGCAACATGGTCAGGGTGATCACCGTGAAGGCGAGGGTGATGGGGCGCTCCCACAGGAAGCTCAGGCTGCCGTCGTTGATCACCAGGGCCCGGCGCAGGTTGTCCTCCAGCATGCCCCCCAGGATGAAGCCGAGCAGCATGGGGGCCATGGGGAAGGTGAGCAGGCGCAGGCCGATGGCGATCAGTGCAACGATGGCCATCACATGGATGTCCATGGTGTTGAAGGAGACCAGATAGACCCCGGTCAGGGAGAACAGCAGCACCATGGGGATGAGCACGGGGCGCGGCACCGCCAGTACCCGGGCCAGGTAGGGGATGAGGGGGAGGTTCAGGATCAACAGCACCACGTTGCCCAGATACATGGAGATGATCACCGACCAGAAGACGTCCGGATGCTCCATAAACAGACGCGGGCCCGGCTGGATGCCGTAGGCCACCAGGGCGCCCAGAATGAGGGCCGTGGTGCCGGAGCCCGGGATCCCCAGGGTCAGCAGGGGCACGAAGGAGCCGGTGGAGGCGGCGTTGTTGGCCGCTTCTGGAGCGGCCAGGCCGCGCAGGCTGCCCTTGCCGAACTGCTCCTGGCGCTGCTTGCCGGCGATGTTGCGCTCGGCCCCATAGGCCATGAAGGCGGCGATGGTGGCACCGGCTCCCGGCAGCACGCCGATGAGAAAGCCCAGCACCGAGGAGCGGGCGATGGGAGGCGCGATTTCCCTGACCTCTTCCTTGCTCAGCTTGAGGCTGCCGAGCTGCTGCATCTGCCTTGCCTCTTCCTCGCTGTTGTCCTTGCCGGGGCGCAGCACCGCCATCAGGATCTCCGCGAGGGCAAAGGTGGCCATGGCCAGCAGCAGGAAGGAGAAGCCGTCACGCAGATCCGGCAGCCCGAAGGTGAACCTGTCCACCCCGACGCTGCGGTCGATGCCGATGGTGGAGATCATGATGCCGAACAGCGCCATGATCAGCGCCTTGAGCACCTGCCCCTTGCCGGCAAAGGCTGCCACGGCGGAGAGGCCCAGCACCATGAGGGCGAAGTAGTCCGCCGACTGGAAGGAGAGGGAGACCTTGGCGAGCAGGGGCGCCGCCACCATCAGCATGATGGCGGAGAGGGTGCCGCCGGTGAAGGAGGCGTAGGCGGCGATGGCCAGCGCCTTGCCCGCCTGTCCCTTGCAGGCCAGGGGATAGCCGTCGAAGGCGGTGACCACGGTGGCGGAGCAGCCGGGGGCGTTGATCAGGATGGAGGAGGTGGAGCCCCCGAAGATGGCGCCGTAATAGACCCCCGCCATCAAGATGATGCCGGAGGCCGGATCCAGGCCATAGGTGATGGGGATCATCAGGGCGATGGCAGTGACCGGGCCAAGGCCCGGCAACATGCCGATAAAGGTGCCGATGAAGCAGCCAAGCACCACCATCATCAGGTTGACCGGCAGCAGTGCAGTGCCGAGTCCTTGCAAGATTCCGTCTAACATGGTGACTCCTTAGAAACCGAGCAGGGTGAACAGGCGACCCGGCTCCAGATAGACGTTGAGCCCCTTGGTGAGCAGGGCCCAGAAACCGATGGAGAAGGGGACGCTGATCATCAGGCCGTAGCGCAGGCTGGGCTCACCGAGCACCCGGATGCCCACGCTCAGGAAGGCGATGGTCGAGAGCACGAAGCCAAACCAGGTGAGCCCCAATCCGTAAATGACCATGAGCCCGAGCAGGATGAAGACCCGGTGCCAGTCTCCCTCTTCCCGGCGCAGGGGCTCGCCCCCGGGGAAGAGCACCAGCAGCAGGGAGAGCAGCGCCCCGATCCCGGCCAGGGCATAGGGCAGGGTACTGGCGGTGAAGGGTTCGTATTCGTCGCCGGGGTAGCCCGGTATCTCGGTGGCGTAGTAGCCATAGGCGAGGGAGAGCAGCAGAAACAGCAGGCCCCCCAGTCGCTCCTTGGTAATGTTCATCTCTTGACTCCAACATGAGCGGCGGGCCTGCGCCCGCCTGCAAGGTGACAACGAGGGTTACTTGATGAAGCCGAGCTCGCGCATCAGGCCGCCGATCTGCTGCTCCTGGCCGTCAAGGAAGGCGGTGAACTCGGGACCGGACTGGTAAAGGTTGGTCCAGCTGTTGCGGCTGCGGACCACTTCCCACTCCGGCTTGTCGTACATCTGCTTGAGCAGGGCGGCAAACTCGGCGGATTTCTCCGGGCTGATGGTGGGGGAGGCGAAGTAACCGCGCCAGTTGGCGAAGACGGTGGGGTTGTTCTGCTCGCTGAAGGTGGGGATCTGCTCCGCCCCCGGCAGGCGTTTGTCGGAAGTGACCCCGAGGATCCGCATCTGGCCCGACTTGACCGCTTCCATTGCCTCGCCAAAGCCGGTGGAGATGGCCTGGGTCTCTCCGGCCAGCACGGCGGCCATGGCGCTGCCACCGGCATCGTAGGCGACGTAGCGCAGCTTGCTGGCGTCGGCCCCGGCGTTCTTGAAGGTCAGGGCGGCGACCAGGTGATCCAGGCTGCCACGGGCGGAACCCCCGGCGATCTTCACCTTGGCCGGGTTCTCCTCGTAGGCTGCCAGCAGCTGGGCCCAGTTCTGATAGGGGGAGTCCGCTTTCACCGCCAGTGCCTGGTAGTCGGCGATGATGGCGGCCACTGGCGTCAGGTCACGGAAGGACTGGGGCAGCTCCTTGGAGAGGGATTTGACGATGATGGGGGTGGAGTTGACCATCAGGGTCTTGTCGGACTGGGCCGAGGTCTCGATGAGGTGGGCGATGGCCTTGGCGCCGCCACCGGCGGACATGTTCTGGTAGGAGACGGTCTTGACCAGACCGGACTTGGCCAGCACTTCACCGGTGCCGCGGGCCGTGGTATCCCAGCCGCCGCCAGCGCCGCCCGGGATCAGGAAGTGGACTTCGTTGATCTGGGCGTGGGCGCCGACGCTCAGTGCGAGCAGGCTACCGATCAGGGTGCGTTTGAGGGTTCCTTGCAACATGGTGCTCTCCTTGTGATTGTTGCAAGAAGGTTAATTAATCATGTCTGGCTGGAAAACAATCTGACCGTAATGGCTATTAAGGCTGTTGTGACCATTGTGTTCATTCTGGTCATGGGCCGAAGAGGGGCGCGCGCATAGAAACGAGGCGCTCGTGAGCGCCTCGTCCGGCAAGGCTCACTGGGTCGGTTTCGCCGCCGATGTGCTGACGTCCTCCTTCGCCTCCTGTTTCAGGGCATCGCTCGCCTGCTGGCGCAGGGCCACCTGCTCCATCACCAGCTTGTAGGCGATGTAGTACTTGTAGATGTTGCCCACATAGGTGACCGTCTCGGGGCCAATCTTCTCCGCCGCTACGTACTCGACATTGTGGAACCAGACGTTGGGATCCAGCCCCCGTTTTCTGGCCTCGGCGCGGAGCCGCGCCACCCGGGCGGGGCCGGCATTGTAGGAGGCGAACGAGAAGAGGGCCTTGTCGAGGGCGGTCATGGGCTCGTCCGCATAGTAGTGATCGATCATCCAGCGCATGTATTTGACGCCGCCGTGAATATTGGGCTCGAGCTGGCGGATGTCGCCGACCTTCAGCCCCTTGCCGGTGGCGGGCATGATCTGCATGATGCCGATGGCGCCCACATGGCTGCGGGCCTGGTGGTTGAGGGCGGACTCCTGGTAGCCCTGGGCCGCCATCAGCAGCCAGTCCATGTCATAGCGTTCGCCATATTCACGGAACAGCTCGACCACCTGCAGGAATTTCTTGCGCTCCGCCTCGGCGGCGGCGCTTTTGACGAACTTGTTCTGCTTGAGATAACGGGCCAGGATCTCGTCCCCCGTCGCCTTGCCGCGCAGCGCCTTTATCTGCTCGTTGAGCATGGCGAGCAATTGGGGGCTCTCCTTGCGCACCGCCCAGGCGATGACGCCCCCCTCCCGGAACACGGGGGTGTCGTGAATGGTGATCCCGGGGAAAATCTTTTTCCAGAAGCGGGCCTTGTGCTCGTCCATGACGATGAAGGGGAGCAGGCCTGCGTTCACCATCTCCACCAGATCTTCATCTTCGAGCACCTCCGAGGCGGGTTGGAGGTCGATGAGGGGCTCTCCCGCCGACTTGCGGGCCTGGTTGTAGGCGAGCAGGCTCTCGTAGTAGCTGGAGGAGGGGCGTACGAAGACGCGCTGGCCCCCGAGATCGGCGGCGCTTTCCACCTTGGGGGAGAGGGGTCCGGAGATGAGCAGCTCCCGCACGTTTTCAAGCAGGGGATCGGTGAAGGCGATACCCTGTTGCCTGCGTTTGTCCGTGATGGTGAGGTTGGCGGCGGCGATGTCGCCTTTGCCTTCAATGAGGGAGGCCAGCAGGGCTTCCCGGGCCACGGGAATGAAGACGAAGTGCACCTTGAGGTGGCGTTTGATCGCCTTTTTCTTGCGCAACTGTTCGTTGAGGCGCTTTTCCACCTGCATGAAGGCATCGTAGGTGGCCCCCCGTTGCACGCCCTTGGTGATGAAAAATCCTGTCTTGTTGTAGGTGGTGAGCACCCTGATGGTGCGCTGTTCCAGCATGACGTCGAGATCTCCCAGCCTAGGTTTGGCAAGCTCGTCGTTTTCAAAGCTCAGGGCGCTTTTCTCCGTCCCTGCTTCGGGGGCCACCTGCTTGCCGGATTCGGCCCCCCAGGTTGGCATCAGGGTGCAGAACCACCAGATCACAATCATCCATGCGCGTTTCATCACTTACACCTCGCTCGTTTTATTGAGTGTAAGTGGCGCCTTGTAGAGGATTTAGCTTATTGGGTTTGATAGACCCGTCCCCATAGCACGATTTCCACTATTCCATCCAGGAGTGCCCGCCCATGAAAAAAAGGAGCCTCGAGGCTCCCTTTTTTCATGGGCGGGCAGGTAGTCGGCGGCTAGAACCAGAAGCCGATGATGAAGGAGCCCGCCAGGGTCAGCATCACGTTGGCCACCGCATAGGTGCCGGCGTAGCCGAGCGCCGGGATGGAGCTGTTGGCCGCCTCGTTCACCACGTCCATGGCCGGGGCGCAGGTACGTGCCCCGGTGATGGCACCAAGCAGCAGGGCCGGGTTCATTTTCAGCACCCAGATGCCGAACAGGTAGCCTACCAGCACCGGCAAGGTGGTCACCAGCATGCCGGAGAAGAGCACCACCATCCCCACTTCGCTCAGGTGATCAAGGATGCCGCCCCCCGCCTTGAGGCCGGTACTCACCATGAAGACGGCGAGTCCGAGATCCTTGGCAAGGCGCAGGGCGCCTGGTGGCACATAGCCCACCGTGGGGTGGTTGGCACGCAGGTAGCCCATCAGGATCCCCGCCAGCAGCAGGCCAACGGCATTGCCGAGGCCGAACTCTATCTGGCCGAACACCAGGGAGACGGAGCCGATGAGCAGGCCCAGCACGAAGAAGGTGGCGAAAGCCACCAGATCCGTGGTCTGGCTGTGGATGCTGATGAAGCCTATCTTGTTGGCCAGCAGCTTGACCCGCTGCTTCTCGCCGCTGATCTGCAGCACGTCGCCCTTTTGCAGCATGATGTTGCGATCAAAGGGCATCTCTATCTGGGAGCGCACCACCCGGTTGAGGAAGCATCCCTTCTCGGTGAGGTTGAGCTCCACCAGATGGCGACCCACCACGGCATCATTCTTCACCACGATCTCTTCGGTGACGATCTGCAGGTCAAGGAGGTTGCGATCGAACACCTCCTTGCCGTTGCGGTAGTTGACGTCGAGCTTCTCGTGGCTCTCGGGGTAGCCCACCAGGGCGATCTCGTCCCCTTCCTGAATGACGGCGTCACCATCCGGGCTCGCCAGAATGCCGTTGCGGCGAATGCGCTCCACATAGCAGCCTGTGTGAGGATAGATGCCGGTTTCGCGCAGGGTACGACCGCCGATCCAGGCGGCAAGCTCCGGGCCGACCCGATAGGCGCGGATGATGGGCAGATAAGTCTTGCGGCTCTCGCTGTCGGAGAGCCCCCGCTCGCGGGCGATCTTCTGGGCCTCGGTGTTGAGATCCAGCCTGGCCAGGGAAGGAAGGTAGCGCACCACCAGCATCAGGCCCACCAGGCCCACCAGATAGGTCAGGGCGTAGCCTATCCCCATGTTGTCGAGCACCGACTGCATGTCGGTCTGGTGGGGCAGGTTGAGCAATCCGCTTCGCAGGGCGTCCTGGGCCCCCACCAGGGCCGGCGTGGAGGTGAGAGAACCTGCCAGAATGCCGGCGGCCATGCCGGGCCCCAGATTGAAGAACTTGGCGAGCCCCACGGTCAGCAGCAGGGCCGACAGCAGGATCACCAGGGTCAGGGTGATGTAGTGGATGCCGTCGCGAAGGAAGACGCTGAAAAAGTGCGGCCCCGCTTCAATCCCCACGCAGAAGATGAACAGCATGAAGCCGACGTTTTCAGTGGAGGTGGAAAACTGGAATCCCATCTGGCCAAACAGCAGGGCGGTGAAGAGCACGCCTATGGTGTTGCCTATCTGGAAGTTGCCGATGCGTACCTTGCCCAGCAGCAGCCCGAAGGCCAGTACCACGAACAGCAGCAGGGAGTCGCTTTGATGTAGCAGTGTCACGAAATCTATGGTCATGCCCGGAAAAACCGAGGAAAAAAGTGGGGCCGATATTGTGCCGGATCCTGTATCAAGAAAGAAGCGCCAAAGCGGATTAACAGCCAGTTAAGTGCTGGTCTCTTCGGTGAAGATAGGGATGCGAGGGGGGGCTGGGGAAAACACCTCTATTTTACGCTGCAAGGCCCGCTGTCAATGAGTGAAATATGCTGTCGAGCCGGGAGGGGATGACACTCCTGTGGACAATTTATTACCTGCTGCATGGGGAGCAAACGGGCACGTTTTTCAGCATTTTCCACTGAGGAAATTGAAGGGTTACAAAAGAGACTCATGACTCATCCGGCGAGGGCTGACCCGCAGGATGCGGCATAGCGAAAAAAAATCCCCCACGGGCAGCACCGCGAGTCAATTCATCCCATTTAGGGGGGAAGGGAAAAACAGCAGAAAATGGGGAAGAGGGGAGGCGGCCAGCGCAAACCGGGGACAATGGCTGCCAACCCAGATGAACCGTGGCTTTGGTCAAGTTACCCACAGAAACTGTGGATAACCCTGTTCATGAAACTTGGCGATCAGGCTGAAAGCCGCGCCAACACTGGGCTGCAAGGACTGTTCAAAAAATACCTGCAATAAATTGTTTCTATAAAAATCAAATAGTTATGCGCAGCAGAACAAAACGCTGCTGGTCAGTATCGTGAGATCAAAAGGGAGTCAGGCCGCAGGGAAGGGCTTGTGCATTAAAATTGGAAGAGGAAAGCACTAAAGTGGATAACTTGCACCGAGATGGTGAGGAATTGGCTCCCCCGACTGGACTTGAACCAGTGACATACGGATTAACAGTCCGCCGTTCTACCGACTGAACTACGGGGGAACATCAGGCAAGGAGGTGCATCATACAGAGGTCGTATTTCGGGGTCAATAGCCATCAGGGAGGGTGAGCGGATACCCAGCTCCTTCAACTCGGGGTACACTGCACCCTTGCCGTTTTTTGCCGGGAGTCGTCATGAGCAAGTTATTCCAGTTGGCCAGCCAGTTTCAACCCGCCGGGGATCAGCCGAGGGCCATCGCCCAGCTGCTCGATGGCATCGAGTCGGGACTGGCCCACCAGACCCTGCTCGGGGTGACCGGTTCGGGCAAGACCTTTACCATGGCCAACGTCATCGCGACCCTCAATCGCCCCACCATGATCCTGGCGCCCAACAAGACCCTGGCGGCCCAGCTCTATGGGGAGATGAAGGAGTTCTTCCCCGACAACGCGGTGGAGTATTTCGTCTCTTATTACGATTACTACCAGCCCGAAGCCTATGTGCCGACCACGGACACCTTCATCGAGAAGGATGCCTCCATCAACGATCACATCGAGCAGATGCGGCTGTCAGCCACCAAGGCGCTGCTGGAGCGGCGCGACGTGGTGATCGTCGCCTCGGTGTCGGCCATCTATGGTCTGGGGGATCCCCAGGCCTACCTCAGCATGATGCTGCACCTCAAAGTGGGAGACGTGATCAATCAGCGGGATATCCTGCGCCGCCTCGCCGAACTGCAGTACACCCGCAACGACATGGCCTTCCAGCGCGGCACCTTCCGGGTGCGGGGGGAGGTGATCGACATCTACCCCGCCGAATCGGACAAGCTGGCCCTGCGGGTGGAGCTGTTTGATGAAGAGGTAGAACGCCTCTCCCTGTTCGATCCCCTGACCGGTGCCATCGAGCAGACGGTGGTGCGCTACACCATCTACCCCAAGACCCACTACGCCACCCCGCGGGAAACCATCCTGGGTGCCATCGAGCACATCAAGGAGGAGCTCAAGGGGCGGCGCGAGCAGCTGATGAGCCTCAACAAGCTGGTGGAGGAGCAGCGCATCAGCCAGCGCACCCAGTTCGACATGGAGATGATGCAGGAGCTGGGTTATTGCTCCGGTATCGAGAACTACAGCCGCTACCTCTCCGGTCGCGCGCCGGGTGAGCCGCCACCCACCCTGTTTGACTACCTGCCGGGGGACGGCCTGCTCATCATCGACGAATCCCACGTCACGGTGCCGCAGATCGGCGCCATGTTCAAAGGGGACAGATCCCGCAAGGAGACCCTGGTGGAGTACGGCTTCCGGCTTCCCTCGGCGCTGGACAACCGGCCCCTCAAGTTCGACGAGTTCGAGGCGCTGATGCCCCAGACTGTGTTCGTCTCGGCGACCCCGGGCCCCTACGAGCTGGAGAAGTCCGGCGGTGACGTGGTGCAGCAGGTGGTGCGTCCCACCGGCCTGCTCGATCCCGAGGTGGAAGTGCGGCCGGTCAGCACCCAGGTGGACGATCTGCTCTCCGAGATCCGCAAGCGGGTCGCCGTGGAGGAGCGGGTGCTGGTCACGACACTGACCAAGCGGATGGCGGAGGACTTGACCGAATACCTGTCGGATCACGAGGTACGGGTGCGCTATCTGCATTCGGACATTGATACCGTGGAGCGGGTGGAAATCATCCGCGACCTGCGCCTTGGCAAGTTCGACGTGCTGGTGGGCATCAACCTGCTGCGCGAAGGCCTCGACATGCCGGAAGTCTCCCTGGTGGCCATTCTGGATGCGGATAAAGAGGGCTTCCTGCGTTCCACCCGCTCCCTCATCCAGACCATCGGCCGGGCAGCGCGCAACCTCAACGGCAAGGTGATCCTTTACGGGGATACCATCACCAACTCCATGAAGGTTGCGATCGAAGAGACCGAGCGGCGCCGCGCCCTGCAACACGCCCACAACCTGGAACACGGCATCGTGCCGAAGGGGCTCAACAAGGCCATCGGCGATGTGATGGACATGGGGGGCAGCCGCACGGCGGGCAAGGCCGGCAAGGGGAGTCGCAAGGCTGCCGAACCGCAAGGAGAGTACCATGCCCGCTCTGCCAGCGAGATCAGCAAGGAGATCAAGCGGATGGAAGAGCAGATGTTCCAGCATGCGCGGGATCTGGAGTTCGAACAGGCGGCGGCGCTGCGGGATCAGATCCAGCGGCTGCGCGGCGAGCTGATCGAGTCATGAGCGCCAGACGCTGGCTCATCTGGCGGCGTTTGCGCCGCCTCTATCAGGGCTTTCGCCACCCAGGCACACCCTGGTGGGCGAAGGGGCTGGTGATCCTTATCCTGCTCTATGGCATCAGCCCGGTGGACGTTGTCCCCGATGTGGTGCCTCTCCTTGGCTGGCTCGACGACGCGACCCTGTTGCTGCTCCTCTTGTGGGGCTGGGAGAAATGCCTGCCCGGCGAGGTGCTGGCCGCTCTGGACAAGGCCGAGTGAGCAGAAGCCTACGTTCAGGGAAAGGGGAAAAGAAGGGGGGATTGAATGACTCCCTTCATGGGGTTCGAAAAAGGGGACCATGGGGAGATTGTGAGCCAGGTCTCATTGGCGTAGACTCCACGCCGTTCACTTCATGGGTACCAAAAAATGGATCTGATCCTCTTTGCCATCGACTTTATTCTGCACGTTGACGTGCATCTGAAAGAGCTGTTCGAGAATTATGGCGTCTGGGTATACGCCATCCTGTTTCTGATCATCTTCTGTGAAACCGGGCTGGTGGTGACTCCCTTCCTGCCGGGGGACTCCCTGCTGTTTGCTGCAGGTGCCCTCACAGTGGGCAGCGTGCTGGACGTGCACACCCTGGCCGCCGTGCTGATCATCGCCGCGGTGCTCGGCAACGTGGTGAACTACACCATAGGCCACTTCTTCGGTGAGCAGCTGTTTCGCAACCCCGATTCCAAAATCTTTCGTCGGGACTATCTGGTCAAGACCCATGCTTTTTATGCCAAGCATGGCGGCAAGACCATCATCATCACCCGTTTCCTGCCCATAGTGCGGACCTTCGCCCCCTTCGTGGCGGGCATGGGGGCCATGACCTATCCCCGCTTCCTGGCGTTCAACCTGGTGGGGGGGCTCTTGTGGGTGCTCTCCTTCGTCTATGCCGGCCACTTCTTTGGCAATCTGCCGGTAGTGCGCCACAACTTTACCCTGCTCATCTTCGGCATCATCGCGGTCTCCTTGTTGCCCATGGTGATCGGCATGGTGAAGGCCAGGAGAAGTGCCAGCAAGGCTACCTCCGAAGGCGCGTGACATCGCCGTGCACGACATGAAAGAAGGGAGCCTATGGCTCCCTTCTTGTTGGTTGGCTGAGTGGCAGGTCGCCGCTGCGCCCTTTGACCCGCTTGTGGCCTGTTACGATGATGCACACCCGCAGGCAGCCACTTCATTGGCAGAACAGGGAGAAGGGGAGCCGGCCCCCTGGGCATGGGGCCGTGAGGCGATAAGAGGAGATAAAAAGGGAGCCACGGGCTCCCTTTTATGGTCGAGTGAACGACTAGTTGCAGCAGCGCCCTTTTATCAGGTTGCCAGCAGCCACGATGACGAACACCAGCAGGTAGGCGGCAAAGATGACCACGAGCCACTGCGGCATGGAGAAACCGAGGAACTGCCAGCTGATCTCGCTGCAGTCGCCGTCCGGGTAGAACATCCAGGGAACCCATTTATCCAGTGGTGCCCAGGCAGGGAAGTCAACAAACCCTTCGCATACGTTGAAGGGGGAGGGGTTCATCTGGTAATCCACGTGCTTGAGCGCCAGTTTCAGGCCCCAGAAGGCGCTGTAACCCCACAGGAGCATGGCACTCCAGCGCAGGTACCAGCGCTCTGGCGCGACCATGCCGAGGAGCCCGGCGGTGAGCACGCCGAGGAGGGCGATACGTTCATAGATGCACATCACGCAAGGGTGCAAACCCAGCACGTGCTGGAAGAAGAGGGCGCAGAGTTCCAGCGCGAAAGCGGAGGCTGCCAGCAATCCCCAGGCCAGGCGATGACTGGCAATGCGGCGAAGATACTCGATCATCTGATTGATCTCTCAGAGAAAAATAGTGGCTGAATTAGAGCAGAGCCCCATCTGAAAAGAAAGGGGCCGAACAGCCCCTTTCATGATCAGTGTGTGGACGGGGTGGGCAGTGGCAGTGCCCCATGATCCAGCAACCACCCTGCCTGATAGAACCATTCGGTTACAGGACCGAGGAGCAGTTCCACGGAGAAAAAGCCGACAAGCCCCAGCACCAGGGTATAGGGCAGCGCCATCCAGACCATGCGGCCATAAGAGAGGCGCAGCAGGGGAGCGAGGGCCGAGGTGAGCATGAACAGGAATGCGGCCTGGCCATTGGGGGTGGCGACCGATGGCAGGTTGGTGCCGGTATTGATGGCCACGGCCAGCAGATCAAAATGCTCCCGGCTGATGGCGCCGTTGATCAGGGCGGTCTTCACCTCGTTGATGTAGACGGTGCCGACGAAGACGTTGTCACTGACCATGGAGAGCAGACCGTTTGCCAAGTAGAAGAGGGCAAGCTGATCCTCCGGCTTGGCCGCCAGTACCCACTGGATCACCGGCTTGAACAGCTGTTGATCGATGATGACGGCGACCACGCTGAAAAAGACGGTGAGCAGGGCGGTGAACGGCAAAGCCTCCTGGAATGCCTTGCCAAGCGCGTGTTCTTCGGTCACGCCGGTGAGCGCCGTCGCGAGCACGATGACCGTCAGGCCGATTAACCCAACAGCAGCCAGATGGAGGGCAAGACCCGTGATAAGCCAGGTGGCAATCAGCGCCTGGACGATCAGCTTGGCCTTGTCCTGCGGGGTACGTTGTGCGTCTTCGTCGCGCTCGTAGGATTCCATGATGTGACGCACGGGCTCGGGCAAGCGGGCGCCATAACCGAACCAGCGGAATTTTTCGACCAGGATGCAGGTCAGCAGGCCGCAGATGAAGACCGGGATGGTGACTGGCGCCATGCGAATGGCAAATTCACCGAAGTGCCACCCCGCCTGTTCACCGATGATGAGGTTCTGGGGTTCGCCGACCAGGGTGCAGACGCCCCCCAGGGCGGTACCGATGGCGGCGTGCATCATGAGGCTGCGCAGGAAGGCACGAAACTCGTTCAGATGCTGGCGGGAGAGCTCGTCAATCTCTTCGTCATCATGATGCAGATTGCCGGACTCATCCCGGGAGGCCACCTTGTGGTAGATGGCGTAGAAGCCGGTTGCGACGCTGATGACCACGGCGATCACGGTCAGGGCATCAAGGAACGCGGAGAGGAATGCAGACACCAGGCAGAAGGCGAGAGAAAGCAACGTCTTGGAGTGGATGCGCACCAGCATCTTGGTAAAGACGTAGAGCAGCAACTGCTTCATGAAGTAGATGCCGGCCACCATGAAGACCAGCAGCAGAAGCACTTCGATATTGGCCACCAGCTCATGTTTTATCTGGTTGGCGGAGGTCATGCCGATGAGCACGGCTTCGATGGCCAGGAGTCCGCCCGGTTGCAGCGGATAGCACTTGAGTGCCATGGCCAGGGTGAAAATAAACTCGACAACCAGCAGCCAGCCGGCCAGGAAGGGATCAACGTAGAAAATGATCGGGTTGATCAGCAGGAATAGAACGATGGCAATTTTGTACCATCGCGGAGCATTGCCCAAAAAGTTCTTTGTAAACGCGCGCCCTAGGCTGATTGGCATAATGATGGTTCTCTGTTCTGTTGTTGATATCTGCGTCTATGCAGTCGAGCCCGACCCGAGCCGAACATCCGGATATTCACCTGTATCAGATTGATTGCACATGATTTTAATCAAGGGAGCGATAACTATAAATAAGCTCGCTGAACTTGCCCAGCGAGCAAACGCTTATATCCCCATCATTTGGTGTTGGTTGACTCCCCATCTGTTGCTGTATACATATTTTTAACAAAAAGTTCGGGGTAATGTGAGCAGAGGACCGACCTTCTGCTTGCCAGCATGACCGGCTTTGCTATTATTCGGGGGCCTTTTTACGCACTACAACAGAGTCATTACATGGTCATTAAAGCGCAAAGCCCTGCCGGGTTTGCCGAGGAATACATCATCGAGTCCATCTGGAACAATCGCTTTCCTCCTGGATCCATTCTGCCGGCGGAGCGCGAGCTGTCCGAATTGATCGGCGTGACTCGCACTACCTTGCGTGAAGTGTTGCAGCGCCTTGCCCGTGATGGCTGGCTCACCATCCAGCATGGCAAACCGACCAAGGTCAACAATTTCTGGGAAACCTCCGGTCTCAACATTCTGGAGACCCTGGCGCGTCTCGATCAGGACAAGGTGCCGGATCTGGTGGCACAGCTGCTCTCCGCCCGGACCAACATCTGCACCATCTTCATCCGTGGCGCCATTCGTAACAACCCGGAACAGGCCGCCGAGATACTGCGTGGTGCCGATGATGTGGAGAACACGGCCGAGGCCTATGCGGACTTCGACTACCGTTTGCATCATCAGCTTTCGTTTGCCTCGGGCAACCCCATCTATGCCTTGATCCTCAATGGTTTCAAGGGCTTGTACAGCCGGGTTGGCCGCTACTACTTCTCGGACAAGCAGGCGCGCGAAACCGCAGATGCCTACTACAAGACGCTGCGCAAGCTGGCCGAAACCAAGGATCACGAAGCCGTGTTCATGACGGTACGCCAGTACGGCATCGAGTCTGGCAAGCTTTGGACCCGTCTGCGTCAGGACATGCCAAGCAACCTGTGTGACAACTGATTGCCCTGACCCAAGAAAAACGCGCCTGATGGCGCGTTTTTTTATGCCCGGCACTGACGTCAGGTCATGCTCTTGCGGTCCGGACAACGGCCGATGATATCTGCGGATAGCTCGCCATTGTCCTGCTCCAGCACCACATCGAAGCCCCACAGCTGATGCAGATGCTTGAGCACCTCGTGGCGTGACTCGCCAAGGGGGATGCGGTTGTGGGGAACATAGCGCAGAGTCAGGGAGCGATCGCCTTTCACTGCCACGTTGTAGACCTGAATGTTGGGCTCCAGGTTGCTCAGGTTGTATTGAGCGGACAGGGTGCTACGCACCAGCCGGTAGCCCTCTTCATTGTGAATGGCGGATACCTTGAGGTAGTTCTTCAAATCGTCGTCATCGATGGCAAAGAGCTTCATGTCGCGCATCACCTTGGGACTGAGGAACTGGCTGATGAAGCTTTCGTCCTTGAAGTTCTGCATGGCGAAATGCAATGTCTCGACCCAGTTGGTGCCAGCGTAATCGGGGAACCAGTATCTATCTTCCTCGGTCGGGTGTTCGCAGATGCGACGCAGGTCCGTGAACATGGCAAAGCCAAGGGCGTAGGGGTTGATCCCCGAGTAATACCGGCTGTTGTAGGGGGGCTGATAGACCACGTTGGTGTGGCTGTGCAGCACCTCCAGCATGAAGCGATCGCTGATTTTTCCCTCGTCATAGAGGTGGTTGAGAATGGTGTAGTGCCAGAAGGTGGCCCAGCCCTCGTTCATCACCTGCGTCTGCTTCTGCGGGTAGAAGTACTGACTGATCTTGCGCACGATACGTACCACCTCGCGCTGCCAGGGCTCGAGCAGGGGGGCGTTCTTTTCGATGAAATAGAGGATATTCTCCTGAGGCTCGGCAGGATAGCGTCTGTCTTCCACCCCGGCAATCTTGTGCTGCTTGGGCAGGGTACGCCACAGCTCATTGACCTGGGTTTGCAGATAATCTTCCCGCGCCTTCTGGCGTCGCTTCTCCTCGGCCAGAGAAATCTTCTGGGGCCGCTTGTAACGATCCACCCCGAAGTTCATCAGGGCATGGCAGGAGTCGAGCAGTTTCTCTACCGCATCGATGCCGTGTTTTTCCTCGCATTCGGTGATGTAGTTCTTGGCAAACAACAGGTAGTCGATGATGGAGGAGGCATCTGTCCAGGCCTTGAACAGATAGTTGTTCTTGAAGAAGGAGTTGTGACCATAGCAGGCGTGGGCCATGACCAGCGCCTGCATCGGCATGGTGTTCTCTTCCATCAGATAGGCGATGCAGGGGTCCGAGTTGATGACGATCTCGTAGGCGAGTCCCATCTGGCCGCGCTTGTAGTTGCGTTCGGTGTGGATGAAGCGCTTGCCGAACGACCAGTGTTGATAGCCGATGGGCATGCCGACACTGGAGTAGGCATCCATCATCTGCTCTGCGGTGATCACCTCGATCTGGTTGGGGTAGGTGTCCAGCTTGTAAAAACGGGCGACCCGGGCGATCTCCTGATGATAGGTCTCCAGAAGATCGAAGTTCCAGTCTGGTCCGTCATCCAGTGGCGCTACGCGTTTTTCAGTTTCGATCATGTGACCTCCTCACGCCGCTTGTTTCTTGAACAGCTCGCGGAACACCGGATAGATATCCTCGACCTTGCGAATGTGTTCCATCGCAAAGTGGGGGAACTGGCTGGCTACCGACTCATATTCGTGCCACAGGGTCTGGTGGGCACGGGTGGTGATCTCGATGTAGGAGTAGTAGCGCACCCTTGGCATGATGTCCCGCGCCAGGATCTCCCTGCACTGCGGTGAGTCATCGGCCCAGTTGTCACCGTCCGATGCCTGCGCCGCATAGATGTTCCACTGGTTGGCGGGATAACGTTCGTTGATGATGTCGTTCATCATCTTGAGCGCACTGGAGACGATGGTGCCGCCGGTCTCCTGGGAGTAGAAGAACTCGTGCTCGTCCACCTCCTTGGCCTGGGTATGGTGGCGAATGTAGACCACCTCGACATTCTTGTAAGTCCGGCTCAGGAATAGATAAAGCAGGATATAGAAACGCTTAGCCATCTCTTTGGTGGCCTGATCCATGGAGCCAGAAACGTCCATCAGGCAGAACATGACCGCCTGGCTCGAGGGGACGGGCCGTTTGACAAAGTTGTTGAATTTGAGGTCGAAGGTGTCGATAAAGGGGACCGCATCGATCCGCCGTTTCAGCTCCCTGATCTCTTTTTCAAGTTGCGCCATTTCGGCGAAATGGTCGTTGGGCTCGCAGGCCAGCTGGGCCAGGCGCTCCTCCAGTTCACGCAACTGACGCTTTTTGCCTGCCTGCAGCGCCATGCGCCGCGCCAGCGAATTTTGCAGGGAGCGCACCACGTTGATGTTGGCAGGCACCCCGTTGGAGGTGTAGCCAGCCCGATAGGTCTTCATCTCCATCAGCTGGTTGAGCTGGGTCTTTTGCAGCCGCGGCAGTTCCAGATCCTCGAACAGCAAGTCCAGGTACTCGTCCTTGGAGATCTGGAAGACGAAATCATCGACGCCCTCTCCTTGATCCGAGGCCTGGCCCTCGCCACTCCCCTGGCCGCCGCCACCCCCTTTGGGCCGGTCAATCTTGTCACCAGATACGAACTGGTCGTTGCCCGGATGCACCATCTCCCGTTTGCCGCCATGACCCTGATGAAAATGGGGTTCCCCGATGTCCTTGGTCGGGATGCTGATGCTCTCACCCTTGTCCACGTCCTGAATGCTGCGCTTGGAGACAGCATCCGAGACCGCTTGTTTTATCTGCTTCTTGTAGCGGCGGATGAAGCGCTGCCGATTGACAGCGCTTTTGTTTTTGCCGTTGAGCCTGCGGTCGATAAAATGCGCCATAACTCCCCCTTGAACACGGCAGGGTCAGGATGACTTGCGTACCCTGAGATACCACTCGGAGAGCAGCCGCACCTGTTTGCGGGTGTAGCCTTTCTCCATCATCCGTTCGACAAAGTTATCGTGCTTCTTCTGCTCCTCAGCCGAGGTTTTGCTGTTGAAGGAGATAACCGGCAGCAGCTCTTCCGTGTTGGAGAACATCTTTTTCTCGATCACGGTGCGCAGCTTCTCGTAACTGGTCCAGTTGGGGTTACGGCCTGCATTGTTGGCCCGGGCCCGCAGCACGAAGTTGACGATTTCGTTGCGGAAATCTTTCGGGTTGCTGATCCCGGCAGGTTTTTCAATTTTCTCCAGCTCGCTGTTGAGAGACGCTCTGTCAAACAGCTGGCCGGTTTCGGGGTCACGATACTCCTGATCCTGGATCCAGAAGTCGGCGTAGGTGACGTAGCGATCGAAGATGTTCTGACCGTACTCTGAATACGACTCGAGGTAGGCGGTCTGGATCTCCTTGCCGATGAACTCGACGTAGCGCGGAGTCAGGTAACCCTTGATGAACTCCAGATAGCGATCGTGCAGCTCTTGCGGGAACTGCTCGCGCTCTATCTGCTGCTCCAGCACGTAGAAGAGGTGCACCGGGTTGGCAGCCACTTCCGCGTGGTCGAAGTTGAAGACGCGGGAGAGGATCTTGAACGCGAAGCGGGTGGAGAGGCCGTTCATGCCCTCGTCGACACCGGCATAGTCGCGATACTCCTGGTAGCTCTTCGCCTTGGGATCCGTGTCCTTGAGGCTCTCGCCGTCATAGACCCGCATCTTGGAATAGAGGCTGGAGTTTTCCGGCTCTTTGAGTCGCGACAGCACCGAGAACTGGCCCAGCAGCTCCAGAGTACCCGGTGCGCATTTGGCCTCGGTCAGCTCGCTGTTGAACAGCAGTTTTTCATAGATCTTCACCTCTTCCGAGACGCGCAGGCAGTAGGGCACCTTGACGATGTAAACACGGTCGAGGAAGGCTTCGTTGTTCTTGTTGTTGCGGAACTGCTGCCACTCGGATTCGTTGGAGTGGGCCAGCAGGATGCCGTCGAAGGGGAGGGCGGAGAGCCCCTCGGTACCGTTGTAGTTCCCCTCTTGTGTCGCCGTCAGCAGCGGGTGCAGCACCTTGATGGGCGCCTTGAACATCTCGACGAACTCCATCATCCCCTGGTTTGCCTTGCACAGCGCACCGGAGTAGGAGTAGGCATCGGCATCATCCTGGGCGAAGTGTTCCAGCATGCGGATATCGACCTTGCCGACCAGGGAGGAGATGTCCTGGTTGTTGTCGTCCCCCGGTTCGGTCTTGGCGATGGCGATCTGATCGAGGATGGAGGGGTTTACCTTCTCCACCTTGAATTTGGTGATGTCGCCGCCAAACTCGTGAAGGCGCTTGGCGACCCAGGGAGACATGATGGGGCGCAGATAACGGCGAGGGATGCCGTACTCCTTCTCGAGGATTTCGCCATCTTCGTCGATGTCAAACAGGCAGAAGGGGTGATCGTTCACCGGTGAGCCCTTGATGCGATAGATGGGCACTTTTTGCATCAGGGATTTGAGTTTCTCTGCCAGCGAGGATTTACCGCCGCCAACCGGTCCGAGCAGATAGAGGATCTGTTTCTTCTCTTCCAGACCCTGAGCGGAATGTTTGAGATAGGAGACAATCTGTTCGATGGCTTCTTCCATGCCATAGAAGTCTTTGAAAGCGGGATAACGCGCGACGACGCGGTTGGAAAAGAGACGGCTGAGACGTGGATTGGTCGAGGTGTCGATCATTTCCGGCTCGCCGATGGCGGTCAGCAGACGTTCGGCGGCAGAGGCGTAGCAGGATTTGTCCTGTTTGCACATATCCAGAAACTCCTGGATGCTGTACTCCTCCTCTCTGGCCTTCTCATACCGCTGTTGATAGTGCTCGAAGATGCCCATAACTTAGCCCTCGTTATAGTCGCTTGCCCTGAAAAAGAGTGGATCACTACTTTTGTTCTGTTTACCTCTTAAGCCTAGTCAACAGCCCCCAGTAATCCATCGCCATCATTGGTTTAAGTTTGTGCGGGAGCTTCCCGATCCTCGTGCGGGAAGAAGCAGTAAGTGACATACCTATGTTACTGACTGTTAAATTATTTTTGCCACGACAGTGATGCAAATGTCAAAGACATAAAAAATAAATCTTTGTGTGCCAGAGGGAGAAAATGGTGACGCTCTGTTTTGTCAGGGGGCGGTGCCTGCAAGGGCAAGGGCGGCAGGGAATAGAGGGTGAAAAGACATGTCGCTTACGTCAACGTAATGTTGTTTGTTTGGTGTTTTTGCTCTAATTTTTACATTGACGCTACATTCTGGCTGCTCTAGATTGGCCCTGTGTCGAGCAGTCATCGCTTTAGCAAGAGAGTGGGTGATTGTGCAGATACTAAGCTCTGTTTAAGCACGTTTCCGTTGGCTTGACCCTCGCATCCGCGAGGGTCTTATTTTTTCAGCGCCTGAACGGCGTCAAACCTGCAAGCTCAGGATCCGGCGGGATAGAGGGCTGACACCGCCGCCAGCACCTCGGTGAAGGGATGGTCCGCCAACTGGCCAAAACCGGCCAGATCCCTGGCCTTGAGACGGGTCGTCAGCGGGGTGGCGATGCCACACAGGAAACGGGTCAGGATCCTGGGATGGCGCTGATGGCACAGGGCGATCAGTGGGTCGCACCAGGCGCGCAAACCGTGCTCGTTGGGCAAGCCCGGTGATGCAAGCGGCGGCAACACGGCGATCTCTCCCCGGCAGACGGAACAGTGCCCGCACCGCTCGGGGGCCGCGTCGTCGGCAAAATAGCGGGCAAGCTCATGGCTGAGGCAGGTGGTCGAGGTGAAAAAGGCCAGCAGCGCCTGAAGGCGGGCCAGCTCGCTCTGCTCTTTCTTTTCAAACAATCCATGCAGCTCTTCGGCCAGGGTCGCGGTATCGATTTGCTGGCTCAGCACCCGATAGACCTCGGTCATCTGCTTGCTTTCAAGCTCGATCCAACCCTGCTGCTGCAGGTAGTCCAGCGCCGTCGCGGCGCGCTGGCGTTCCCCCTGGTATCCCTGCCACAGCGCTTCGAAGTCCATGGTGCACCAGGTGCGAGCCTGGGGGGCGCAGGCAAAGACCTGCTCCAGGAACAGGCGGCGTTCGGAATTGAAACGAGCGAGGATCGCCTGTTTTTCCAGTACGAACCTGAAACGGTACTCGGCAAAGTAGCTGTAGGCCGGTGCAATGACCCCTGCCATCTCCAGATAGACCAGCAGGGTCTTGAGGGGCAGTTGGCGAATGTTGGTCTCGTTGGAGAGGCGCAGCAGGCTGAATTCCCACTCGGCGCCGCTCTGGCGCACGATATCGAGCAAGTAAGCGATGGCGTCCCTGTCCGGTGTATCCCCATAGACGAAGTTTTCCAGTACCGGCAACTGGGCGCGGCTCGCCAGCACGGTGCAGCGGGAGGGAAGCCCGTCACGTCCGGCGCGGCCTATCTCCTGGCTGTAGTTCTCGATGGATTTGGGCAGGTCGTAGTGAATGACCCGGCGAATGTCGGCTTTGTCGATGCCCATGCCAAAGGCGATGGTGGCCACGATGCAGTCGAGTCTGCCAGCCATGAAGTCGCGCTGGATCTGGCTGCGCAGAGCGGGATCGAGCCCCGCATGGTAGGCGCATGCCCGGATGCCGCTGGCCTGTAACTGCGCGGCGCACTGTTCTGCGCTGTGTTGCAGAGTCACGTAGACGATGGTGGGGGCGGCCGGATCCCGGTGCAGCTCCTCACGCAGCCAGGTATCGCGGGCACTGCCGGCCAGCGGGAAGACGGCGAGAACCAGATTGGGGCGATAGAAACCGGTCACCACCAGATCCTCTTTTTCTATGCCGAACTTGGCCTGCATGTCTGCCATCACCGCCGGGGTGGCGGTGGCGGTGAGCAGCAGCACCTGGGGAATGGCCAGATCGCGGCGATGGTCCGGCAGCTTCAGGTAGTCGGGGCGAAAGTTGTGGCCCCACTCCGAGATGCAGTGGGCCTCGTCCACTACCAGCAGTGACAGGGGGATGTGGGCGATGAAGCGGCGAAAGCGCTCATTTTTGAGGCGCTCCACCGAGATCATCAGGATCTTGAGCTGGCCATCGCTGGCCTGCTGCATCACGCGCCGGCTCTCTTCCGCTGTCTGGCTGGAATCCAGAGTGGCGGCGGCGATCCCCTTGCTGCGCAAAAAGGCGAGCTGATCGTGCATCAGGGCCAGCAGGGGAGAGATGACCAGGGTCAGGTGGGGCAGTGCGAGGGCGGGCAATTGATAACAGAGGGATTTCCCCGCGCCAGTCGGGAAGATGGCTGCGGCGCTCTTGCCGGCCAGCAGACGACTGATCACCGCTTCCTGCCCGGGTCGCAAGCGATCAAAGCCGAAGTGTCGGGTCAATAAAGAGGTGATCATGGCAAGGCTCCCTGAAAAAGGGCGTCATCATATCACTTCTGGCCCAGTGGTGGCCGATGATCGGACTGGTTTGGTGACATTTTGACCGTGGTTGATATTGTGTTATCACATTGTTGTAGATTTTTTGTGAGGTAACCCTGATATTTTTCAGTGATTATGTGGAAAAAAACCATGGCAGATGGGATATTCCTGTCCGCAACCCCACGCGAACGGGACAGATCCACCAGAAGAGCTGCCCACGGCGTCACCGTCAACGGACCGGTGCCAATGCGCGGGGCTGGTTGCCAACAGGACTAATGATTCACGCACCATGAGTGCACAGGGACTACTTGATGACACAACAACACCCCCTCATTCGACTGGTCAACAGCACCAGTCTGGTTAGCCAGATCCTGGTCGGTCTGGTATTCGGTATCCTTCTTGCGATGTTCATGCCCGAGTGGGCCAAGGCGGCGGGTCTGCTCGGCAGTCTGTTCGTCGGCGCCCTGAAGGCCGTGGCGCCGCTGCTGGTCTTCGTGCTGGTGATGTCGGCGATCATCGGCCACAAGCACGGCCAGAAGACCAACATGAAACCGATCCTGCTGCTCTATGTGCTGGGTACCTTCCTGGCAGCTGCCGTGGCAGTGGTGGCGAGCTTCCTGTTCCCCTCCAACCTGCATCTGGTGGCAGGCGCTACCGAGATCACGCCGCCGGGGGGCATCACGGAAGTGCTGCAGACCCTGCTGTTCAACGTGGTGACCAACCCGGTGAAAGCATTGCTGGAAGCCAACTATATCGGCATCCTGGCCTGGGCCATCGGCCTTGGTATCGCCATGCGTCACGCCAATGAGAGCACCAAATCACTGATTTCCGATGTGTCTCACGGGGTTTCCGCCATCGTCAAGGCCGTGATCCGTTGCGCTCCGCTCGGCATCCTGGGTCTGGTTGCCTCCACCCTGGCTGAAACCGGCTTCGATGCGCTGTTTGGCTATGCCCAACTGCTGGTGGTACTGATCGGCTGCATGCTGTTCATCGCCTTCGTGGTCAATCCGCTGATCGTCTTCTGGAAGATCAAGCGCAACCCCTATCCCCTGGTGCTGACCTGCCTGAAAGAGAGCGGTGTGACCGCCTTCTTCACCCGCAGTTCCGCCGCCAACATTCCGGTCAACATGGCCCTGGCCGAGAGGCTGCGCCTGCCGGAAGACACCTATGCGGTCTCCATCCCGCTGGGGGCCACCATCAACATGGCCGGCGCCGCCATCACCATTACCGTGCTCACCATGGCGGCGGTGCATACCCTGGGGATGGAAGTGGACATGGCGACCGCCATTCTGCTCTCCGTCGTTGCCACCATCAGTGCCTGTGGCGCTTCCGGTGTGGCGGGCGGCTCCCTGCTGCTGATCCCGCTGGCGTGCAGCCTGTTCGGTATCAGCAACGACATCGCCATGCAGGTGGTGGCCGTTGGCTTCATCATCGGGGTGTTGCAGGATTCCGCCGAGACGGCCCTCAACAGCTCCACCGACGTGCTGTTCACTGCGGCCGCCTGCATGGCCGAGGATGAGAGCCTGCTGGATGCCGCCCCGGTGCCCAGCCGCGAAGCCTGATCCCCTAAGACTTTCTGCTCTGCACAGGCGCCCTCTTCGGAGGGCGCTTTTTATTTGCGCGCGCGTCAGGCGCACTGCACCTTCTCGCCGTGTCATGGCATTGACAGTGCTCGGATCCCCCTGTGTGATTTCCCGGGAGGGGCCCGTTGGCCGCCTTCGTGTTCTCGCCACCGCCAACACGCCATTCCCTGTACCAACGTGCCCGGCGCTGCATTCGGCCGGGCATATCGGGCTGTTTGTGCTGTCAGCATGGCGGCTTGTTGCATCCCCTCTGGTGACCGAAGGGGTCATCTGTTCTTCGGTCGCTGCACGAGAATCCCGGTCAAGGCCCTCTCGGCGGTTTGTCTGCGCCCTGTGGCCGGTACTTCCCTGAGTGCCTCGAAGAAAGGCTCCGTTGGGTGGGGATGTCGGCTTTCTGGGCTAAACCCCGAAGAGCGGGCGTTCCTGGTAAGGACAAGGGCTCTGGTGTCCTGCCTGGCAAGGCCGATGGCGTGCGGTAGATGACGGGATAACGCAGCACGTCTTGGTCGTGTGTCATGGACGAAGGAATATGAGCGGCAAGCTGTCACCAAGGGGAAAGAGAGTGGGTGACAGGACTGTCTCTGATTTGAGGGCAGGGGGCTCTGATCATCTGAGCCCAGTACCTGATGATCATAACGAACACAGCCCGGCAGAGGAGATCTGCCGGGCTGTGGGAGGCGCCGGGCCTATGCTGGCCCGACGGTATCGCAGGAAGGCTTAGCCGACCAGTTGATAAAGGATGGCGGAGATGGCGATAAGGCCCATGGTCGCCACGAAGACGTTGCTGATCTGGCCCTGGTATTTCGCCATGGCCGGAACGCGCTTGATGGCGTACATGGGCATGAGGAACAGGATGGTGGCGATGATGGGGCCACCCAGGGATTCGATCATCCCGAGGATGGAGGGGTTGATCACGGCAACGCCCCACAGGGTCAGGATGAAGAAGGCGATGATGAACAGCTCCACTTTCTTGTGGTTCGGTGCCTTGCCGGAGCTGCGCATGTTCTGGACGATCATCCCTTTCAGACCTTCACGGGCACCCAGATAGTGGCCGAAGAAGGAGGAGACGATGGCCACGAAGGCAACCAGCGGACCGAAGTAGGAGATGATGGGGCTCGCATGCTGGTTGGCCAGGTAGGAGAGCACGGCGATGTTCTGGGACTTGGCTTCTGCCAGCTGGGCCGGCGTCAGGCTCATCACGCAGGAGAAGACGAAGAACATCACGAAGCCCAGCAGAATGATGGCGGTGCGTTTGAGGATGGCGTCGGACTTGGCGACGGCATGCTCACCGTGATCACGGCGCTGAGCCAGGGCGAAGCTGGAGATGGCCGGGCTGTGGTTGAAGGAGAACACCAGCACCGGGATGGTCAGCCACAGGGTGGTGGCGAAATCCTTGGTGCTCGGCATTTCATTCAGGGCCGCACCGGTCCAGTCCGGGATCAGGTACAGGGAGATGCCCGCCAGAATGGCGATGAGCGGATAGACCAGGAACTCGGTCACTTTCAGCATCAGCTTCTCGCCAGCCAGCATCACGGACATCATGGCCATGATGAGCACGATGGAGAGGATCCAGCGCGGGGGCGGCGTCATCTGCAACTGGTTGACCAGGAAGCTTTCCACCGTGTTGGTGATGCCCACGCCGTAGATCAGCACGATGGGGTAGATGGCGAAGAAATAGAGCAGGGTGATCAATTTACCGGCACCCACGCCGAAGTGCTCTTCCACCACCTGGGTGATGTCGGCATTGGGCTGCTTGGAGGAAAGCACGAAGCGCGCCAGACCACGGTGGGCCAGGTAGGTCATGGGGCCGACCAGCAGCGCCATCACCACCAGCGGCCAGAAGCCACCCATGCCAGCGTTGATGGGCAGGAACAGGATGCCTGCACCGACGGCGGTACCGAACAGGCTGATCACCCAGGTGGTGTCTTGTTTACTCCAACCGCGAGATTGGACCGAGCTGATTCCTTGCTCCTGTGCGGCTGCAACATCCTGTGCGCCAGTGACAGTATTGGACATGTGTCTCACCCCGAATGTGTGGTTTTAATTAGTCGGCGCAAGAATACTTTCTTTTTAATCAAAAATGTTGATCAAATTCACCTTTGTGCGGCTGAAACCCGTACTTTCTTGTAGAAATGTGATCAAAAGAATAAAAAATCAAAATTTATTTATCAAATGCAGTGTTATTTGAATGTTAACTGGATAATTTCTCACCTCATCATGTTGTCAAAATGTTATGTCGAGATGTGCTGGGCAAGCTGGCGGATCATGCTGGCAGTGGCTCCCCAGATGAAAGATTGCTCCCAAGGGATCCAATAGATGGTGTGACGACCGTCCGCTCTTGGCAGGCTCAGGGCTATGTGCTGCCCCGGATCCAGCACGTGAGCGAGGGGGACTTCGAAGGCCTGGGCCACCTCGTCCTGGCTCAGGGTCAGCCCGTAGCCTGGGTCGAGCATGGCGAGGACCGGCAGCACATCGTAGCGTGAGACGGTATTGAGAGGGGTGAGGCTGCCGATGATCCGGATCTGGGAGGGGGGAATGCCAAGCTCCTCCTCGGTTTCCCTGAGCGCGGTGTGAATGAGGTCCCGGTCTTCCGGGTCCTGACGCCCGCCGGGAAAGCTGATCTGCCCCGGGTGGTGGCGCAGGGCGGCGCTGCGGCGCGTCAGCAGCAGGTGCAGGCCCTCGGGGCGCTCCACCAGGGGGATCAACACGGCGGCAGGTTTGAGCCCGGCCAGTGCCAGGCGATGGGCGGGGGCGGGGCGCTGCAGCAAAAAGCGGGTCAGCAGCTCGGCACTCGTCATCTCCATGGGTCTCCTTGTGTCGGCCCCGCAGGGCCGGATGGGATCAAAGGGCATCGAGCAGTGGCAGGATGCGGGCCACCTTGTCGTAGGTTTCCTGATATTCGGCGTCGGGATCGGAGTCGGCGATGATGCCGCCCCCCGCCCAGCAGTGCAGCTGACCGGCTTCGGCGATCAGGGTACGGATGCAGATGCTGGTATCCATCCTTCCGTGCTGACTCAGATAACCGATGCTGCCGCAGTAGGCATTGCGCCGCACCGGCTCCAGCTCCTCGATGATCTCCATCGCCCGGATCTTGGGAGCCCCTGTGATGGAGCCGCCGGGGAAGCAGGCCCGCAGCAGATCCACTTCTTGCCAGCGCGCATCCAGCTCTCCGTGAATGGTGGAGACCAGGTGATGCACCGCCGGGAAGGATTCCACGGCAAAGAGATGCGGCACAGTGACCGATCCCGGCCGGCTCACCCGGCCGATGTCGTTGCGCAGCAGATCGACGATCATCAGGTTCTCCGATCTGTCCTTGTCGGCGTTGGCGAGTGACTCGGCCACCCTGGCATCCTGGGCGGGATCCGGGTGGCGAGGCCGGGTGCCCTTGATGGGCTTGGTCTCGATATGGCGCTTGTCGAGCAGCAGGAAACGCTCCGGGGAGAGGCTCAGAATGGCGCTTTGCGGCAGGCGGACAAAGGCGGAGAACGGCGCCTTGTTGGCGGCGCTCAGGGCGAGATAGGCGGACCATTCATCCCCCTGATAAGGGGCGCTGAAGCGCTGGGTCAGGTTGATCTGGTAACAATCCCCCGCCGCCAGATAGGCCTGGATACGGGCAAACTTGTCTCCGTATTCGGCCCGCGTCATGTTGCTCTGCCAGGGGCCGGTCAGGCGAAGGGGGAGGGGGGGTCGTTCGCGCTGCGCCATCAGCCAGTCGAGCCTGCGGGCGAGGCCGGCTTCATCACCCCAGTGGGCCAGTTGCCAGTGTCCCGTCGCGACATTTCGCAGCAGCGCCCAGTCATAGATCCCGACCGCCATGTCGGGCACCTGGATGTCCTGTTGCGCCACTGCGGGCAGACGCTCGAATCGTCGGCCCAGATCGTAGCCAAAGAGTCCCAGGGCTCCCCCGATAAACGGCAATCCCGAGTCATCCTCAACGCGCTCCCCAAGCAGGGCTTGCTGGGTCTTGGCGAGCAGGGCGAGGGGATCGCCGTCATGATGGTGCTGGTGGTTATCCTGGGTGAGGCAGGTGCTGGTACCCCGGGTTTCCAGGGTGGCAAGCGGATCGGCGCTGATGATGTCAAAACCGTTGTCAGCCCCCAGGGGGCTGGCGGATTCCAGCAGGATGGCCCAGGGTTGGTGTTGCAGGCTGGCGAACCAGGTGTGGAGCGAGGCCTGCGGGTCGAAATGGTGGATATGCAGTCTTGGTTTCATTTTTTGTTACATAGGCAACAGTTTGCGCCCGGCTCCCTAGCCGGTTCGGGTGGTCAAGCGTATCATGGCCGCCGGCATTTTTAAGAAAAACACCGTTATAAAAACACGCCGCAGTCTGCCGGCTCCAGGTGCATTTGCCACCTGCCGAAGGCCCGGCTCATATGGAAGCCCTTGCTCGCGCAAGCGATAACAAGGACCAGTGAGGATGATATGAGCATCATTAGAAAACAGGACTTTATCGATTCCATTGCTGACGCCCTGCAGTACATCTCCTTCTACCACCCCCTCGATTTCGTGCAGGCCGCCAAGGCCGCCTATGACCGCGAGATCAACCCGGCCGCCAAGGATGCCCTGGCCCAGATCTTGATCAACTCCCGCATGTCTGCCGAAGGTCATCGCCCGCTCTGTCAGGACACCGGTATCGTCACCTGCTTCGTCAAGATCGGCATGCAGGTACAGTGGGACAGCGACATGACGGTCCAGGAGATGGTGGATGAGGGCACCCGCCGCGCCTATACCAATCCGGACAACCCGCTGCGCGCCTCCGTGCTGGCGGATCCGGCCGGCAGCCGCAAGAACACCAAAGACAATGCCCCCGCTGTCGTGCACATCGACATGATCCCGGGCAACAAGGTGGAAGTGAGTATCGCGGCCAAGGGGGGCGGCTCCGAAAACAAATCGAAAATGGTGATGCTCAACCCCTCCGACGACATCGTGGAGTGGGTGCTCAAGACGGTGCCGACCATGGGGGCTGGCTGGTGCCCGCCCGGCATGCTCGGCATCGGCATCGGCGGCACCGCCGAGAAGGCGGCGGTGCTCGCCAAGGAAGCTCTGATGGAGCACATCGACATCCAGGAGCTGATTGCCCGTGGTCCCGAGACCACCGAAGAGAAGCTGAGGGTCGAGCTCTATGACAAGGTCAACAAGCTCGGGATCGGTGCCCAGGGGCTGGGCGGCCTGACCACGGTGCTGGATGTGAAGGTGAAATCCGCACCGACCCACGCCGCCTCCAAGCCCGTGGTGATGATCCCCAACTGCGCCGCCACCCGTCACGTGCATTTCGAACTCGATGGCTCCGGCCCGGCGGAGCTGACACCCCCCAGGCTGGAAGACTGGCCGGAGATCACCCGTGAGTCCGGTGGCAATGTGCGCCGGGTCAACGTGGATGGTATCACCAAGGCAGAGCTTGCCAGCTGGAAGAGCGGCGATACCGTGCTGCTCTCCGGCAAGATCCTGACCGGCCGCGACGCCGCCCACAAGCGCATCGCCGACATGCTGAAAAAAGGTGAAGGACTGCCGGAAGGGGTCGATTTCACCAACCGCTTCATCTATTACGTGGGCCCGGTCGATGCGGTACGTGACGAGGTGGTCGGCCCGGCTGGTCCCACCACGTCCACCCGGATGGACAAATTCACCGACATGATGCTGGGAGAAACCGGCCTTATCGGCATGATCGGCAAGTCCGAGCGCGGCCCCAAGACGGTCGAGAGCATCAAGCAGCACCAGGCTGTCTACCTGATGGCGGTGGGTGGCGCCGCTTACCTGGTGGCGAAAGCCATCAAGAAAGCGCGCGTGGTGGCCTTTGCCGATCTGGGGATGGAGGCCATCTATGAGTTCGAGGTGGAAGACATGCCGGTCACCGTGGCGGTCGACTCCCAGGGCAACAACATCCACGAGACCGGCCCGGCCTACTGGTCCGCCAAGATTGCCGAGCTGGAGACCAAGCTGGCTTGATCAATCGGACTTCGGTGCAAACGGAGAGCGGTTAGCCCCGTACAGCTGCATGTTGAAAGGCGACCCTCGGGTCGCCTTTTTTGCGGGCCTCATTTGACGGTCTGGATCTGAGCAAATTTACTGCTGCTGTGCTGCTGTGCTGCTGTGCTGCTGTGCTGCTGTGCTGCTGTGCTGCTGTGCTGCTGTGCTGCTGTGCTGCTTTGTCTTTGTCGCCATGACATCCCGGGTCGGAAGCCTGGATAACCCGGTGGGCAATGCCGGCGCATTGGCTGTTACGCCGAAGGGGCGATCAGTGGTTCAGGTAGATATCCTGGCCGCCGTAGCTCAGTGCCCCACCCAGAGAGGTTGCGGGCTCGAAGAAGCGGGTCAGGACACCGGCACGCTGGCACAGGGTGCTCAATGTGCTCCGGTCCAGAGCGACCTGTTCAGGCAGCCAGGTCAGCACGGCGGCACAGTGACCATTCATCAGGCTCTGCTCCAGCAGGCGCTGCCAATTCTTGATCTTGGGGGCGTGCACGACAAGCACCCTGGCAGGATTGATCCCTCTGGCCTGCAATTGCGCGGCGGCGGGCAGGCCTGGCGGGGCGACGAGCAGGATCCAGCCACTGTCGGACTGACTCAGTTGCCCCAGGGCATCCAGCAGCGGCGCTTCCTGATGGAGAGGGCCGCGCCGCTGCTCTTGTCCCATCTTGCTCTGATGGCGAGTGGGCCAGGTGGTGATCAGACCGGCAGAGGAGGAAGGGGGGCAAAGATTCAGGGGCTGGCTCATATGTCGTTCCTGTATGAATAACCATGCTGTATGCGCATACAGTAGTTCTGTTCGCAAGGAGTGACAAGTCATTTGTGGCTAAAAGTGTGAGCCGATTAACAGGAGACGACTTTAACTACATGATTAAAAAGGATATTTATATCTTCCTTGTACAGGGTGTTTTTTAACCTGTAGACAAACTTCGGGTCGGCGCTCATGGTTATACAGTCCTGTATAGGGAGAGGAGGGAGCGAGATGGACGTTAGTACCTTGCAACGACTGGATGCGAACATTCTGCTCGGGATCATCAACGAGAAGCTGCGGCTGGAGTGTGATGGTCTGGAAGAGCTGCTGGCTTACTACGACATGACAGAAGATCAGCTGGCTACCCGTCTGCAACAGATCGGGTATCACTACGACCCTATGAGCAATCAGTTCAAGGCACATGGTTAATTGAAATCAAAGGGTGCTCCGATTGGGGCATCCTTTTTATTACCTGACGAGGAGGTGTGAATTGAAAACGCTTTCAATTCCTCCCTAGTCGGCGGTTATTTTCACGTATTTTCAGTCACAGGCAATCATTGAAAACCTATTCATGAAATTATCTTTTTTGTTTTCTTATATCACTATGATTTAAAACGAAATTTATATTTCATTCAGGCTGGCTCAAGGAAAGGGTTTTCATGGTGAAACTGTCATTTTTATGCGTTAAAGTGTGACTCACGTTAACTTTTAAACCCTTGGCTTTAGCTAGTATGCCCCCGCCGGAGCATATTCTGAGATAACAACAGCGCCGGTCCCCCCGATGGGATGACATTTTTTATTTGTAACGAAGGAAAATGGTTTATGGCTACCAAGAAGAAGACAGACCAGGATCTCCAACTGGATAAAGATCAGCTCAAGGCGAGTATCGTGCGTCACCTGCGTTCTACCTTGGGTACAAGCGAACAGAAAGCCTCTCCGGATGCCTGGTGGAAAGCGACCGCTGCCGCCGTCAATGAACAGGTGTACGAGCGCCTGACCCGTACTCAGCAGACTCACTTCAAGAAAGATACTCGTGCGATTCACTATCTCTCTGCTGAATTTTTGATGGGGCGTTTGACCTCCAACAACCTGCACAACCTCTCCCTCTACAAAGTCTGTGAAGAGGCGCTGGGTGAACTTGGTCTGGAACTGACCGATCTGTGTGAACAAGAGCCTGACATGGCCCTTGGCAACGGCGGCCTGGGTCGTCTGGCTGCCTGCTTCATCGATTCCCTGGCCACTCTGAACTACCCGGCGGTGGGCTATGGCATCCACTACGAGCACGGCCTGTTCCGTCAGGAAATTCAGGATGGCCGTCAGATCGAGCGTCCGGACTCCTGGCGCGAATATGGCAACCCCTGGGAGATCTGCCGCCCGGAATCGGTGCAGGAGATCCCGCTCTACGGCTACGTGGAGACCGTCTTTGGTGACAAGGGGGGCCTGAAGAAGGTGTGGCACGCCGGTCGCAAGATCAAAGGGGTGCCCTGGGACATTCCGGTGGTCGGCTTCGGTGGTCACACCGTCAACATCCTGCGTCTGTGGGAATCCCGCGCCTCCGAGTTCTTCGACTGGGACGTGTTCAACGCCGGTGGTTATATCGACTCCCAGGCCGAGAAGGCCCAGGCCGAGACCATCTCCAAGGTGCTCTACCCGAACGATGAGACCGACGCCGGCAAGGAGCTGCGCCTGATCCAGCAGTACTTCTTCTGCGCCTGCTCCATCAAGGACATCATGCGTCGCTACAAGCGGGTGCATGGCAGTGACTTCAGCAACTTTGCCGCGCAAATCGCCATCCAGCTCAACGATACCCACCCCACCGTGGCCATCCCCGAGCTGATGCGCGTGCTGGTGGACGAAGAGGGGCTGAACTGGGATACCGCCTGGGGCATCTGCTATCAGGTCTTCTCCTACACCAACCACACCCTGCTGCCGGAAGCGCTGGAGAAGTGGTCCGTCAGCCTGTTCGAGAAGGTACTGCCCCGTCACCTCGAGATCATTTATGAAATCAACGCCCGCTTCCTGAACGAGCTGGTGGAGCCCAAGTGGCCGGGCAACGATGCCATCAAGGCCAAGCTCTCCATCATCGAAGAGGGTGACGTGCGCAAGGTGCGTATGGGCAACCTGTGCGTCATCGGCTCCTCCAAGGTGAACGGCGTGGCCGAGATCCACTCCAAGCTGGTGAAGGAAGATCTCTTCCCCGAGTATGCCGAGCTGTGGCCCGAGAAGATGTGCAACGTCACCAACGGCGTGACTCCCCGTCGCTGGCTGCTGGCCTGCAACCCGGAACTGGCCGAACTCTACAACGAGGTGGTGGGCAAGGAGTGGCCGCTGCAACTGGACAAGCTGCGCAGCGTGGTGAAGTTTGCCGATGACAAGGCGTTCCAGCAGCAGTTCATGACCATCAAGCGTCACAACAAGGAGAAGCTGGTCAAGGTCATCAAGGCGGAAACCGGCATCGACGTGAGCGCGGAGGCGATCTTCGACGTCCAGATCAAGCGTCTGCACGAGTACAAGCGCCAGCAACTGAACCTCATCCACATCATGGCGCTCTACCGTCGCCTGCTGGCGAACCCGGACTATGACATGCATCCGCGGGTGTTCATCTTCGGCTCCAAGGCGGCGCCCGGCTACAAGCTGGCCAAGGACATCATCTACGCCATCAACAAGCTGGCGGAGCGGGTCAACAACGACGCCCGTATCCAGGGCAAGCTGAAAGTGGTGTTCATGCCGAACTACCGCGTGAGCCTTGCCGAGAAGCTGATCCCGGCGGCGGATGTCTCCGAGCAGATCTCCACCGCAGGTTACGAAGCATCCGGTACCGGCAACATGAAGATGGCGCTGAACGGTGCCATCACCATCGGGACGCTGGATGGAGCCAACATCGAGATCGCCGAAGAGGCGGGTGCCGAGAACTGCGCCATCTTCGGTCTGAATGTGGACGAGGTGAAGTCCCTGAAGGCGCGCGGCTACAACCCGTATGACTTCTACTACGCCAACTCCGAACTGAAAGCCGTGCTGGACTGGTTTGATACCGACTACTTCACGCCGGGTCGCCCGGGGGAGCTGGCCTCCATCAAGCGCTCCTTGCTGGAAGGGGGAGACCCTTACCTGACCCTGGCGGATTTCGAGTCCTACTCCGAGGCGCACAAGCTGATCGACGCCTGGTACCGGGATCCGGCCCTGTGGGCGAAGAAAGCCATCATCAACTCTGCCACCATGGGCAAGTTCAACTCCGACCGCTCCATCCAGGATTACGTAGACCGGATCTGGAAACTGACGAGCTGCAGCGTCGGCTGATGTCTGCTCCTGTGAAAAACCCCGCGATGCGGGGTTTTTTTTCATCTGTCGGGCTGAGGGAGGCTCAGGGCCTGTCGACCACTCGGGTGTCTGCCGGCACCCGTTTCTTGCCGGTGATCATCGCCCTGACGAGATCGCCCCGTACCAGGCGATCCAGGGCGATGACGGCCAGTACATGGACGAAGATGGTCACCTGCAGCCCCTTGGCAAAGAACTCGTGGATCTCTTCCATGCGATGGGTGCCGGAGAGCGGCCCGTATTCGGTCATGATCCCGCTGGCGGCGGTGCCGACAAGGCAGGTCAACAGCAGCAGTATCATCAAGGACCCCAAAGGATTGTGACCGGCGTAGTAGGGGTGGCGCCCCTTGATCGTCTCCTTGAGATAGGTGATGACCCCGGTCGGTGTCGGCAGCCACTGGGCGAAGCGGGCATGATAGGAGCCGATGAAACCCCATACGATGCGCAGTACCAGCAGTCCGGCCAGCGCATATCCCGCATAGCGGTGGTTGCGCGCCCCCTCTTCAAGGATGAAGAGATTCAGCACGCACAACAGCACAGTGGCCCAGTGAAATCCCCTGACCACCGGATCCCATACCTTGATTTCACGGTTGTTCTGCATCGTCTTTCCCATGAGGTGATCCCCTTGTCGTGATGTCCATGATCATCGCCATCGTCAGCCATGGCTGCGTGATGGCCGTTGTCAGCATCATGAAGGCGATTTCTTAAGTGCGAGTTAATGTCGCCGTGATGTCACGGGTAGGGAGTGCGGTGGTTTCGGGGCGAGAAAAAGCCCCGGCGATGCGGGGCTTGTAGGGGCATTAGGGGGCGAACCTCAGTGGAGGATATCCCCCATGAAATAGGCCAGCATGGTCAGGATGACGGTGAACACTAGGTTCAGTACCAGGCCGGCCCGCATCATCTCCCGCTGCTGGATATGGCCGCTGGCGAAGACGATGGCGTTGGGGGGCGTGGCCACCGGCAGCATGAAGGCACAGGAGGCGCCGACGGCGATCAGCACGGAGACCACGATGGGGGAGACCCCCAGAGCCTCGGCCACCCCGGCGAACAGCGGCACCAGCAGCGCGGCGGTGGCGGTGTTGGAGACCAGCTCGGTGAGGAACACCACGAAGGCGGCCAGGCAGAGCAGGATCACGAAGATGGGCATGGAGGAGAGGCCGCTGGAGAGGTGCTCCGCCAGGAAGGCGTTGGCCCCGGTCTGCTTGAGGATGGCGCTCAAGGTGAGACCACCCCCGAACAGCAGCAGCACGCCCCAGTCGGTGTTCTGGTTGATGTCATCCCAGCTGGCGACCCGGCTGACGGCGATGGCCAGGATGGCGCCCATGGCGATCAGGGTATCGAACTGGGGAATGCCGCCCAGTGCCTTGGCAAGAGGCTGGGATCCAATCCACAGCAGCACCGTGGTCAGGAAGATGGCCAGGGTCACTTTGCGCTGACCTGTCCACTCGATGGTGACCTGCTCGGTGCTGACCTGGTGGGAGAGATTGGGACGGGTCACCCAGTAGAGCAGGCCGATACCTACCGGCATGAAGATGATCACCACGGGGATGCCGAACTCCAGCCAGTCGGTGAAGCCCAAGCCCATCTGGGCGGCGGCGATGGCATTGGGGGGGCTGCCCACCAGTGTGCCGATGCCACCGATGCTGGCGCTATAGGCGACGCCAAGCAGCACGAAGACCAGGGTGCGGCGCTCCTTGTGAACGTCCAGCCCCTTCAGCATGCCGAGGGCCAGCGGCATCATCATGGCCGCGGTTGCGGTGTTGCTGATCCACATGGAGAGGGCGGCCGTGATGGTGAAGAGCACGATGGAAGCCCAGCCCAGGTGTCCCTTGGCGAGCTGCATCACCTTGCCGGCGATCTGGGTGTCGAGTCCCTGCTTGGAGAGGGCTGCCGCGAGGGCAAAGCCGCCAAAGAAGAGGAACAGGACGGGGTTGGCAAAGTCGGTCAGCGACTTGCTCATGTCGAACACCCCGAGCAGGGTGGCGAGCACCGGGATGGAGATGGCAGTGATGGTGATGTTCACCGCCTCGGTCAGCCAGAGGATGGCGATGAAGATCAGGATGGCCAGCCCCTTGTTGACCATGGGATCAAACGGGAGCCATGCCAGCATGGCGCAGAGCAGGAGCAGATCCAGGATGACGATCCCGGACTTGATGTCCAGCCAGCGTGAGGGGGGAGTCGGAGGTACAGCCGATGTGTGCATAACGTTCTCTCGGTTAATTTATGGTTGTTGTTGTGATGCCGAGGTTACATATATCCCCCTGTTTGAAACAGGGGGATATGGTCAAATCATGTGGCGACTCACAGAGTCAAGTGAAAATGGATCTTCAATCAAACAGAAATGAAACATTTTATTTTCATTTGACGGGGGAGGTGAAGGAGAGCAGCCACTCCTTGAACAGGCTCTTGGGCAGGGAGCCGCTGCGCTGTGCCAGGATCTCCCCCCGCTGGAAGACCATCAGGGTAGGAATGCTGCGAATGCCATAGCGACCTGCGATGGCGGCCTCCTGCTCGGTATCGAGTTTCACGAAGCGAAGGCGGGGCTCAAGCTCCCGGGCGACCTCCTGAAAGACGGGGGCAAACTGCAGGCAGGGGCCACACCAGCTTGCCCAAAAGTCCACCACCACCGGGATGTCGGACTGGATCAGGGCATCGAAGCTGGCCTGACGCCCCGCCACCGGGGTTTGTTCGAAGAGGGCGTGACGGCAGCGGCCACACTTCGCGTTTGAGTCTGCTTTTTCGACAGGCAGGCGGTTGCGGGTAAAGCATTGGCTACAATAGGTGGTGACAAGTGACATAATTGCTTCCTTATTTCATGGCCCGGCAACATCTTTATTGCAATCAGAGCGCCGACTAACGGTAACATAGCACTCAGTGGTTTTTCACAGTTGGCCTCCGGCCGTGACCTGATGTCACCGGATGGCCGACCATGACATGAGAATCGAGACGGGATGAAGAGTGTTGCACGGGGCAATCGTGTTGTCTTTGGCCTTATCATCGTATCGCTGGTGGGCTTTTCTGCCTATTGCTGGCAGTTGCTCAGCCAGCAGCAGCGTGCCTTCGATTTGAGCGTGGCGGCTGAGATGGTGCTCAATCGGGTCAATACCGATACCGTCTATCTGCTGGGGCGCGAGAAGGCCAGCGATGGCAGCGTACAGCAACGCCTGAGCCTGCTTTCCAGTCACCTGGACAGATTCGTCAGGCTGGTGCACGAGGATCCGGAGTCGGTGGACGACCCCGGCTCCCAGGCGTTGCAGCGGGACATCGACGGTTATCTGCTGGATCTCGCCAGGCTCTACACCATGGAGATGACCATCGAGTATCTGGCTCCCCGCTTCCAGGGCCAGCTCAAGGCGTTGCAAGGCACCCTGCCGGTCGGTGAGGCGCAGTACCGCGACCTGACCGAACTCATGCGCCTGCACCACTACCTCCGACGCAGCTGGGATCAGAACGAGCAGCGGCAACTGTTGCAACTCCAGCAGCACCTGCTTGACCGCTATGGCGAGCAGCCGAGGGTCGCGGCCCTCGTCCGGCTGGGCCAGGAGTTCAATCAGCAGGTGATGGAGTACCATCGCCTGCGCAATCAGGTGGTGGAGATGAAGGGGTTGAGCTCACTGCCCGCCTGGAAGCAGAGCAAGCTGGAGCGGGCCTCCTCCCTCAAGAGCCGCTTCTACCTGATGGTGCTGGGGGGGGCGCTGCTCTGCTTCTCGCTGGTGGCCGCGACCCTGTGGCGTCGCAACCAGAAGCTGAGCGAGCTCTCTCGCCATGCCGCGCTGCTGGCCCAGGCCAAGAGCGACTTCCTGGCCAACATGAGCCATGAGATCCGCACCCCCATGAATGCCATCATCGGCTTCAGCGCCCTGGCACTGCAAACCAGTCTGGATCCCCAGCAGCGGGACTATCTCAACAAGATCAAATCCTCGTCGGACACCTTGCTGCTGCTCATCAACGACATTCTGGATCTCACCAAGGTGGAGTCCGGCAAGTTGACCCTGGAGGAGATCGACTTCGATCTCAGCGAGCAGCTCGACTCCCTCGCCGCCATGTTCGCGGATCTGGCGGAGCGCAAGCACATCGAGGTCATCATCAACAAGTCTCCCGCCGTGCCCGACTTTCTGCGCGGGGATCCGCTGCGCCTCGGTCAGGTACTGGTCAACCTGGTGAACAATGCCATCAAGTTCACCGAGCGGGGCGAGGTGGAGGTGGCCATCACCCTCACCAGCCAGCATCCCATGCGGGTCTGTTTCAGCGTGCGGGATACCGGTATCGGCATCGCCCCGGAGAAGCAGGCCCAGCTGTTCCAGCCCTTTACCCAGCTGGAGGCGGGCAATACCCGCAAATATGGCGGCTCCGGGCTTGGCCTCAACATCTCCCAGCGCCTGGTGGGGCTGATGGGCGGGGAGATCACCGTGCAGAGCAAACCCGGGGTGGGCTCCACCTTCCTGTTCGAGATCCCCATCTCCCAGGCGGTGTACGGGGTCTCGGGGCGCCGGGTCTTCTTCGATCACCAGCCCCTGATCCTGATGATGGATGACAATGAGCTGGTGCTGGAACTGGCCAAGGACATCCTGGGGCGGGCGGGGGCGTCCGTCATCACGGTCAACAGCCTCTCCCGCGCCCGTCAGGTGCTGCGGGAAGAGGGGCATCACATCCGCCTCGCCATCCTCGACTGGCGCATGGGTCAGGAGGATGGCCTGGACTTGGCCCTCGAGATGTACCAGCACAGCCAGTGGCGGCGCCTGCCTGTCCTGATGACCAGCGCCTGGTCCAGGGAGGGGCTGCACGGGCGGATGGAGAGCATGGGACTGACCCATTTCCTGGCGAAGCCCATGACGGAAAACGCCTTGCTGGCCAAGGTGGACGAACTGCTCAACGGCAGCTCCCATGACAGCAAGGTCCGCCAGGCGGAGGCCCAGGGGGATCAGCAGCAGTTCCGGGAGCTGCTGCGCGGTACCCGGGTGCTGCTGGCCGAGGACAACCGGGTCAACCAGCAGCTCATTCTGGAGTACCTGCGCCGGGTGGAGGCCAAGGTCACCGTGGTGGACAACGGCCGCGAGGCGGTGGAGCAGGTGGCGGAGCAGCCGTTCGACGTCATCCTGATGGATCTGCAGATGCCGGTGCTGGACGGGCTGGATGCCACCCGCCAGATCCGCAAGATGGTGGACAAGCACGATGTGCCCATCATCGCCCTCACCGCCAGCGCCATGCCGGGGGACAGGGAGCGCTGCCTTGGCGTCGGCATGAACGGCTATGTCACCAAGCCGGTGAGCAAGCTCGATCTCTACAACAACCTGCTGCAATGGGTGAAGAGCAGCGGCGGGGAGCCCAAGGTGCCCATCGAGGTCAAGCCGCCGGCCCTCATGGGCGTGCTGGATCTGGAGGATGCTCTGCGCCGGCTGGAGCATGACAGGGAGGCGCTGCAGATCCTCTTCAAGCTGTTCCTCTCCGAGCACAAGGACGATCTGTGGGACATCCGCACCGCCCTGCGTCGCCAGCAGCCCGAAGTGGCGTGCCGCTTGCTGCATACCCTGAAGGGGGTCTCGGCCAACATCTCCGCTTCCCGCCTGCAACTGCTGGCCGGGGAACTGGAGTGGCGGCTGCGGCTGCAGGAGGAGCTGAGCGAGGGGGAGCTCAACCAGTTGCAGCAGGTCTTTACCCAGACCCGGGAGGAGGTCTCCCACTTCCTGCTCACCGGGGAGCAGCAGGAGTCGGTCGCCTTCCCGTTTTCGCCCCCCGACAAGCGGCTCTGAGGGAGGGCAAGATAGCAATCGTTCTCAAGTCACCCGCTTCAGGCTATGATGACCCACTCGTTCGCCCCCGCCAGGGGGCGATTGTATTGAGCTTCTCTTCATGATCACGCGGCAGCGCGCCGCGACCAAGGACTTCTCTGTGAGCGTATTTTTGCGGCTTGGCTGGTTTTTCAAGGATCAGTGGCGGCGTTATCTGGTGGCCATCTCCCTGCTGATGCTGGTGGCCCTGTTGACCGTGATCCCCCCCAAGGTGGTGGGCTGGGTGGTGGATGGCATCGCCAAGGGTGACCTGGACAGCGGCACCCTGACCGGCTATCTGGCGGGGCTTTTTGGCCTGGGACTGCTTATCTACCTGCTGCGCTACGTGTGGCGGGTCATGCTGTTCGGTGCCTCCTACCGGCTCGCCTACGTGCTGCGCAACCGGCTGTTCAGCCACTTCACCCGCATGAGCCCGGATTTCTACCAGCGCCACCGCACCGGTGATCTGATGGCCCACGCCACCAACGACATCCAGGCGGTGGAGATGACCGCAGGGGAAGGGGTGCTGACCCTGGTGGACTCCTTCATCGTCGGCATCCTGGTGCTTTCCATCATGTGCAGCCAGTACTCCTGGCAGCTGACCCTGCTCTCCCTGCTGCCCCTGCCGGTGATGGCCTTCTTCATGAACCGCTTCGGGACCCAGATCTACAAGGAGTTCAAGGCGGCTCAGGGGGCCTTCTCCCGCCTCAACAACAAGACCCAGGAGGCCCTCTCCGGGGTGCGGGTGCTCAAATCCTACGCGGTCGAATCCTTGGAGGACGAGGGCTTTGCCGAGCTGACCCGTCAGGCGGGGGAGCGCAACATGGCGGTGGCCCGCATCGACGCCAAGTTCGACCCCGTGATTTACCTGTGCATCGGCTGCTCCTATTTTCTGGCTGTCGCAGGGGGCAGCGCCCTGGTGCTGCAAGACAAGCTGACTCTGGGGGAGCTCACCAGCTTCACCATGTACCTCGGCCAGCTCATCTGGCCCATGTTCGCCATCGCCTGGCTGTTCAACATCATCGAGCGGGGCAGCGCCGCCTATTCGCGCATCGAAAGCCTGCTGGGGGAGCGCAGCGACATCGAGGAGCCGGCCCATCCCGTGGCGCTGGCCTCGGCCTTTCCCCTGCGGGTGCAGGGGCTGGGCTACCGGCTGGAGCAGCGCATCCTGTTGCAGGGGGTGGATGTCACCCTGCAGGCTGGCGCCATGCTGGGGATAGTGGGACGCACCGGGGCAGGCAAGAGCTCCCTGCTCAAGCTGCTGATGCGCCTGGCCAACCCCACGGCCGGGGAGATCCGCATGGGGGAGGTGCCCATCTCGCAACTGTCGCTGGGTGAGCTGCGCAGCCAGTTTGCCTATGTGCCCCAGGAGCCGTTTCTGTTCTCCACCACCATCGCGGCCAACATCGCCCTGGGCCGCCCCGAGGCGAGCCGGGAGGAGATTGAGCGGGTGGCGCGCATCGCCTGTGTTCACGACGACATCAGTCGCTTCCCCAAAGGGTATGAAACCGAGGTGGGAGAGAAGGGGGTGACCCTCTCCGGCGGTCAGAAGCAGCGTCTGGCCATCGCCCGCGCCCTGCTGCTGGATGCCCCTATCCTGGTGCTGGATGACGCCCTCTCGGCGGTGGATGCCCACACCGAGCAGCAGATCCTGCTGGCCCTCAAGGTCCACAAGCGCACCCTGGTGCTGGTGAGCCACCGCATGACGGCGGTGGAGCAGGCGGACGAGATCCTGGTGCTGGAGCAGGGAGCGATCAGCGAGCGGGGCCGTCACGAGACCCTGATGGCCAGGAACGGCTGGTACGCGGACATGGTCCGCTACCAGCGCCTGGAGCAGGACGTGGAGGAGAGCCTGTGAACAGGATGACAAGGCCCCTGGTTTCCTTCACCCCCCGCCCGGCTCCCGCGAGCGGAGAGGGGAGCAAAGAGAGTCAATTCCCGTGGAACGTTGTGCTGGAGGCAAGTCTGTGAATCCAACCATCAAACGGCTGCTCGCCTACTGCGCCAGCTATCCCCGCTGGCTGGTGCAGGCGGGCATCTGCCTGCTGCTCGCCACCGGCGCCGAGGTGGCGGGCCCCTTGCTCATCAAGCTCTTCATCGATGACTACCTGGCGCCGCGCCGGCTGGAGTGGGGCATCATCGCCGCCCTTGCCGCCGGTTATCTGGGGTTGCAGGTGTTGTCGGCGGCCGGCTTCTACCTGCAATCCCTGCGCTTCAACCGCATCGCCCAGGCGGTGGTGCAGCGTCTGCGCGAGCAGGTGTTCGCCACCGCCATCCGCCTGCCTGCCCGCTATTTCGACAAGCACCGCTCGGGCTCCCTCATCTCCCGCATCACCAACGACACCGAGGCGATCATGAACCTCTATGTCCAGGTGATAGGGCTCCTGGTGCAAAAAGTGGTGCTCCTGTGCGGCATCCTGCTCTCCATGGCGCTGCTGGATCTGCGCCTGATGCTGGTGTGCGCCACCCTGCTGCCGGCGGTGGGGGCCGTGATGTGGCTCTACCAGAAACTGAGCGTGCCCGTGGTGCGGGCGACCCGATCCTTGCTCTCCGACATCAACAGCCGTCTCAACGAGTCGTTGCAGGGGATGCCGGTGATCCAGGCCATGGTGCAGGAGCGCCACTTCGCCAACGCCTTTGCGGGGGTGAACCAGCAGCACTGGCAGGCGCGGATCAAGAGCCTCAAGATCAACGGCATCCTGCTGCGCCCCCTCATCGATCTCTTCTACATGATGGTGCTCATCGGTCTGCTGGCCCTGTTTGCCCACGAGGGGCTGAGCACGGCGGGGGCCATCCAGGTGGGGGTGCTTTACGCCTTCATCAGCTATCTGGGGCGGATGATCGAGCCCCTCATCGAGATGACCAACCAGCTCAACCAGTTGCAGCAGGCCATGGTGGCGGGGGAGCGGGTATTCGCCCTGCTCGATGAAACCCGCGAGAGCACCGACGGGGAGGTGCGCCCCCTGGAGGGACGGGTACGCTTCGACGGGGTGGGCTTCTCCTACGACGGGGAGCAGCAGGTGCTGCAAGATGTGAGCTTTGCCACCCGGCCGGGCCAGATGCTGGCGCTGGTGGGCCACACCGGCAGCGGCAAGTCCACCATCATCAGCCTGCTGATGGGTTTCTACCCCCTGGATCGGGGGAGCATCCACTTCGATGATCACCCCATGAACGACCTGGCCCTCTCGGCGGTGCGCCGCAGCATCGGCCTGGTGCAGCAGGATCCTTTCATCTTCGTCGGCACCCTGGCCGAGAACCTGCGCCTTGGGCGTGACGGCATCGAGGATGGGCGGCTCTGGCAGGCCCTGGAGGAGGTGCAGCTGGCCGATTTCGTGCGCCACCTGCCCGATGGTCTGGCCACCCTGATGGAGGAGGGGGGCAAGAACCTCTCCGCCGGCCAGCGCCAGCTGCTCTCCTTTGCCCGCGCCCTGGTGGGGGATCCGCGCATCCTCATCCTGGACGAGGCGACCGCGAGCGTGGACTCCCAGACCGAGCTCGCCCTCTCCCAGGCGCTCTCGGCAGCGCGCCGTGGTCGCACCACCATCGCCATCGCCCACCGCCTCTCCACCATAGTGGATGCCGATGAAATCCTGCTACTCTCCCGCGGGTGGGTGAGCGAGCGCGGCACCCACGGCGAGCTGATGGCGCTGGGGGGGCATTATGCCCAGCTGTTCGAGATGCAGAGCCAGGGGGCCTGGCTTGAAGAGAAACGGGCCTGAGGCCCACCTAAAAAAACAGCCGGCATCTGCCGGCTGTTTTTTTGACTGGCGGGGTTACACCGTGACCTTGCTGCGGCTGACCAGCTTGGGCTCCAGGGGCGGGAAGTCATCGTTGAAGAAGGTGTCCGCTTCTTCAATTTGTGCCTTGCGCTGCTTCTGGATGAAGTTGTCGAAGTCGCGCTTGATCTCGGGGTCCTTGAGGGCCTCGTAGTCGAACACGTTGGCGGCATAGAGGTAGTTGAAGTAGATGTCGACGAACTCGGCGCTGGCACAGGCGGAGGTGAACTTGCTGTTCTGGCGGTCGAAGTTGACGCGGTACTGCTTGATCTTCGGCACATAGACCAGCTCGTTGCCCACCTTGAACACTTCCACCGTGACCCCCACCGTGATGGTCTTGTAGAAGTCCTTGTTGTTCTCCACCCCGAAGCGGATGGCATCCCCCTGCTTTTGCAGGAACTTGTTGAAGCTGGCCAGCGCCGTGGTGCCCTGGCTCACCACCACGTCCATGATGAAGTTGATGAAGTCGGTGGCGATGCTGAGCCCCTTGATGTGGCGGCTGTAGCTCTGCTGATCGATCTTGCTCGGCCCCATCAGAGGGATCTTGGAGAGGGCCCTGGCCCAGAGATCCGCGTCCGTCTTGTACTGCTCGCCATAGGCTTCGGCGTAACGGTTGATGTAGGCGGTGACCACGGAGGTGATGGCGATGAGGTAGGCCTTCTGTTCCGCCAGCTTGGCCATGACGGCGGGATCGTCCAGCAGCTCGTTGGCCACGATGAACTCCACCAGGCCGTCCTTGTCGGCATAGGGATCATTGCCCACCGCCCGGACGGTGTCGGGCAGATTGACGTCGTTGAAGAAGGCCTCGGCCTCGGCGAACTGATCATGGTTGCTCAGGCGGTTGGCCGGTGCCTCGCGCACCAGCTGGCAGAGCACCAGTTCGGCCTCGTAGTCCGACTCGCGCCACAGGGGGGCCTGCAACTGGTTGCCGAAGGTCTTCTTGTAGGCGAGGTTGAAGTCAAACAGCACCGAACTGCAGCCGCAATCCATGGCGAAGTCGACGGTGTAGCTCAGCGGCCCGGTGGGCAGGGGCTTGCTCATCTTCCCCTTGGCGCTGAGGTTGGCATAGCACTTGAGGTACTCCCGGCCAAACAGCTCGTAGGCACGGTTGTTGTTGAAGTTGAGCTGGAAAGTACCGGCGCTCTCGCCCCCGTTGAACAACTGTTGCACGTGACTCATCTCTCTATCCTTATGGTGAGATTGGTAGACGGGTTGACCCGGTGCCGAGTGGCTACTTCCGGGCCAGCAACAGCCTAGCGAGGGAGAGGGGGTTTGGTTACTGCGAATAATCCCAGTGGCGGGGGCGGGATCCTGGGCTAGCCCCCTGACGGGGAGTATTTCTCGTTGTGTTTCATTCGGATATGGCTGTCATGGTCCAGTCATCCGGGGCGGGACCTTGAAAAAATTCGGAAAAAGGGTAAGAGAGGGGCGACCCGAGGTCAGGAAAGGCCGGTTTTATCATTTGCCAGACAAATAGAACCTGGCCATTGCATGAATTTTGCAAATACCCTTTGGGGGCCCGCTCACAGGGATGGCACGGGAGGCTTGTCTATCGGGATGCAGGCTGGCAACATTTGCGTCACATTCACTCATCGGATCAGTTTGCAATGGACCTGCAACGCCTCAAAGCCAACCTCGCCCTGCGTCTGTTCGCCTGGCGCTACATTCCCGTCATTGGTTTCTGTGCCCCCGTCATCGAGCAGATGGACGCCAGGGCGCTGCGCATCCGCATTCCGCTGGGCTGGCGCACCCGCAACCACCTGGGCAGCATGTATTTCGGGGCGCTCGCCACCGGTGCCGACCTGGTGGGAGGGCTCCTGGTCATGGAGAAGGGGCGGGCGCGGCGCAAGAAGGTGCATTTCGCCTTCAAGGATGTGCAGGGGGAGTTTTTGAAGCGCCCGGAGGGGGACGTGCAGTTTGATTGCGCGGCGGGGGAGCTTATCGACGCCATGATCGACGAGTCCCTGGCGAGCGGTCAGCGCATCAACCGCCCCATCCAGGTGGTGGCCACCTGCCCGTCGCGCAACGGCGACGAGGCCATGGCCCGCTTCGTGCTGACCCTCTCCATCAAGGCCAGCTGAAGGCCAGAGGGCGCTTGGCGCCCTTGTTCAAGCCGGGATCAGAGGATCTCGGGGCTGCTCCCTTCCTTCACCACGGCCTTCATGCTTCATGCCGTTGAAGTTGACCATCCGCTCGGCCACTGTGCTGGGTAGCGCTTGCGTGGCAGGGCGTCAGGATCAGAGGATCTCGGGGCTGACGCCTTCCTTCACGACTACCTTCATGCCGTTGAAGTTGACCACCTGCTCGGCGACTATCTTGCAGCGTTTGCGGGTCTCGACCTGACCGTCCACTTCCACCAGGCCCTCGGCGACCAGCGCCTTGGCGGCACCGCCACAATCGGCCCAACCCTGATGCTTGATCAGGTCACACAAGGCAACGAAGGGGTGACCTTCGAGCAGAAACGTCTCCATGGGAAATCCTCTAGCTGGATGAATGGCTGAAACAGCGGGGGCTCATTCTAGGCAGTTAGGCGGGGCAGGGAAAGGGCCCGGGCCGAATTGCCCCGAAAAAGGGGCGAACACAGGCAAAAAAACCAGCCCGATCGGGCTGGTTGTGTCTCTGGAGGCCACTGGCGCTCAAGGGAGCTTCACCACCGCTTCCCCCGTCACGGCGAGGGCGCCGCCCTGGGTGAAGATGCGGGTGGCCAGGGTGGCGATGGGCTTGTCGTCCCGCAGGGCGATGATCTCCACCTCCGCCGTCACCTCGTCCCCCACGAACACCGGCAGTTTGAAGCCGAGGCTCTGGCCCAGGTAGATGCTCCCCTTGCCTGGCAGTTGCTGCCCGAGGAGCCCGGAGAAGAGGCTCGCCAGCAACATGCCGTGGACGATGGGGCGCTCGAACACCGTCGTGGCGGCGAAGTCCGGGTCCAGGTGCAGGGGATTGAAATCCTCCGAGAGGCCGGCGAAGGCGGCCACCTCCGCCGCCCCGAACCGCTTGGTCAGGCTGGCTTTCATGCCCACGGCAAGGGGTTGTGTACTCATGCGGGTTCCTCTTCTTGCTTCCTGACGCCAGCAAACACCGGATTGAGCCGTACCTTGACGTAGCTGCCGGGGGCCGCCTCCAGCCCCTCGACAGGCTGCCGGGCGGGGACGGGCTCTGCCTCGTCACGGTCTTTGATAAAGCGCATCATCTCGGGCCACCAGGAGCCGCTCTGGTGGGTCGCCCCCGCCAGCCACTGCGCCGGGCTGTCCGCCTCGGCCTCGCTCTGCCAGAAGCCGTATTTGTTGGCATCCGGCGGATTGATGATGCCGGCGATGTGCCCGGATTCGGCCAGAATGAAGCGCCGCTCGCCCCCGAACAGCGCCATGCCCTGCCAGGTCCCCTGCCAGAGGGCGATGTGATCGTCCACGGCGGACACCAGCAGCACCGGGGTCTTCACCTTGGCGAGATCGATGCGGGTGTGGCGGATCTTGAGCTCCCCCTTCACCAGCTGGTTTTCCAGGTAGAGTCGGCGCAGCAGGCTGTTGTGGGTCTTGCCCGCCACGTTGGTGCTGTCGCTGTTCCAGTGCAGCAGATCGAACGCCACCGGGCTCTGGCCCTTGAGGTAGCTGTCGATGTAGTAGTTCCAGTAGAGGCTGTTCTCCCGCAGCAGACTGAAGGAGACCGCCAGCTGGCGCCCGTCCATGATGCCCCTGGCCTCGTTCTGGGCCTCCAGCGCCGCGATGATGGGCTCGTGGATGAAGATGCCAAGCTCCCCGGGCTGGGAGAAGTCCAGCAGGGTGGTGAACAGGGTGGCGCTACGCACCCGCTGCTTCTGGCGCCGCGCCGCCAGCCAGCCCATGGCGAGTGACAACGCAGTGCCACCGATGCAGTAGCCGATGCCGTGCACCTCCCGCTCGCCGGTGGCCGCCTCCACGGCGTCCAGGGCGGCGATGACCCCGTCCACCACGTAGTCGTCGAGATCGACCAGCCCCTGTGCCACCCCCGGGTTGCGCCAGGAGATCATGAAGACCGTCTGCCCCTGGGCGACCAGCCAGGCCACCAGGGAGTTCTGGGGGCGCATGTCCATGATGTAGTACTTGTTGATGAAGGGGGGCACGACCAGCACCGGGGTCTTGCCCACCGTCGCCGTGGTCGGGCTGTACTGGATGAGCTCAAAGAGCTCGGTGCGCAGCACTACCCGGCCCGGGGTGGTCGCCAGATCCCGGCCGAGCTCGAAGGCGGACTCGTCGGTCAGGCGGATGTTGAGGTGATCGGCGCTGCGCTCCAGATCTTCGGCCAGGAGCGCAAGGCCGCGCACCAGATTCTGGCCGTCGGACTCCAGGGTGAGCTTGAGCAGCTCCGGGTTGGTGGCCAGGAAGTTGCTGGGAGCCATGGCGTTGACGTACTGGCGGGTGAAAAAGCGCAGTCGCTCCCGGCTCTTCTCGGGCACGCCCTCCAGGGCATCCACCGCCGCCAGCAGGTGTCTTGCGGTCAGCAGATAGGATTGCTTGAGGTAGTCATAGAGGGGTTGCTCGCTCCAGGCCTCGGCCTTGAAGCGGCGATCGCTGCGATCCGGGGTGATCACCGGCTCGCTCGGCTGACCTGCACTCTTGAGCAGGGTGTGCTGCATCAGCTTGAGCTGATCCTGCCACCAGTTCATCTGGGACTGCATCAGCTTGAGCTGATCCTGCCACCAGTTCATCTGGGACTGGATCAGCTGCCAGGGCTGCTGGCTGCCCTGCTCCAGCACCTTGCCCAGATCGTCCAGACTGGTCTGCAGCAGGGCCTGGGCCGTGCGCTCGGTCTGGGCTCTAGCCATGGCCAGCAGCTTGTCGTTGTAGTGGGCCAGGGCCTCGAACAGCGGGCCGTAAGATGATTGGCTCATGTGTTCTCCTTCACCCACGCCCGGGGCGGGCACGTGCCCGTTCTGTCGAGTCGTGGGGAGATGTGGCTGCCCGCAAGACGGGCAGCCAGGGGTTATCAGGCCTTGCCCGTGCTCTTCTTGATGCCATCTGCGGTCAGGGCATCCAGCTCTTCCTTGAACTGCTGGCCAAGGGCGCTGAGCTTCTGGATGTCATCCAGCATCTGGCGGGAGAGCTGGCTGGCGCTCTCCAGCTGCACGGTGCCGAGGGCCGCCAGGCTCTGGGCATCCTGCACCTTGCCGACGGCCTGCAACTGGTTGAGCCCCAGTTCGGCGTAGGCATTGGCGGACGCCAGTTGCAACCGGGTCAGCTGTTCGATGTTGCTGGCCAGCAGCTGGTTGTAGCGGGTGAGGGGAGCGGCAAAGCCTTGCATCTGCTCGGTAAAGCTCTTGATCACGTCCATATTCATCATGGGTCTCCGGTTCGGCAGAACACTGTTTTTGCGGGTCAATCGACCCTTCTTGCGGGTACAGCACGTCATCCCTGTGTTACGTGTTGTTTGCTCTGTTCAAACACACGTTTGAGCATTCTGCAACCAATCCACCTTTGGTGTAAATGACATAAATGTTAGTTTCTGTTTGAATTTTCCATTCCGCCGAGTGAGCCATCCCCGGATTCAGACGAGAGGTGACGCAGGGAAAGGGCCGGGACCTCGTCCCCCGGGGCCTGCGCTGGTACCCTTGAGCCACACCCTCTTCACAAGGAATCCCCGATGAAACCGTTCGCCCTGCTGCTCGGCTGTGGTGCCCTGACCCTCGCCGGTGTCGCCCAGGCCAGCACGCCGGTCCAGATCTCCCTGCCCGGTGTCAACCTGCCCTCGTCCAATCAGGTGGAAGGGGCACGGGCTTCCTTCCTCTACGGCCGCACCGGTCAGGTGAAGGGGATCGATCTGCCGGTGTTCGCCCTCTCCGACGTGGATCAGTTCACCGGCCTGCAGCTTGGTGTGTTCTTTGGCGCGAGCCGGGTGCGCCATCAGTTTGGCGGGGTCGCCATCAACGCCGTCAACTGGCACGAAGGGCAGGATACCGGCCTCAATCTGGGCTTCGTCAACCTGACCAACAATGTGAAGGGGCTCAACTGGGGGGCGGTCAACATCGCCCAGGGCAATGCCCTGGCCAACGTCGGCTTCGTCAATTATGCCGAACGCACCACCTTCCAGCTGGGATTCGTCAATGCCACCAAGCACCTGGACGGCTTGCAGATTGGCCTGGCCAACTACGCCGAGAACGGCATCTTCCCCATTCTGCCCCTGATCAACTTCAAGAAATCCTTCTAGGGACCAACTTGCCCTTGCTTTAGGAGGGGCAGCCATTACCCTGTGCTCCATCAAGGCTGCACAGAGGTAACAGGGGCATGACAACGGAACACATGGACGCCATCGGCATCGGCTGGGACGTGAGGGGCTGGCAGGGCAATGCCCAGGCGGTGGCGGTGGTGGGTTGGCAGGCCCGGGAGTCGCGTCTGCACTGGCTCGGGATCTCCCCCCTGTTTCGCCTGAGCTCCCGGGTCGCGCCGGATCTGGATGCCCTGCTGCGCCCGGCCCTGCAAGACGAGGTGGCGCTGATGCAGGTGCTGGCCTGCCCGCGCCTTGCTCTCGGCATCGATGCGCCCCTGGCCTTTCCCCGCGCCCTCGCCGATCTGCTGGCGGGGCGGGGGAGCGGCTTTCCCGTGCCCCAGCGGGAGATTGACAACCCTTACGCCTACCGGGATTGCGAGCGCTGGCTCCATCAGCACTATGGCAAGAAGCCCCTCTCCGCCACCTTCGACAGGCTCGGCAACAACGCCACCCTGGCCCTCTCCATGCTGCCGCGTCTCGGGGATCTGCAACTGGTGCCAAAACAGGCGAGGGCTGCCGGGCGCGCGGTGCTGGAGGTCTATCCCGCCCTGGCCAAAATGGGGGGCAAAGCCTCTGCGGTGCGGCCCGAGCTGCAACCCCACCTGCCGGTGTCCCTCATCCCTGGAACGGATCCCTATGATGCCGCGCTCTGCGCCCTGATGGCCCTGCAATTTGCGGCCGAAGGGGTCGTCACCTCGCTGCCCGCCCTGGTGGACCTGCCGGACGAGATGGCACCGGACGAAGGCTGGGTCTACCACTTCGCCCGGGATTAAGACGCCCAAGGGCACCACGCTCCCTCTGATGAGACTGCTGGCGACTCGCTGCAGCCACGGCACTGGTGACGTGACTTGCTGTCGCCACTGCGTATGGCTTGCCGTTGCCACGGTGTCAGGCAAGGGTAGGCCGCCTTTGTCCTGTGATCTTCCGACGCCTCCTTGACCCTTGCCCTTGTTGCCTTACTTTGCGACTGCCGACTGCCGACTGCCGACTGCCGACTGCCGACTGCCGACTGCCGACTGCCGACTGCCGACTGCCGACTGCCGACTGGCGCCTTTTCATCGGACCTCATCCTTGATCCCGACTGTTTATGGTTGATTAAAAAACCACCTTGTATGCCATCAGACAAGAGGCGTACAAGTACATTTATCACCCCGCAGCCGCGGGCAGATGGCTCCAGGGTTGTGCAGAAACAGGGTAGCGGCGGTCAAATATGCGGCAAGTTAGGCCTGCAGAAGCATAAATAGGGAGTCAGGGCGTTAATTGCTGGAAGAGCCGTCTCTTCATCCGATATATTGCCTCTTTTCCTCAGGTTTCTTGTGCGGTGGTGTCGATGAAACGCATTCTCTCTATCCAGTCCCACGTGGTGTTTGGCTGTGCCGGCAACAGCGCCGCCGTGTTCCCCATGCGCCGTCTCGGCATGGAGGTGTGGCCCATCAATACGGTGCAGTTCTCCAACCACACCCAGTACGAGGCGGGTTGGCAGGGAATGGCGATGCCGGCGGGCCACATTGCCGCCCTGTGCCAGGGGCTTTGCAATATCGAGGTGCTGGCGCGCTGCGATGCGGTGCTGAGCGGCTATCTGGGCTCGGCGGAGCAGGGGGACGAGATCCTGGCGGTGGTGGCGGCGGTTAAGCGAGCCAATCCGGCGGCCCTCTATTTCTGCGATCCCGTGATGGGGCATCCGGAGAAGGGGTGCATCGTCGCCCCGGGCGTCACCCGCTTTCTCACCGAGCAGGCCCTGCCGGTGGCGGACATCATGGCCCCCAATCTGCTGGAGTTGGAGACTCTGTGCGATGTCCATCTGACAACCCTGGCCCAGACCCGGGTCGCCGCACGCCAGTTGCTGGAGAAGGGGGTGAAGATGGTGCTGGTCAAGCACCTGGGTCGCGCCGCCAGCGTCCCCGGCCGCTTCGAGATGCTACTTGCCACCCCCGAGGGAGACTATCTGATCGCCCGTCCCCTTTACGATTTCGCGCGCCAACCGGTGGGCGTGGGGGATCTCATCAGTGCCCTGATGCTGGCCAACCTGCAGGCGGGATATGATGGGGTGAGCGCCTTCGAGCGCACCAACGCCGCGGTGGATGCGGTGCTGCGACAGACCTGGGAGGCGAATGCCTACGAGCTGCAGCTCATCACGGCCCAGAGCGCCTTTGCCGAGCCGCAGATTGCCCACAGGGCCGAGCGCCTGGCCTGACGCCATTGATCAGCCCGTGACGGGACTGGCTGATCAAGGTTCAGCTTGCGGCACTGATCGGTGTTGCATCCTGAAAATGTTCGACCCTGGGGAAGGGGTCGTAGAAGTGGTGCAGCAGGGCCTTCCACTCCTGGTACCGGGGGGAGCCCCTGAACCCCCGGGTGTGATCTTCCAACCGTTCCCACTGCACCAGCAGCAGGTAGTGATGGGGATCGTCCAGGGCACGCTGCAACTGGTGGCCCAGGTAGCCGGGCATGGCGCTGATGATGTGCTGGGCCCGGGCGAAGGCCTGCTCGAAGTCAGTGGCCTTGCCGGGAATGATCTGCAGATGGGCGACTTCCAATATCATGATGGCTCCTTGCCGATGAGTCTGATTGAACCCAAAACCTATGTACACCGAGCCTTGGAGGGGGCAAGACCGGCACGCTGTCCGGTCTTGCCAGGCCGTCTGCCTCAGAGCTGCTTGTAGAAGAACTGGGTGGCGGCGAGGGTGCCGTCCCCATTGCGGGCGAAGTCCGGGATCTGGCCGGCCTCCTGATAGCCGAGCTGGCGATAGAGGCTGGAGGCCACGTCGCCGACCCGGGTATCCAGCACCAGCAAGGTACGCCTGGCGTCCCGGGCCCCTTGCTCCATGGCGTTCATCAGGGCGCGGCCCACCCCCTTGCCACGGGCCTGGCTGTGGACCATCAGCTTTTCCACTTCGGCCCTGTGGCCCCCGTTGGCCTTGGTGCACAGGGAGAGCTGCAGGGCGCCCACCAGATGGTGCTGATCAAACGCCACCCAGAGCTTGCGCACTCCATCCGCCAGCTCCCCCTCGATGCCTTGCCAGTACGCCAGCCCCTGCTCTTCCTGCAGGGGAGGCAGAAAGCCCACCGAGGCACCGCTGGCCACGCAATCTTGCAGCAGGGCGATCAGCGCCGGTTTGATGCCTCTGGTGCTCTCGACCTCAAGGATCTCCATTGAATGTCCTCATCTTCTCTCTTGGCCCACGTGGGGGATTAACGTCTCGGGCGCGGACTCTCCTGCCGGTGCCATCGTCATCCGGTCAGGTGCGCCGTCTCTTAATGGATCAGTCCCTGCGCTGCCAGCCACTGGAACAGCAGGCGGGAGACGGGGGAGACTTCGGCCAGGTGGCGGCTGTCCAGCCAGCGCAGCTCGGCGATCTCCGCCGAGGCGACGGGCGTGCCGTCGGCGTCCCCCGTGTAGCAACGCAGATTGACATTCACCCCTTGCGGCTTGCCGTCCGCCTGGGCGCTGAACTCGCAGGCAAACGCCAGGGTGTCGGGTTTCAGGGTGACCGCGAGCTCTTCCTCGATTTCACGAACGAGGGCCGCCTCGTCGCTCTCGCCCGGCTCGCGCTTGCCCCCCGGAATGTAGTAGATGTCCTTGCCGTGGGAGCGGGCGCACAGCAGTTGTCCCTCCTTGAAGGTCAGCCAGGCGAGTTTGTCGATCATGGGCAGATTCCTCTTGTTGCCGCTTGTCAAAGGGGGGCTCGCTGCTCGCACAGGGTGCGATAGGAGCGGGTTTCCCGCATCTCGGGCGCCAGTCCCAGCCGGTTAGCCAGCGCCAGCAACTGCGCGCGGTAGGCGGGCAGGGCGGCCTCGTCGTCAGTCATGATGGCTAGCTCGGCAAAATCACCGACGCCTGCCAGGTGATCCACCGTGACGTGGAAGGCCCCCAGAAAATAGATGCTGCGCCGCTTGTCGATGGTCAGCACCGGCTGGTAGCCCAGGGTGCGCACCATGCTGGCCGCCTTGTCCGCATCGGGGATGTTGACCGCCTCGCAGCGATCGGGTCCGGGCCCTTTGACTATCCAGAGCCGGATGCCGCTGGGGGCCATGGTGCGGATGATCAGGCTCTTCTCCTCCCGGGCCAGGGCGCCATCTGCCGTGTCGAAGTAGCAGTCCTGCTCATGATTGTCCGCCACCATCACCTCGGGGCCGAGGGCCGTGAGGGTATGCACAAAGGCGGCGCTGTCCGTCAGGCGGTATTTGAACTCCACCTCGAAGCGCCCCTGAAAGTGGGTGGTCATGGCCTTGCGACGGCTCCCGAACGGCAAATCAATAGGGCAGCCTAGCAAAAGTGCCGTGCTCTCCCAAGCATCGGGATCACAGCTTCGCATCGACTGCTGACTTTATGACCAGATGGTGAGGGGAAATCCGCCCTGGTGCACAGCTTGTGGCCCGGTGGCTGGGCGCCGTACGGGGGCTGTGCTCTAATAAGCTCCCTCTTTGGCGGTATTTCCGCCCTGAACAACGACAACGACAACGACAACGACAACGACAACGAGGCGGCGGCCCCGGCCGCGCCAGTGGAGCCACAGATGCAGATCACCTCACAGACCCCCTTTATCGGACTGGGCGTGGCGGGCAACTTCGCCGGTCACCTGGAGCAGGCAGGGGAGGCGGCGGACTTCGTCGCCGTCAAGGTTGACGACAAGGTCGCCCCCAAGGCGCTGTTCCCCTTCTATGTGCCGAACCATCCCGGCCAGCTCGGGGTCTTCCCGTTGAGCGGCGATGCCATCTTCCTGCCGGAGGCGGCGGTGAGCGGGGACGAGAAGGTGCAGATTGAACCCGAGGTGGCACTGTGGTGCGAGCTGGAGTACGCGGGGGAGCAGGTGGTGGCCATCCATCCCAAGGCGTTTGGCGCCTACAACGACTGCTCCATCCGTCGCCCCAATGCCAACAAGATCAGCGAGAAGAAGAACTGGGGTGAAGAGAGCAAGGGGCTGGCCGCGAACCTGCTGCCCCTGACCCACTTTGCCGCAGGATGCGAGCTCGATGACTACCGCATCGCCTGCTATCTGGAGCGGGACGGGGAGCTGCACCCCTACGGGATCGACAGCGCGGCGGTGGATTACAGTTACTTCCACGATCAGTTGCTGGCGTGGGCCATCGACAAGTTCAACCATCAGCAGGACGAAGGCCCGGCCGAGCATATCCAGGGGCTGCTGGCCCAGGCGGGGCGCCCGGCCCATGCACTCATCAGCATTGGCGCCACCCGCTACACCCCCTTTGGCGAGACCCACTTCCTCGCTCCCGGTGACACCGCCTGCGTGGTGGTCTACCCCGCCAGTCGCTACAGCGAGCGCGCCATTCGCGAAGCCATCGCGACCCGCCGCGTTGGCGCCGATGTCTCTGTCCTGCTCCAGGCGGTCAAGACCCGTTGATCGCGATGCCTTCCCAACCTGGGGAGGCATCTTCTTTCTCTTTATGCCTGTGCACACTCGATGCTGGCGTCATGCATGATCAGCCGAAAGAGGAGTGGCAGATCAGGTAGGTTGCCATGGTGGTGATCAGAGAGTGCAGGGAGCAGGATCTGGCGGCTTGCTCAGCCTTTACGCCGAGCTCAGACCACGGGATCCCGTGATGCCGCTTTCCATGGCGATGGAGACGCTCGCGAGCCTGCTGGCCAGGCCCGAGGTGCGGATCATCGCGGCAAAGGTGGGCGGTGAGCTCGCCGCCACCTGCCAGCTCGGGGTGATCCCGACCCTGAGCAACGGCGGCAGGCCCTTTGGCATCATAGAGCACGTGGTAACGGCCTCTGCGTTCCGACGCCAGGGGCTGAGCCAGAAGGTGCTTGAACAGGCGCTCTCCCTGGCCTGGGGGCTGGATGGCTACAAGGTGATGCTGCTCTCGGGGGAAGGGCGCGATGAAGCCCATCGCCTCTATGAGAAGCTGGGCTTCAAGGCGGGCATCGAGAAGGGGTTTGTCATCAAGCAGGCAGAGGCCCAGGGCTGCACCTTGACGAGGTTCGGCCCCAAGGCTTAGCATCGGCGCTTTTGCCATAAATTGAGCCAACAATTCATGAAGATAGAACCAGCACAAACCGGGGATTACCCGGCCCTGATCGCTCTCTGGGAGGCCTCGGTACGCGCTACCCATCACTTCCTGCAAGAGGAAGACATCGCCACCCTCAAGCCTCTCATCCTCGAACACTATTTTGATGCCGTGCGCCTTTATTGCGCCAGGCAGGATGGCGTTATCGTCGGCTTTATCGGGGTGGCTGAGGGCAACATCGAGATGCTGTTCATCGCCCCCGAGGCGAGAGGGAGCGGGGTCGGCCGCCAGCTGGTGGCGCACGCCATCCATTGCCTGGGGGCGACCCGGGTGGACGTCAACGAGCAGAATGCCCAGGCTGTCGGCTTCTATCAGCACCTGGGCTTCGAGGTGACGGGGCGCTCCCCCCTGGATGGCCAGGGCAAGCCCTATCCCCTGCTGCACATGGCCTTGGCCGCCGGTTAAGGGCGCCAGAGCATAAAAAAACCGCCCGGGACGTGGGCGGTTTTTTGTGTCAGGTCGGCAGCTATCTGCCTCACTCCTCGCTGGAGTTGTCCTGATAGTCGCCCCGCTGGGCCTTGGGCAGACGGCGCATAGGGGCGAAACCGATGTCCTCGCCCACCACTTCCCGCTTGCGGGCTGGGGCTGGCTTCTTGCCGCCATCGCTCTTCGCCTTGCTCTTGCCTGCGGTTGTTTTGCCGTTGCCACCCTTGGTATTGGCGGCGCCACGGGCGCGGGGCGGGTTTTGCACCGGCTTGCTGCCCGGCAGGGTCTGGCGGCTCGGCTTGCCGCTCGGCTCGTATCCTTCCAGGATCTCCACGGTCAGGGATTGGCCGATCAGCGCCTCGATCTCCTTGAGCTGACCCAGCTCGTCCTGGCTCACCAGAGAGATGGCCTCGCCGCCACGGCCGGCGCGGCCGGTGCGGCCGATGCGGTGGATGTAATCCTCCGCCATCTGGGGCAGCTCGAAGTTGATCACGTGGGGAAGCTGATCGATGTCCAGGCCGCGAGCGGCGATGTCGGTGGCAACCAGCACCCGCACCTTGCCTTCACGAAAATCCGCCAGCGCCCGGTTGCGGGCCCCCTGGCTCTTGTCACCGTGGATGGCGACCGTATCCAGGCCATCTTTCTGCATTTGCTGGGCGAGCCTGTCGGCAATCTGCTTGGTGCGCACGAACACCAGCACCCGCTGCCAGTTGCCACGGCCAATCATGTGGGAGAGCATCTCCCGGCGGCGCTCCCGATCGACCTGGATGATGCGCTGGCTTACCTGCTCGGCGGCGGTGTTGCTGGGATCCACCTCGATGAGGGTGGGATCCTTGAGCAGATCGTCCGCCAGCGCCTTGATGTCATTGGAGAAGGTGGCGGAGAAGAGCAGGGTCTGACGCTCCTCCGGCAGGGCCTTCATGATGCGGCGAATGTCGGTGATGAACCCCATGTCGAGCATTCTGTCCGCTTCATCCAGCACCAGTACCTCGAGGGCGCTCAGGGTCAGGGCGCCCTGGGTCAGCAGATCCAGCAGGCGGCCCGGGGTGGCGACCAGAATGTCGACCCCGAGCTTGATGGCGTCCAGGTTTGGCTTGATGCTGACGCCGCCATAGGCGATCAGGGTACGAAACGGCAGGTGGTGGGCATATTTGATGATGCTCTCACCCACCTGGGCGGCCAGCTCCCGGGTCGGGGTCAGCACCAGGGCTCGCACCTGGCGACGACCGCCACGGCCGTGGTTGGCCAGCAGTCGATGAAGCATGGGCAGGGTGAAACCGGCCGTCTTGCCCGTGCCTGTCTGGGCGCCGCCCAGCACGTCCTGCCCGGCCAGGATGGCGGGAATGGCTTGCTGCTGGATGGGGGTGGGTTGTTCGTAACCCAGCTCCTTGACGGCCCGCAGGATGTGCGGTGACAGACCCAGTTCATTGAATGACATGTTCGAGGGACACTCCGAGCCTTGGGCTCAACGGGTGACGGCAGCCTTGGTCCGTCACGACATGGAAAATAGGGTGGGTCGCAATCGAGGCTGGGCCTGAGCCCGGCAAAGCGACCGCACAAGAGAACCGTGGGCGCGTAATATAGCAGATGCGAGGCGTACGCGCAGCAGCCGTGTCGCGAGCGGCGCACGCCCGTCAGAGCAGTCCCTCGATGGCCTGCACCAGATCCTCCGGTCTGGTCTGGGGGGCGAAGCGGTCCACCACCCGGCCTTCACGGTCAATCAGGAACTTGGTGAAGTTCCACTTGATGGCCTCGCTGCCAAGGAGTCCGGGCTTTTGTTCCTTGAGCCAGCGATAGAGGGGGTGGGCCCCGGCGCCGTTGACCTCGCATTTGGCCATCAGGGGGAAGCTGACCGGGTAGTCGAGAGAGCAGAAGCGGGCGATCTCCTCGGCATCGCCCGGCTCCTGATGGCCAAACTGATCGCAGGGAAAGCCCAGGATCTCGAAGCCTTGGGGGCCGAACTGGCGATAGAGGGCCTCAAGCCCGGTGTATTGGGGGGTAAAACCGCAGCGGCTTGCCACGTTGACCACCAGCACGACACGGCCCTGCAGATCGGCGGTGGACCAGGCCGTGCCATCGAGTCGTTGCAGGGGGATGAGGGGCAGGGGCATGGTTTCTCCTGATGCAAGAGGGGCGACAAGGCGCCCGGGGGACAATCCTTGCACGTTAACGGGCCGAGGGCCGGGGAGCAAGGGGGAGGGCGTCTGTGCCCCCCCCCCAGACTCCTATTGATGGCGGGACTTCTCAAGAGAAGCAATCCGGTTTGTGCCGATGGTCCGAAGTCGCTACAAAGCGCACTCTCTCCCCTCGCTGCGAGCCTATCTTGGACTATCAAGCCGTCATGGATGCCATCTACACCCGGGGTTGGGTGATAGTGGATGATTTTTTAACCGCCGCCGAGGTGGATGCCCTCAAGGCTTGCCTGCCGGACGAGTGGCGACCGGCGGGGATCGGGCGCGAGACCCTGCATCAGGACAACCGCGATATCCGTCGGGATCAGATCCACTGGCTCGACGCCTCCCTCGGCGCGCCGGTGGCCGACTATCTGGCCCGGATGGAGTCCCTGCGTCTGGCCGCCAATCGCAGCCTGATGCTGGGGCTATTCGACTACGAGGCCCACTTTGCCCGCTACCGTCAGGGGGACTTCTACGCCACCCATCGCGACGCCTTCGCCGGGCGATCCAACCGCCGGCTCACCTCGGTGTTCTACCTGAACAACGACTGGCAGCCAGAGGCGGGGGGAATATTGCGGGTCTATGACGACAGCGAGCAGTTTCTGATGGATGTCTCCCCCCGGGGCGGGCGGCTGGTGCTCTTCCTGTCTGAAGAGTTTCCCCACGAGGTGCTGCCCGCAAGCCGGGAGCGCTACAGCATTGCCGGCTGGTTTCGGGTCAACGGCAATGGCGCCGGGCGGGTCGATCCCCCCCGTTGAGCGCATTTCATCCTGTTTCTGACACAGGAAGAGACTTTTATCTGCCCGGGCAGGGGGAGGTGCGCCCCATCGGCTGACAAGGCTTCCCCTCCCTTGCTACACTGCCCGCACTTATGTTCGTTTCTGGCTTCGTCCGGTTTTCATGCGGTTGGGTTTGACATGGTGATGACGAAGCCGCTTCTCCCAAGGGATCACATCTAATGAAGAACATGCATGTCTTGCTGCTGTGCGGCGGTGGCGGCTCCGAGCACGAAGTCTCGCTGCGCAGCGCCAATTTCCTCGAAAAACAGCTCGGGCTCCTGCCCGGTATCGAAGTGACCCGGGTCGAGATGTTTGCCGACCGCTGGCTCTCCGCCGACGGTCGCGAGTGCAAGCTGGGGCTGGACAAGCTGCTCTCGTTCGACAGCGTGGCCCGTCCGGTGGACTACGTGGTGCCCTGCATCCACGGCTATCCCGGTGAGACCGGCGATCTGCAATCCTTCCTCGAGCTGGCCGGCCTGCCTTATCTGGGTTGTGACGCCGAGGCGAGCAAGGTGTGCTTCAACAAGATCACCACCAAGCTGTGGCTCACCGCCATCGGCATCCCCAATACCCCCTACCTGTTCCTGACCGAGCAGGGCGAGGCGAGCCTGACCGAGGCAAAAGCGGCGCTGGCCAAGTGGGGCAAGGTCTTCATCAAGGCTGCCTCCCAGGGCTCTTCCGTGGGTTGCTACTCCGCCAGCAACGAGGCAGACCTGGTGAAGGGCATTGCCGATGCCTTCGGTTACTCCGAGCAGGTATTGATCGAAAAAGCGGTCAAGCCCCGCGAGCTGGAAGTGGCGGTCTACCAGTATGGTGACGAGCTGGTGGCCACCTATCCGGGGGAGATCTGCGTACCCCAGGACAAGTTCTACACCTATGAAGAGAAGTACAGCAGCGCCAGTCACACCGAGACCGCGCTCAAGGCCGAGGGGCTGACTCAGGCGCAGGCTGACGCCATTCACGAGTACGCCTTGAAGGCGTTCCGTCAGCTCAAGCTGACCCATCTGTCGCGCATCGACTTCTTCCTGACCGAAGAGGGGGAGATTTTGCTCAACGAGATCAACACCTTCCCGGGCATGACCTCCATCTCCATGTTCCCGAAACTGCTGGAGCACCACGGCCACAGCTTCGCGCACTATCTGGAGCAGATCCTGCGAAAGGCGGTCTGATGTCGCCAGACCCGGTTGCAACGGATGGTGAGTAGGGGCCTCAGGGCCCTTTTTTCATGGGGGCGAGGCGGGCAGAACGCGGGGAGGGAAGGGGGCAGGGCGCCGCCCGGCAAGCCTTGCCGCCAGGAGGGCGCGCCGTTACAATCAGCCCCCTTTTGTCCCGCCACAGGCACCGTCAGAGCCGCGTTCCATGAAGCCCATCCCCGATCACGCCGTCAACCGCCTGCGCATCTGGCGCAAGAGCGTCTCGACCCGACCCTTTCTTGCCCGTGGCGGCAGCGTACCACGCTGCGATGCCTGCCAGCTGCGCCACGACTGGTGTGCCTGCGACTGGCGCCCGGCGCTCAAGGCCGAGGCCGGTTTCTGCCTCATGATGTATGACAGCGAGCCCATGAAGCCCTCCAACACCGGGCGCCTCATCGCCGACGTGCTGCCGGATTCCACCTGGGCCTTTCTCTGGTCGCGTACCGAACCCCATCCCGAGCTGCTGGCCCTGCTGGCGGATCCCGCCTGGCAGCCCTACGTGGTCTTTCCCGCCTGCGAGAAAGCGCCCGACCGTCTGACCGGCGAGGTGGTACTGGCCCCGGGCAAGAAGCCGCTGTTCATCCTGCTGGACGGCACCTGGCCCGAGGCGCGCAAGATGTTCAACAAGAGTCCCTATCTGGACAGCTTCCCTGTGCTCGCCATCAAGCCGGATGCGCTCTCTACCTACGGTATGCGCGTCGCCCACAGCGACGAGCACCTGTGCACCGCCGAGGTGGCCGCCTGCGTGCTGGAAGTGGCCGGGGAGCTACGGGCGGGGCAGGCGCTGCAACTCTGGTTCAATCTCTTCAGCAGCCGCTACATGGCTGGCCGGGTAAGCCGTGCACCCGGCGAGGATGAAGCGCCCCTGCTGGAGGGGCTGGAGGCCATCAAGGGCCAGAGTCGCGCTCTGGATTAATCCTCATCAGCAGCCGCTACATGGCTGGCCGGGTGAGCCGTGCACCCGGCGAGGATGAAGCGCCCCTGCTGGAGGGGCTGGAGGCCATCAAAGCCCAGAGCCGCGCTCTGGATTAATC